>LFSY01000072.1:0-14456 GCA_001512865.1 Rikenellaceae bacterium DTU002 | reverse complement strand
ACTTTCAATGATTTCTTCCGGGATCCCTTTCATTTTAAGCATACCCGAAATCTTCCTCGGCCCCCACCCCTGCAACCGGCTTTTATCGTGTACATAAGCCTTGGCATAACGGACTTCATCAAGGAATCCATCCTCTTCAAGAGCCTGTAAAATATTATTAATATCTTCAGAAGATATATTTTTCTTTTCCAGTTTCATGCGGATATCAGCCCGGCATTTCTCACCACGGCTGCACAAAGCCTGCATCTTTCCCAAATATCTTTTGAATTCTTCCTGATCCATCACTCCTCTTTTTTCTTTACACTCAACATGCCGCACGCCGCCAGGATGTCCTGTCCCCGGGAAGCCCTCACGGTCGTTAACAAACCGGCTTTGCTCAAACGTGCCTGGAAAACATTCACGGCCGATTCTTTTGAAGGTTGCATGGAAAAACCGGGAATGGGATGAAACCGTATCAGGTTTACGCGACAATCCATACCCCGCAACAATTGCAGCAAAGCTGTTGCATGCCGTTGCGTGTCGTTCCAACCGTCAAACAGAATGTATTCAAAGCTCAGCCTTCGCTGACCGCTGAAATCATATTCTCTCAGCTTCCTGATAATACTGCTTACCGGGTAAGCCTTTTGCACCGGCATGATTTGTTCACGTTCGGCATCAAAAGGATTGTGCAGACTAACAGCCAGGTGCGCTTGCGTTTTTTCCATAAAAGCCTCTATTACAGGCAGGATACCCGATGTGGAAACCGTAATACGCCGCGGACTCCAGGCAAATCCCCAGGAAGAAGTGAAAATTTCCAGGGATCGTAATACTTCCGTCCAGTTGTCCAGTGGCTCTCCCATACCCATATATACCACGTTGGTTAACCGATCGGTCTCGTCAATATTCAAAAACTGACTGACAATCTCCCCGGCACTCAATTGCCCCTGGAAACCCATACGTGCAGTCATACAGAAAGCGCAGCCCAGACGGCATCCCGCCTGTGAAGACAAACACAGGGTAGCCCTGTCCTGTTCCGGTATCATCACGGCTTCTATTCCGGTATGGGAACCTGCTACAGTAGGAAATAGGTATTTCTTAGTACCGTCTGCAGACTCCTGTATATCCGTCGGCAGCCACCCTCCCACCTGGTATTTTTCGGAAAGATTTTCCCTGGCCGCTTTGGGCAGGTTGGTCATATCCGCAATATCCCTTACTTTATTCTGATAGATCCATCGGGCTATCTGGGCGGCTGCAAAAGAAGGCATACCGAAGGAATCCGTAATCTGACGCAACTCTGTGGGATTTTTTCCGAGCAACCATTCTTTCATACTTCAAAGATAGGGGATTTTGTCCGTGAATTTGTATATTTGTTGTCTAATCATTAATCATAATATTATGGCAAAAGTTAGTGCAGAAGAAGTAAAAGGAGGAGCTGCCGTCAGTCAGGAAAAAATGAAAGCACTCCAGGCAACCCTGGACAAGATCGAGAAAGATTTCGGGAAGGGAACGATTATGAAATTGGGCGATCAGCCCAAATGGGATGTATCCGTGATCCCCTCGGGATCCATTGGTCTGGATTATGCTTTGGGCATTGGCGGTTATCCCAGGGGCCGCGTGGTGGAGATATACGGACCCGAATCGAGCGGGAAGACCACTTTAGCCATTCACGCCATTGCGGAAGCCCAGAAACTGGGAGGCATTGCCGCGATCATAGACGCTGAACACGCATTCGACCGCAATTACGCACAACAACTGGGTGTCAATGTGGAAACACTGCTCATATCCCAGCCCGACAACGGGGAACAGGCCCTGGAAGTGGCCGATCACCTGATCCGCTCCGGTGCGGTTGACATTGTGGTCATCGACTCTGTGGCCGCCCTGACTCCAAAAGCCGAGATCGAAGGCGAAATGGGGGATTCCAAAATGGGTCTCCAGGCCAGACTGATGTCACAGGCCCTGAGGAAATTGACGGCCAACATCAGTCGCACCAACACAACCTGTGTGTTTATCAATCAGTTACGAGAAAAGATCGGCATTATGTTCGGGAATCCGGAAACCACGACCGGGGGAAATGCCCTCAAATTCTATGCTACCATACGTGTTGACGTACGTCGTACCACCCAGCTTAAAGACGGGGATGATGCTACCGGGAACCATGTGCGGGTAAAAGTGGTAAAAAACAAAATGGCCCCGCCTTTCAAGAAAGCTGAATTCGACATCATTTTCGGAGAAGGGATCTCGCTCATAGGTGAAATCATTGATATGGGCGTTGATTACAACATCATTAAAAAAAGCGGGTCCTGGTTCAGTTACGGAGAAACCAAGATCGGACAGGGCCGTGATGCCGTAAAGCAAATGCTCAAAGACAATCCGGAACTCAAGGAAGAGATCGAAGCCAAAGTCCGTGCCGCACTCCAGCAGCAAAAAAGCGGATCCTAGGCAGGTGTGGTCATCAGATCTGCCAGGACAATGGCGGTAACAGCTTCCACCACCACAGGAACGCGTAATGCAAAACAGGCATCATGCCTTCCCTTTCCCCCTACCGTGGGAGTGGGTTTAACGGCAACCTGAAAAGAAACGGGATCTCCGTTGGTGATCCCTCCCGCAATTCCGCCTATATGAGGATTCTGTGACCCCATGAGCAATGTTTCGTCAAAACCCAGGCCAAAGGTGATCCCTTTGATACCCGGTATGGCAAATATTATATGAGACAATAACGATTCTGCCGAATCGAAGAAGGGATTCCCGAGACCTGCAGGGATGTCGGTTACCTCACAAGTAATCACCGCCCCCAGGGAATCGCCCTTATCCACTGCGTCTGAAAGCATATTGTTTACCGATGCAGGGAGCGGTTTGTTCCTGATCACGGGGATACCGCCAACCTGGGTAAGAAAGGCCCTGATCCTGAGTCTCGGACACGTTCCTTCCAGGATCTTTTTGGCAACTGCCCCGGCAGCTACCAGGGGGAGCGTAAGTCTTCCGGAAAAATGCCCTCCGCCCCGGGGGTCCTGATAACCCCGGAATTTCACATCCCCGGTATAATCTGCAGTCCCCGGCCTGAAATGCATTTTATCTGCCATCTGGCTTTCCCCATCAGACAGGTATTCTTCCGGACGTGCATCCCTGTTCAAAAAAGAAATGCACAGGGGACTCCCGGACGTATAACCCCTGTAGACACCGCTTCTGATCATAGGCTGGTCACTCTCCCGGCGTTTGGTTGTTCCCGGAGCTCCGCTTTTCCGTCTGGCAATGTCTTCCATAAAGTCGATACCGGACAGAAGTATGCCCGGGGGAACGCCGTCAAGCACCACGCCTACTTCCGGTCCGTGGGATTCCCCGTAAACGGTCACCCTGAAATTTTTTCCGAAAACGTTCATTGCTCAGGTCTGGTTACTTTTTCCAATTCCACCCAAAAGTCAGGAAAAGACTTTGAAACCGTGTGTTTACCTTCTATCTCGATGGGTTTTTCAGCCCCCAGTGCCGCAATGGCCAGCGACATGGCGATCCGGTTATCTCCCCGGGCAGAGGTGGACGCACCGCCGGGCAATACGCCTCCTTCCACCACCATATTGTTGCCTTCCAGGCGAATATTGGCTCCCACCCTGGAGTACTCTTCGAGAAGTGCCAGCGCCCTGTTCGATTCCTTGTGGAAAAGGCGGTCAATCCCGTGTATGCTTGTAGTCCCCTTGCAATGGACCGCCAGTGCAACCAGCGGGGGAAAAAGATCGGGGCATTTCTGCGCATCAAAGGAAAACCCCTGCAGGGAATCACTCTTGTACACCTTCAATTGGTTGGCCGTTCCCCATGCCCATGAACCTCCTGCCTTTCCTATGGCTTCCAGGATGGCCTTATCGGCCTGCAGGCTGTTTTTCCACAAGGGGCCTATTCGAAGGTCCCCAAATAGTGTGGCGCCCACTATGAAATTCGCCCCTCCGCTCCAGTCCCCCTCCACAGCGATCTTGCGGGCGCGGTATGTCTGCCTTCCGGGGATGTGGAACACTTTGTAATTGTCGTGTGTGGCACGAACTCCAAAGGACTCCATTACATTCAGGGTCAAATCAATGTATGGCTGACTGGCCAGGTGTTCCACTTCCAGGATGGAGTCTTTCTCTGCCAGCGGAAGCGCCATCAGCAGGCCGCTCAGGAACTGGGAACTGCCACCGGCGTTAACCTGGTATTTTCCACCCCGCAGCGGGCCCTGTACCAGCAGGATGGGGCGTGATAAACTGAGCGAAGAATCACGGGGTTCCCATCGGCCCGTTTCTTTAAGATTTTCAATGATCGACAAGGTGGGCAGGGTATTGAGGCTTTCGCACCAGCAACCAAGTTCGCGCAGACCCTCTATGACAAAATCTATAGGTCTTGTTATCAGTGTTGTACGGCCTCTAAGACAATATATATAGGAGGACAGGGCCAGAATGGGTGCAAACATTCTGAGGGCCAGTGCCGATTCTCCGCAATCCAGCTGACGCCTGGAATGATCCCTTCCCGGAGGAGCAGCGTTGGGCCAGATATCTTCCTTGACAAACTGGGACCCCACCGAACGAACCACCCTGTAAGCAGCCTGGACATCCTCACACACCTGCGTACCGTCCTTTGGCCACGCCCCCCTGAGCAACGTATCACGTCCGGCCAGAAATATTGCGGCCAACACTCTGATGCTCATGCTTTTAGAAGGAGGTAGCATCACTTTTCCCCTCAGGCGGCCTTTGGATATTGTTATCATTGCTCAAGTATAGATTTACAAAGATAACATTTACCTAAAAAAGACTAACTTTGTGAGCTGAAATTTGATCATTCCCCTATTATGAAAACTGTTCTGAGCGGCATACGTTCCACAGGCCATCTGCATCTGGGCAATTATTTCGGAGCGCTCCGGAATTTTGCTCAATTACAGCATCAGGCCAAATGTTTTTTCTTTATAGCCGACCTCCATTCCCTTACCACACACCCAAAAGCTGAAGATTTTCACTCCAATGTGAAGATCATCCTTTCCGAATACCTGGCCTCGGGACTTGATCCTGAAAAATCGACACTTTTCGTTCAAAGCAGCGTTCCCCAGGTATGCGAACTGTATGTACTCCTCAATATGCTGACATATAAGGGTGAACTGGAACGTACGGCATCTTTCAAAGACAAAGTAAGGCTTAATCCGCAAAACGTAAATGCCGGCCTGCTGACTTACCCCGTACTGATGGCCGCCGACATCCTGGTACATCGTGCCGACTGGGTCCCTGTTGGCAAAGACCAGGAGCAGCATCTTGAAATTACACGCCTGCTTGCCAGACGATTCAACAAATTATACAACGTAGCTGTATTTCCCGAACCGGAAGCGTACAACTTCGGAAGCAACCTGGTAAAAATTCCCGGCCTGGACGGAAGCGGGAAAATGGGAAAAAGTGAAGGAAACGGGATCTATCTTATTGACGATCAGAAAACCATCACAAAAAAAGTAATGCGTGCCGTAACGGACAGCGGGCCGGCCGGCAAAGGGAGCCCCATGAGCCAGGAAATCACCAACCTGTTCACCTTGTTGTCCGTAGTTTCTGAACCCGCAGTGGTTCAGCATTTCAGGGATCAGTATGACAATGGTACCATTCGTTACGGAGACCTGAAAAAACAGCTGGCCGAAGATATTTGCAAGCACACACTTCCCATCAAGGCCAGAATTGAAGAAATCTACAACGATGACGCCTATTTAAAATACGTGATAGACAAAGGCACTGAAGAAGCACGGTCTTCTGCACGGGCAACCATGGAGCTGGTGCGGGAAGCCGTCGGATTTAAAGTTTTCTGATGATCAGCCAGGCCACTATAGAACGTATCCTGGAAGCTGCTCCCATTGAAGCAGTCATTGGCGAATACGTCACTCTGAAGAGACGGGGTGCCAATTATGTGGCCTGTTGCCCTTTTCACAACGAGAAGACCCCCTCTTTCTCGGTATCCCCCTCCAAGGGAATCTTTAAATGTTTTGGATGCGGCAAGGCAGGAAATGTGATCCGTTTTGTGATGGAACACGATCAGCTTACCTATGTGGAAGCCCTGCGTTTTCTTGGCAACAAATACAACATCCCCGTTGAAGAAAAGGAAGAATCACCCGGGGAAGCCGAATCCCGCCTTCGCCGGGACAGCATGCTGGTGGTTAACGCATATGCCAGGGATTTCTATACACGATACCTGTGGGAAGAAGCCTCAGGACGCAATGCCGGGTTAAGTTATCTGCGGGAACGAGGCTTTACGGAACAGATTATCAGGGAATTTCAGCTGGGATATGCGCCTGATGCAAAAAGCGCATTCACACAGTCAGCCCTTGCCGCAGGATACAAAGAGGAACTTCTGACTTCCACCGGGCTGACCATCCATTATGAAGCCCGCGACAACAGGCCCGAAGCACTTACAGACCGTTATCAGGACCGGGTCATGTTCCCCATACATTCCATCAGCGGACGGGTCATAGGATTCGGAGGAAGGACCCTTAGAAGTGACAAACAGCTGTCCAAATACATCAACTCTCCTGAAAGTGAGATCTATAATAAAAGTCGTTCCCTTTACGGGATCTTTTTTGCGAAGCAGCAAATAAGCAAGCTTCAGAAGTGCTACCTGGTAGAGGGATACACAGACGTACTGTCGCTGTTTCAGGCAGGTATCAGAAATGTGGTGTCATCCTCCGGAACATCCCTGACCTCAGAACAGATCCGTCTTATCAAGAGGTTTACCCAACGGGTTACGGTCCTTTACGATGGGGACGACGCCGGGATCAGGGCATCCATTCGCGGTATAGACATGTTGCTGGAAGAAGGACTGCAGGTCAAGGTGGTCCGCTTCCCCGCAGGCGAAGATCCGGATTCATTTGCACGATCCCGCAGCGCACGCGAGACAACGGATTTTCTTGAAAACAACGAAACCGATTTCATTCATTTCAAGATCTCGCTCATGGCGGATGAAATGAAAGATCCCCTGAAACGATCCGCACTCATCCGTGAAGTGGTGGACAGCATTGCCATTGTCCCGGACGCCATCACCCGGACTGTATATATTGAAGAATGCAGCCGCCATCTGGACATTGAAGAAGTGATCCTTACACGCGAAGTTGCCCGGATTCGAAAAAAAAGAGCGGCCGCCCCCCCCCATACCCCTGTCACCTCCCCGCCAACGGCGGATGAAGTCGCCGTCCCGGAAAAGGAAATGTCCCCAAAGTACGAAGATCTGAGCCGGTGTGAACAGGGTATCCTTTATTACCTGATCAAATTCGGGCAGACCCTCATGAACGACATAACCGTGTCTGATTTCATTTACAATGCACTTGAAGAGGATGAACTGGAATTCAGGGACCCGCTGTATGCCAAGATATTAAGAGAGTACAGGGGAATCAGCGGAGACGACACCGTACGCAGAAGATATTTCATAAACCACCCCGAGCCGGCCGTTTCACAGCATATTGTTAATCTGATGAACAACCCGCATCATCTTAACCTGAAGGTCCTTAGGGACAGTTTGCCACTGGAGGAATCTCTGCTGAAGGAAAACGTAACCAAATCCATACTGGTATATAAATCCAAGATCGTTTCCATTGCCTGCACTGACCTTACAAAAGAACTTCAGCAGGCACAATTATCGGGAGAGGAAGACAAAATTCAACAGATCATGAAAGAACTCATGGTCATGATGGAGGTCAGGAATTCCTTCGCCCGTGAACTGAAAAGACTGAATTAACATAACCCATATCACAACAATGCAGAAAGAATACAAACGTTACCTTGTCACATCGGCCCTGCCTTATGCCAACGGCCCCATTCACATTGGACATCTTGCCGGCGTTTATGTCCCGGCAGATATTTACGTAAGGTACCTTAGGCTTCGCGGACGCGAGGTGTGCTTTGTCGGCGGCTCGGACGAACACGGAGTTCCCATCACCATAAAGGCAAGACAACTTGGCGTTTCACCTCAGGATATCGTAGACACATACCACCATCAGATCAAAGAGTCATTCAGCCGTTTGGGCATTTCATTCGATGTATATTCCAGAACCACCTCGGAGATACACCACAAAACCGCCTCTGCCTTTTTCCGCAAATTATACGATGAAGGCAAATTCCTGGAAAAGGAGACGGAACAATACTTTGATCCCGAAGCCAATACATTCCTGGCCGACCGGTATATAACCGGAACCTGTCCCAGGTGCGGGCATGCTGACGCATACGGCGACCAATGTGAAAAATGTGGCTCTACACTCTCCCCGGACGAACTCATAGATCCCAAGTCTTCAATCAGCGGGAGCATTCCCGAAAAAAGAAAGACAAAACACTGGTACCTGCCTTTGGACCAGTACGAACCCTGGCTCCGGGAATGGATCCTGGAAAACCACAAAGAATGGAAACCCAATGTATACGGGCAGTGTAAATCATGGCTGGACAACGGATTGCAACCAAGAGCCGTCAGCCGTGACCTGGACTGGGGCGTACCCGTTCCCGTAGAAGGGGCCTCGGGAAAAGTGCTTTATGTGTGGTTTGATGCTCCCATCGGTTATATTTCCAACACCATTGAACTTTATCCGGACACGTGGGAAAAGTGGTGGAAAGATCAGGACACGAAAATGATTCATTTTATTGGAAAGGACAATATTGTTTTTCACTGTATCGTTTTTCCCTCCATGCTCAAGGCACACGGCGGGTACATTCTGCCCGAGAACGTCCCGGCCAATGAATTTCTGAACCTGGAAGGAGAAAAAATATCGACCTCACGCAACTGGGCTGTCTGGCTGCACGAATACCTGGATGAATTTCCCGGGAAAGAAGATGTGTTGCGTTATACCTTGTGTTCCACGACTCCTGAAACCAAGGACAATGATTTCACATGGAAAGATTTCCAGTCCCGCAACAACAACGAACTGGTGGCCATTCTGGGCAATTTCGTCAACAGAGCCGTAGTGCTGACGCATAAATATTTCAAAGGGACCGTACCGGAGACCGGGACTCTGACCCCTTACGACAGGGAGGTCCTGGGATCGGTCTCGGCCATGAAAAATGCACTGGAAGAGCATCTGGAACATTACCGGTTCAGAGATTCTCTTAAAGAAGCCATGAATATTGCCCGCCTGGGAAACAAATACCTTGCTGACACAGAACCCTGGAAAGTGGCAAAAACAGACATGGAACGCGTGGGAACAATTCTTAACATTTCCCTGCAGCTTTGTGCCCGCCTGACCATAGCCCTGGAACCGTTCCTTCCTTTCACCACGAAAAAACTCAGGGATATTCTGAACATAACCAAAGCCTTTCCGTGGTCCGGTCTGGACAACGAAACCCTTCTGCAGACCGATCATCAGCTGAACGAACCTGTTCTTTTATTCGACAAGATTGACGATGACGCGATTGTTTTGCAAACAGACAAACTGAAAAAACCTGTTGTTAAAAAGGTGGTACCCGCATCACCTGAATGTACCATAGACGATTTTGAAAAAATGGACATCAGAGTAGCCACCGTGCTTCACGCAGAAAGGGTTCCCAAAACGGACAAGCTCCTGAAGCTGACCATTGACACCGGACTGGACCGGAGGGTGATCGTTTCGGGAATAGCGGGCTATTACACCCCGGAAGAGATGACAGGAAAGCAGATCTGTATTCTGGCCAACCTGTCTCCGCGTACCATACGCGGTATCGAATCACAGGGGATGATACTCATGGCCAAGGAGCCTGATGGTTCCATGAGGGTCGTCTCTCCCGAAGACAAGATCGGAAACGGTGCCGTTATAGGATAACAACTATTCATCTTTGACTTATGAATGCCCAGGAAAACAAAACAAGACCCAATATTGCGCGTTTTTTCAGGTATTATTTTTACCTGAGAAAGGACAAGGAAAACGAGTTGGAAACCATTGCCAACATCCGTGCCGGAGTGGAGTTTAAAGGAGCCAACCTCTGGATCCTGATCTTTGCCATACTCATAGCCTCACTCGGACTGAACATCAACTCAACTGCCGTGGTAATTGGTGCCATGCTCATATCTCCCCTTATGGGTCCGCTTATTGGCATGGGGCTTTCGCTGGGCATCAACGATTACGAACTGCTGAAAAAATCGTTGAAAAGTTATTCGGTGGCAACGGTCATCAGTATCATTACGGCGGCGCTTTTCTTCATCCTTTCCCCTTTTGACCAACCGCAGTCGGAATTGCTGGCCCGTACCTCCCCCACCATTTACGATGTTTTTATTGCGTTGCTTGGCGGTTTGGCCGGTTTTATTGCCCTTTCCACAAAAGATAAAGGAAATGTCATCCCCGGGGTTGCCATAGCTACAGCCCTGATGCCTCCTTTATGTACCGCAGGTTATGGTATTGCCACAGGCAACCTGCGTTTTTTCATGGGTGCGTTCTACCTGTACTTTATCAATACTGTTTTCATTGTAACGGCAACATTCCTGGGTACGCGCATCAGGGGGTACGCACACAAGGTATTCCAGGAACAAAAAAGGGAACGGACCGTCAAACGCTCGATTCTGGCCATAGTGGTGGTAACGATGATTCCCGCCATTATCCTGACCGTTGACATTGTCAGGGGGACCATTTATGAAAGTGAGGCCGGACAGTACATTGAAAAAGCCTTTTCTTTTCCCAATTCCCAGATCATCAGCCGCAACGTTTCCTACAAGAGCAGAAGCATAGACCTGATGATCATCGGACAGGAAGTTCCCGAGGCCTCCCTGTCCCTGGCCCGCAACCAGATGAGCCAGTACAAGCAGCTGAGAAATACACGTCTGACTGTTGTCCAGGGAAGTAGTGAGCGGGTTGATCTGGATGCCATCCGCTCCTCGGTAATGGAAGATTTTTACAAAAGAAGCGAGGAGCGTATACAGGCCCAGCAGACGGTGATCAATGATTTGCGAAACAACCTGGAAGCTTACCGGCAATACGAAAAGCTGAGTACGGAACTGATCAGCGAGATGGTCGTTCTGTATCCTTCGGCACGTGAATTATCGCTGTCGTATGCCATCAATGTGGCTGCACGGCATTCCCGCGTTGATACCCTGACCATAGCTGTTGTGAAATTCGATTCCATACCGTCCGGGGAGCATCTGCTGGTGATGCAGGAATGGCTCAAAACCAGGATCAACACCAGGAACTTAAGACTAATTGCCGAATAGACCTACCTGTACCGTCCGAACAGCTCCCCTACCTGTTCCACCGTGTTGTAGCGGGTCAGGGCAAGCATCAGCAGGATTCTGGCTTTTTGAGGGGAAAGGAATCCGCTCACTATTTGTGAATCCGATAAAGATTCCACCCCAAATGTGACACCCCCGCGCAACACCCTGCTACCCCTGACAACAAAAACGCCGCACCGGACAGCCCGGTCAATCGACTTTTCAATATCAAGGGAATAATTGCCGTGTCCCACGCCTGCCACGACAATCCCCTCAACCCCGTTCTCTATGAGCGCTTCCACGGGAATGGATGAAGCTCCGGCATAAGATAAAACAACCTCCACCCTTGGCAGGACAATCTGTTGCAACTGCCTGATTGAAAAACGGGAATGCACTGTATGGACGGGTCGTGGACTTCTGAAAAACACAGGTTTCCCGCCCCGGATAACACCTATCGGTCCGTGATCAGGACTTTCAAAAGCCTGCGGGTTCACCGTGTGCGTTTTGGTGAATTCTGCCGCTGCGAAAATATAGTCATTCATCACAGCCATGACACCCCTGCCATGTGCAGCACTGTCGGCTGCCAGGCAAACGGCATTGAACAGGTTGGCCGGTCCGTCGGCACCCAGTCCGTTTGAGGGTCTCATCGCTCCGGTGAGGATTACCGGATTTTGGTGCGGCAGTACCAGGTCCAGGAAAAAAGCTGTTTCTTCCATGGTATCTGTCCCGTGGGTGACTACGATACCATCACACTGCCCGTTGCTGAAAAGTGAGTCAATGACAGAAGCCAGCCGGATCCAAATAGCTGTGGTCATATGCTGGCTGGCAACGTTACATAATTGAAAACCATTAATTTGGGCCACGTCGTTGAGGGCTGGGACCTGTTCCATCAATACCTCCACAGAAAGTCTGGCAGGATCATAAGAAGCTTCCGTCGGGGAAGAGGATATCCCGGCGATGGTGCCTCCGGTGGCAATGATGGTGATCCGGGGCCGGTTCTCCGCAGGCAGAATCTGCAAAACACTACAGAGAAGTATCGTAGTCAGGACATATTTCTTTAGAGACTTTTTCATATTTGTTATCTTTGTTACCATCAAGGCAAAAGTAAGGATTTTTTTTATGCGTTTCGTAATACAAAATGGCCTCCTCACCTTTTGGTATAGACGTTTAAGGATGAGGCAACCGAATAAAATTGCTTAATGGAAACACTGAGCCTGGTCTTTATGGCCATCGGACTGGCTATGGATGCTTTTGCAGTATCTGTATGTAAAGGAATGACACAATCCCGCATGAATTGGGGAAACGCCCTGAGAGCAGGTCTCTTCTTTGGTGTATTCCAGGCACTTATGCCCTTGTTGGGGTACTGGGCAGGAGTCCGGTTTCACCACCTGATTGCTTCTTTCGATCACTGGATCGCTTTCCTTCTGTTGGGGTTCATCGGAGGCAGAATGGTTGTAGAATCCTTCAAAGAGAAAGAACAACAGGATTGTTCTTTCGGGTTAAGATCCATGTTCATACTGGCTGTGGCTACAAGCATAGACGCCCTGGCGGCAGGGATCACCCTGGGATTCCTGGAAACCAATATCATAACGGCAGTTGTTCTGATAGGCGCAGTAACTTTTGTGCTGTCATTTCTGGGTGTTAAACTGGGACATCTGTTCGGGTCCCGGTTAAGTTCAAAAGCAGAACTTACGGGAGGTATTATTCTGATACTTATTGGGGTGAAGATATTACTGGAACATTTATTTGTTATCTGATCTCATTTTTCTGCGGAAAAAGAATACCGCCAGAACAAAGAAAACAAGCGCATACAAACATACGACTCCCAAATGGAGCCACAAATTCTCCTGGCGGCCGGACAATACGATCCGGGAAGCTTCTATGGCGTGGGAAAAGGGTAAAAAATCCGTGATAGTTTTTAATGTTTTTCCCAGGATCTCCAGGTCCATCCAGGCCCCTCCCAGAAGCGCACTGGCAATGATGTAGATATTCCCCACCGCCATCACCTGTGTTTCCCGGCATAGGACTCCCAGAAATATGCCGAAAAACCCCGAGAAAAGGACGAAGGGAATAAATGACAGGAATGTGTAGGCCAGTCTCACAGACAGGGGTATCCCTACAAACAGGCCGGTTACAAGGCAACTCACGGCAATGATGGCTGCCATCGGCAAAACGGGAATGAAATACCCCAGGATGAAATCGCGGGGTCTCAGCGGAGAAATAAAAAGCCTGGTCAGGAAAGAAGAACTTTTGTCTTTGGCAATGAGCATTCCCAGGAACATGGTGATAAAGGTAAAGCCGAATACAGTCAGTCCGGGAACAATATTGACCGGCTGAAACACCTCTACGGGAGCATTCCGGGATATCAAAGAAAACAGGATGATAAACACAACGGGTAATACCCCCGCAAGGATGAGGGACAAGGGATCCCTTAATATTTCCTTGGAGTTCCGTCCGGCAAAATAAATGTATGTCATTTAAGCCTCCTTCTGATTTAGCCGTATGAATGCATCCTCCAGTTTTTGGGTACGGGTCGTTTCCAACAAGTCTTTAACCGTTCCCGAAGCGCTTATTTTTCCCTTGATCATCACCGCCACCCGGTCAGAAAGGGCTTCCGCCTCTTCCATATAATGCGTGGTCAGAAGGATGGTGGTTGTTTCTTTCAGTTTTGTGATGATCGTCCACAACTCCCTGCGGGCCAGCACATCCAGGCCCAGCGTGGGTTCATCCAGAAACAGGATCTCAGGGTCCGTTATCAGGGCCATGGCAATGCTCAGACGACGTTGTATACCGCCTGAAAGAAGTTTTGCTTTTTTGTCCCGCACTTCCTGCAGACTGAATACGTCAATCATTTCATTAACCCTGAAACGAATGCGGTCTTTTGTAAGGCCATATACTCCTGCAATCATTCTCAGATTCTCCCGGACCGTTAGATTTGGAGCAACAGCCGTTTCCTGGGGAGATACATTGATCTTTTGTTTTATGTCCCGAGCCTCTTTTACCAGGTCTTTACCCATCACCCGGGCACTACCGCCGGAAGGCCTGATCAGACACGAAAGCATTTTTATGGTCGTGGTCTTACCGGCCCCGTTCAGACCTAAAAGTGAAAACAATTCCCCTTTGTCAATGGAAACATTCAGATCATCCACTGCCGTAAAATCTCCGAATCTTTTTGTCAGGTTCCTTGTTTTTATCATCTCAATTGCATGGTTCAGCAGATAAAGGTAACATTTTCCGATAAAAAAAAGCACCCACGTTTTTTCGTAAGTGCTTTTGTCTGTGGCTCCTCATCAAGGACTTGAACCTTGGACCCCCTGATTAACAGTCAGGTGCTCTAACCAACT
>LFSY01000020.1:14198-18909 GCA_001512865.1 Rikenellaceae bacterium DTU002 | reverse complement strand
GTCCCTATCAAGGCATTGATCAGCAGGATGGCGAGAATAACGAACGTTTCCATAAGGCCTTCACCTTCCAAAACGCCTACGACACCCGATATCACCGCAGCTGCCAGCAGAATGACTACCATACTGCTTTTGAACTGTTCGAAGAACATTTTAAAAAGAGATTTCTGCCGTGTAGTCTGAAGGCGGTTGGGGCCGTATCGGGCCAGCCGTTCTTTTGCTTCTTCTTCCGAAAGACCCGAACCGGCCTTTACTCCTAATTGTTGCAAAAGCTGTTCAGCGGGTGTGTTATAACAGAGTTCAGTTTTCATTCAGTTCCAAAATCGTGTTCGGTCGTCTGGTCGCGGCCTGTGACAATGGTTCCCTTTTCGTAGTTGTATTGCGATCCGGCCGTACTGTGAGGAATGGAATACACGGCCATGGTCACCAGTGCCGCCGCCAGGTACAGGAATCGCCGCCAGCGGCAGAAACGTGCCGAGGCAAACGGGATCCTGTTCAACATGTAGACCGCTGCCCAGGTCAGCAAGGCGATCAGGGTCTTGTTGTCGGTCATATCACCGCCAGCAGGCCATCCCGACCACCACACGCCAAAGGCATATTTCTGGACCAGGGGGCCCAGGATGAATCCGCCTGTGAACAACATAATTATGGTTATCAGGGCGTAAGGATTGATTTTCACATCGCGTGCAAATGCATATATTCCTGTAAAGTTGGAAAACAGGAAAGCAAAGAATACAAATAGTATATGCAGGATGAGCGCCACCCCGGGCACGTGGTCCCTGAANNGATGGTTGTACCGGGATCTCCGCGTTGAGGAACATTTTTTCCTTATCAACGGAAAAAGAAGGGACTACCGCCTTGAACGGGTCGTCTGACGGGTACCTTTTGTAATACAGTACGGCCCCGAGAATTTGATTCCTGTCCTCAACTGCAGAGCGGAATGTGACCGTCAGAAGGGTTTCAGGATCCCGGTTTGCAGGCCGGACCAGGCTGCGGGGGAAAGACACAGCAAAAGAAGCGGCGTTGACCTCCATACGTTGTTTTTCAGGCTGGCTGGGGCCCGTGCTTCTTTGGACATAAACGGCTCCCAGCGTGATAATTACAGCCAGTCCCCAGGAGAATATTCCTTTCATAACTGTACGACCAGGTGGTGTAATTGTTCCTTTCTGCGAACTATGATCCGGATTTGTTGTCCTTCTTCGAGTTCTCCTAGCACCTCCATATATTCGTTAATATCTGTCACCTTCCTGTCGTTGATCTGAAGGACAATATCTCCGTCCTGCATACCCGCTTTATGCGAAGGCCTTCCTTTGATGATGGTCCCTGCGCAAAAACCTTCTCCTTCGTAAGCAAGGTCGGGTATGACACCCAAACTTACCTTGAACCTTACCTGTTCAGGCATAGGTTCGCTCTGGCAGGTCTCACGGTATTCAGGCTCAAACCCTTCCAGGGCAACTGCAGCAGCAAGGGAAGTTACATACGACACGATATGGGCCATGCCCTGATAGTTGATCTTATCAGGTGTGTCGAACGGGGTATGGTAGTCGGTATGAGGCCCTGTACTGATAAACAGCACCGGAACGTTTGCCCGGTAAAAAACGCTGTGGTCGGAGGGCCCGTAACCACTTTCCGAGGTTTTCAGCACCAGTGGTAAAGAGCTGTTCAGGGAGGCCCTAAGCAGTGAATCTGCACCTTCGAAAGTGCCTGTGCCTCCCACCTGCAACACGCTGTCCCTGAGTCTTCCCACCATGTCCAGATTGAACATCAGCAAGGGCAGGGAGCCTGTCTTTTCCAGGGTGTCGGCCAGTAAAGCCGAGCCGATGGTACCTTTTTCCTCGGCACCGAAAGCTGCAAAAATGATGTCTTTTTTCAATCCTTTCCGCATTCCCAGTTCTTTCAGCAGACGTGCCGTTTCCATTGCGGCGGCAACGCCGGAGGCATTGTCGTCTGCTCCCGGGTGAACGGCCAGGGTATCGGGCCTTAAGCTCCCGGAACCGGGACCTCCCATGCCCAGGTGGTCGTAATGTGCCCCAATCATGATGGTGCCTGCTGTCTGTTCACCCCTGCACACCATCACCACATTCCAGGAACGGACATTACGGTAATAGAAAGGGTGCAACGGACCTTCCTCAAAGAAGGGTTCAAAACCCATAGCGGCCATTTGACCGGCAATATAAACGGCAATAAGGGAATCGTCTGCTCCGCCCGGGGCACGTCCCTTAAACCCGGGAGAGGCAAGACGGGTTACCGTCCTTTGCATGAAATCGACATCGGGAACACTCCTGTCCCTGATCTGCAAAGAAAGTAAAAGCACAGTGGCAGCAAGCACCACCGTGCCGGTAGAGATTACTCTGAAATTCATTATTTGCCAAGCACTTCAGCCACTTTGGCTTTCATGGCTTCACCGCGCAGTCCGCGGGCTACGATGGTTCCGTCAGGTCCAAAGAGAATGATGTGGGGGATACCGTTAATCCCGTAGATATCGGTAGGTACGCTCTGTGCATTGATGATTGACGGCCATATCACACCCAGTTCTTCGATGGCTTTTTTGGTTTCTGCGGGTTCTTCCCATACAGCTACGCCAAGAACGGTAAATTTGTCACCGTTATGCGTATCGTAGATCTCCCTGATATGAGGGATCTCCCTTTTGCAGGGACCGCACCAGCCGGCCCAGAAATCTACCAGGACGTATTTGCCTTTTCCAATATAATCAGAGAAGGAAATGCTCTGTCCGTCGGAATCCTCAATGGTGAAGTCGGTGAACATCATGCCTTCTGACGTTTCTTTGAGCGCTTTGCGCTGTTTGATAATCCGAACTATAGGGCCTCTTGAGTTCACTGTTTGACCTGCCTGGTCAAAAAAGGCATCCAATGATTCGGGTTCCCCGTAATTGGAAAGGTACATCAGGGCCATGGTCCCAATATCATTATTTGCGTTGGCTTTGAAGATAGATCCGATCTCCTCCGTGAACCTGGGGGTCCACACGGTCTTGAAATATGTTTCTTCGTCCTCGCCCTGGTAACTCATGATCTCATCCATGAGCTGGTTGTATTTGTCCAGCAATACGCCCAGTTCTTCATTCAGGGGAGTACCTGTTCCGACAGCCATTTTACCGGGTTGCTGCAGGTCAATGGCAATGTTGCCGGCTTCCAGTATCAGCTGGCCCCGTGCACGTTCGCTTGAAACAAGAACCAGAACTGGCTCCTGGACCGTTCCCGCGAAGGTGGCCGTTTGGTTTTCAATGACGGCACTGTCCAGTGCGCTTCCGTCGTGGGAAGCATTCATCATAGCCGTTTTTCCGTTAAAGGAATCGTCCGGGAATGTAGCGGTTACTTGATATGTGTTTGTATTACAGGAACCCAAAAGGATCATGCCCAAAAGGGGAACCAAAGTGTAAATTAATTTTTTCATAAATAATTGTTTTTAATCAATGCAAAGATAATGGTTATATTTGTTTTATAAAAAGTATCATTATGAAAAGATATCTGACGTTATTCGTTATGTTCCTGAGTGGATATCAAGCCCCATACGCATATATACCATATGTTTCAGGCTGCGGGCAATCTCGGTAAAATATTCGTCCACGGCCTTCACGCTTCCGGGAAGGGCAAATACCAGCGTATTTTCGGCAACGCCTGCCAGTGAAGCGCTCAGCAGGGCATAGGGATTTTCGTTTCCGTATTTCAATCTTATGTATTCCATAATCCCCGGGATTTCCTTGTCCAGTACCCTTTTCACCACGGCAATGGTAATGTCCGAAGGACCAATCCCGGTACCGCCGGTGGTGAAAACCATATCGTACCCGGCACGGATGTATTTTCTGAGCTCAAAGTGGAGCAGCGCGGCGTCGTCAGGTAACAGTGCGGATGAGATCCTGAAGGGCCAGTTGTGTTCCTTGCAGAATGCTCCAATAAGCTGTTCCAGCAAGGGGCCGCTGCGGTCGGTGTAGGTGCCTTTTCGTGCCCTGGTACTCAGGGTAATGACAGCAATGTGGTAGGTTTTGGGCTCGTATATGAGTTCGTCCCCGGGTTTGAGCAATCCACCGGAAAGCACCCTGGCAAATATACCTTCTTTGGGCATGACGCAATTCCCCGTCTTTTCATAGATTGCGCATCCCGGTCCGTGACATTTTTTACCAATCTGGGTCACTTCCACAAGCACCTCGCCACAGCGGAACCTGTCACCGGGTCTGCAATGTTTCAGGTCCGGGGTATGGTCATCGGGTGTCCCGCAGGTGGTGATATTCTCGGCAAAGGCCCCGAAGGGGTATTCCTCAGGATCCAGTTCCATTGTTGCGTAGGCTTCTTCTCCCAGCAGGCTGACCTGCCGGTGCCAGTCGCCGGCGTGGGCGTCGCCCTGTATGCCGGAAGTGTCCAGTTCTATGAATTCACAGGCTTTCTTGACGGTTCCCTTTGCTTCGGAGACGTTTACTGAACGAATTGTTATCATGATCTCAGAGCTTTGTTTTAGTTTTTTCCAAAAGTCGTATTCCTGTGATCTCCATGTGCTTGTCAACGGCTTTGCACATGTCGTAAATGGTCAGCAGGGCTACGCTTACGGCTGTCAGGGCTTCCATTTCCACACCGGTGGGTCCGGTGCAGCGGGCTTCTCCCCGGGCTTCGATGGCGTCGGCGTGTATTTCAAAAGTTACATCGGCTTTGGTCAGCGGGATGTTATGACACAGGGGGATCAGGTGTCCGCATTGTTTGGCAGC
>LFSY01000020.1:5502-14189 GCA_001512865.1 Rikenellaceae bacterium DTU002 | reverse complement strand
TCGCATGCCTCAGGCTGATTTCCTTTGACGAGACATCCACCATGTTCACCTGTCCGTCGTGTCGCGTATGTGAAAGGTTCTTATTCATAACGATTCGATTTTATCCGCCAATATAATTAAATGTATCATGCGTGTTGTTGCTTCCTGCAGCAGGTTTGCCGCGCAATGCCTCTTCCAGGGCCTTTTGGGCGCCCAGCAGCCTGATATCGAACCCGGCATTGTTGAACAGGCAGGGTTTGAGCATCCCGGTAGAGGTAAGCCGGATCCTGTTGCAATGCGGGCAATCGCCTCCATCACCGCCTTCCACCCTTGTAAAAGATCCTTTTTTCAGGTCCATACAATGGATCAGGCGCAGTTCCAATCCCTCTTTTAGGGCAAATCCACGTAAGGCATGCAAATCCTCAGGGGTTGTGTCGGGCAACAGAACGCAATTGATCTTCAGGGGGGATCCCTGTGCCCCGAACCCGGCCTTTTTGGCCGCATGTATGCCTTCCAGCACCTTGCCGAGGTCTCCGCCGCGGGTCAGGGTCCTGTACCGATGTTGGTCGAGCGTGTCGAGGCTGATATTAAGACGTTGGAGACCGGCCTGCCGCAGATCCACCGCCATTTCAGACAACAGGATCCCGTTGGTGGTCATCGCCAGATCCTTGATCCCGGGCATATCAGCCAGGTCGCTGATCAGGGTCCGAATCCCTTTTCTTACCAGGGGTTCGCCGCCTGTCAGGCGGACTTTGTTGATGCCCCGGCTTACGGCATGGCTTGTAAAACGCAGGATCTCTTCATAGGTAAGCATGCGGGATCGGGGAACCAGCGGGATGCCTTCTTCAGGCATACAGTAAACACACCTGAGGTTGCACCGGTCGGTAACCGAGATGCGCAGGTAGGTTATTTCTCTGCCAAAGGAATCTTTCATCAACGGTTCAATAAAAAAACAAAACCTCTATGGTTTCTCCTTCTTCAATGCGGTCAATGCCCACCGGGATCCTTCCCAGGGCATGGGCCGACGCCAGTGAGGCCAGGTGGGCGGATCCGTTGTAGGGAAGGGGGGTGCACGTTCCCTCCGGATTGATCCTGAGGGGAATGTGTGCCATCCGGCCGCTGTTCCTGCGCCTGAAATGTCCTTTCAACGGCAGCCGGGCAGCAACCGGTTCCGTCCGGGCTCCCTGCATGGCCGACAGGAACGGTTTAACCATCAGCAAACACTGCACAAAGGAAGATACCGGATTTCCCGGTAACCCGAAAATGTATTTCCCGGTTTCCCTGGAAACGGCAAAAGTGGTCGGCTTGCCGGGTTGTACGCGGACCCTGTCAAAAAGTATCTCAAAGCCCAGTTCCCGTATTGCGGCAGGCACGTGGTCGTAATCTCCTTCGGAAACGCCTCCGGATATGAGTACCACCCAGTTGTTTTCCAGTGCCCTGGAGAGCTTACAGCGGGTGTCTTCCAGCGTGTCTGAAGCAATTCCGTAATAGGAAGGAATGCCGCCTGAACCGCTTGCCATGGCCATCAGCGACCATGCGTTGCTGTTGAATATTTTTCCCGATTCGGTTACCTGTCCCGGTTCGGCCAGTTCGTTACCGGTGGAAAGGATGCCCACCGGGATCTTTTGGCTTACCGTTACAAGGTCTATTCCGCAGGCTGCCAGCAACGCCAGGTGCTGTGGCCTGAGGACGGTGCCTTTTTCCATTACCCTGTCTCCCTTTTTCAGGTCTTCGCCCTGAACCATGATATTGGTCACGGCAGACGGGGTTCCGTAAACAAGCCCGTCCCGGATCGTGGCCTTCTCGACTATCAGGACGGTGTCGGCGCCTTCAGGGATCATGGCACCGGTCATGATCTTGCTGCATGTACCGGGGATGATCGTGTGTCGAGGGCGCCGGCCGGCCGGGATCATTTCAAGCATCCGCATGCCTTCCGATATGTCTTCACTGCGGCAGGCATACCCGTCCATGGCCGATTTGGAAAAGGGAGGCATGTCTTCTGGAGTGAGTACATCCTGGGCAAGCACACGGTCACAGGCCCCGGTGAGGGATATTTGTTCGGTGCCGGCCCGAGGGGCACTGTCCAGCAATGTTTTCAGGGCAACATGGAAATCTGTCATAACTGCAAAGATACAATGCTTTTTCTTATATTTGCCCTGAAAGAGAATACCATGCACTTCAGGAATAACTACACGGCCATTCGTCTGATCTTCTTGTTTTTATCGGGTGTTATGCTGTTGTTCATCATAGCTCCCCTTCTGGGACTTTTCTTTTCCACTTCCGTGCCGGATCTCTTCCAGACGATCAGGGACAGGGAGGTGTACTCCAGTATAGGGCTCAGCCTGGGCGTCTCGGCCCTGTTTACGGTTCTGGCGGCACTTTTTGCCCTCCCCCTGGCTTACATCATGGCACGAAAGGAATTCAGGGGGAAAGCCATGCTCCAGGGACTGATCGACATTCCCATTGTGTTGCCGCATTCTGCCGCAGGGATAGCCGTGCTTGGCTTTATATCACGGGATTCAGCCCTGGGCCGGTTTGCCGATATCCTGGGATTCAACCTGGTGGGGAGTCCTTTTGCCATCGGGGTGGCCATGGCTTTTGTCAGTGTCCCTTTTCTGATAAACGCCGCACGTGACGGATTCCAGGCCGTTCCCCTGAGACTGGAGCAGGCGGCACGTTCCCTGGGAGCCTCTCCGTTTAAGGTGTTCCGTCAAATCTCGCTGCCTTTGGCCCGTCCTTCGGTCATTACCGGGCTGGTCATGATGTTTGCCAGGGGGATGAGTGAATTCGGGGCGGTGGTGATCGTGGCCTACCATCCCATGACGACACCGGTGCTGATCTTTGACCGTTTCAACTCCTATGGCCTTGACTACGCCAGGCCGGTGGCCGTACTTTTTATCATCATATGTATCCTGGTATTCATCGCATTGCGGTTGCCGGGCCGTAAAACAAAAGGCACCTGATATGCTTTCCTGCAGAAACATGCAATATTCGGTGGGGGATTTTACCCTCAGGGATTTTTCCCTGGATCTTACAAAGGGAGATTATTGCGCCCTTCTTGGCCCTTCAGGTTCAGGGAAGACGGTCATTCTGGAACTCATTGCAGGGCTCAGACCGTTGAAAAAAGGATCTGTTTACATCAACGGAAAAGATCATACGCATACTCCTGCCCAACACAGGCCGGTGGGCATCCTGTTTCAGGATTATGCCCTGTTTCCGCACATGACCGTTTTTCAAAACATATCTTATCCACTGAAAATCAGGGGGAAAGAAAGATCTGAAATAGAAAAGACGGTCAATGCATTAGCTGCAGAGCTGGATATTTCCAGGCATTTGAACAGGATGCCCGGTACGTTATCCGGAGGAGAAAAGCAACGTGTGGCGCTGGCCCGGACTTTGGTCATTCATCCGTTGGTGCTGTTGCTGGACGAACCACTCTCTGCCCTGGACGCTCCGCTCAGGGAGAGTTCCGTTACCTTGTTGAAAAATGTATCGGCAAAAGGGATTACCATTTTGCACGTCACACACGATCCTTCGGAAGTAATTACCCTTGCAGGCCGCCGGATCTCTATTGCCCCATAGCCCGGAGGATCTTCTGACCTCCCAGTGAGTCCGTCAGAAAACGGGCAAATTCTTTGGCCAGTTGCGGATTTTCGGCATTGTGGGGAATGGTAAAACTATAGGTGATGGGGGTGCCTGTGACCTTCAGGCTGTCTCCCGGACTGCTGCCGCGTACAGTAAGCGTAGCCCGGGCATATTGTTCTGCCAATGATCTGTCTCCCAGGTTGATCTGCGGGGGCAGTTCCAGGTAACGCAGGTTGTGTTGCAGGGCTACGGATTTGTATATGAAGATGTAATCGATGGCGTGATTTCCCAGTAAGGCCAGCAGATCCACTTCTTTGGGCCGGATAAAACGTGTGTCTTTTTCTGTGAAATCCGATACCTTGAATGGCATTGTCCCGGCTTTTCCGCTGTAATAAAGTTCGGCCAGCTGCAGGGTCAGCAGGGTCCGGTAACCGCAAGGGTCGGCGTGGGGGTCGGAGCGTCCGTAGCATACATCGGGCGAAAGCAGAACAGCGGGCCAGTTGTGGCTGTTGATCTGCTCTGCACGGCGTGATTCACCGGTATAGGCGATCACCATGCTGTTTACGGCAAAGGGCCGGTTGTCCGATGCATATTCCGGTATCAACAGTTCATCTATGACCAGGTAATCTGCCGAGGCCAGGATGTCACAGCTGCGTCCCAGTTCGGTGATCTTGCGGGCGCAGTCCACACTGCCGGCCGCTTCCATGCGGAATTGGGTTTTGGGGTACATGGCCGAAAAACTGTCCGCCAAGGCTTTCATGGGCAGGGACAGACTCCCGGCGTGGAAGACCACCAGCCGGTTTTCAGGTTTCTGTTGGCAGGAAGCCAGCAGGATACATGGGATCAGGAGGTATCGTGTACTTTTTCTCATAATTACAACGGATCAGTCAGCCGGATCTCGCTCAGGCCCTTAACGCATCGGTCCGCAAAGGCATCGCAGGCGGCATAGAGGGTGAAGGAATCGCCTTCCCTGACCAGCAGGGGTTCCCGGTGGTCGTTGCGGTTGATCACCTCGGCAAGGGAAAAGGCGGCCCTGTATCCGTCCACACCGGCTACGCTCAGCATCCCGGAGCGGATGGAACTGTAATCATCCGGAGGGAACCAGGGGGCAAGTACGTGGCTGAGCATTTGGCCTTTGAATTCACGTAATTCTTTGTACCCCATACTGTTTCCATAGAACAGGGTTGTGTGATCCACCAAAGGCAGGTCATCCCGGAATTGGGTGATTGTTTCCAGGGTGTCCTGTAGCGACGACCTGATCAGGAGTCTTCCCGGATCGTTTGCAAGCACTGCCGGGTCCCGGTTCACGATGTAATTTCCTCTCAGCGATCTGATGGTAATACGGGAGGGGGATTTGAGGTTTCTTTCAGAGATCAGGTCCGTTTCCGCCACCAGCTGCATTTGCCCGGGCAGCTCCCAGAGTTCTCCCGTTTTTCCCGGGATCACCCGCGTGACACGTTTGGCAATGACGATGCCGTACATATTGCCCGAATAGAAGATCTCACCCCAGGAAAAGACGGCCATATCGCCTGCTTCGTTACGTACCTCTATGTACAGATCTACCGGGGGCCACAGGTCTTCCTTGCTGGCCTTGTCCACTTTTATGGTGCTCAGGATATCGCACAAAGCATATCCGTCGTAACGGAAAGTGCCTTTGAAAGCGATGGAATCCCCCCCGGGGCAGTAAACGGCTTCCTTAACGGTAACGGTCCTCAGGGGAAGGCGGGAGAGTTTTATTTCAGTTTCCTTTTCCACTTCCCCGTCTATCAGGAGTTTTTTCGGACCGGTCAGGGTCGTGTATGCTTCACGGTTGAAGTAATTGTTGGATCCCGAATTCCAGATAAGGGTGGAACCGCTGACGGCATCCAGATTCACCGAAATGCACGAGGCAGTGAGTCCGGCTGCCGTAAGCACGGCTACAGCGCATTGTATAAAGGTGTGTTTTATGTTCATAACAGGAATATTGATCATATCAGCCTCCGCTTACCAAATGAATGATATCCAGACGGTCCCCGTCCCGCACAACGGTTTTTGGCCAGGATTCCCCGGCAATAAGAGAGCCGTTGAGTTTGACTACAAGCATTTTAAAGTGAAATGACTTTTCGTCCATGATCCGGGCAATGCTCATTGTTTCAGCGGCAAATGATTCCGGGCGGTTGTTCAGGGTGATGGTCATATGTTTTGTACAGGTCTTTGGTGCAACAATAATTCGAGTACCAGATCGGCCTGCATCATGGCCACCAGGATTACCCTCGGGGCAAGCAAAGGCACCTGTTTTTCATCTGTTTCCCTCTGGTCTCCGCAAATGTACAGATTCCCGGATCTTTGTATGTGTATCGATTCCAGGTTACCGAAGCCGGCCATGCCCGAGCCCATGATCAGCGGTTTGTCAGGGTAGTGCCTGGTCATCCACTCGGCAAACCACTGCTTTTCTCCGGCCCGATCAAAAGCTTCCACTACCACATCACAGGTCCCGAAAAGATCCCCGGCGTTTTGAGGGGTAATACGGCTGTTAAGGGCGGTCACTTCTGTTTTCGGATCAATCCGTAGCAGGTTTTCCCTGAGTGCTTCCACTTTTGGCCGGCCCACCTGATCTTCAAAATAGAACTGGCGGTTGAGATTGGCTTTGGTAACTATGTCAAAGTCGGCGATCACCAGGTGACCTATGCCGCTTCTTACAAGGGCGGCGGCTACGTTGGAGCCCAGTCCTCCGGCCCCGGCAATGCCTGCTTTTTTTACACTAAGGTGCGATGTAATATTTTGTATAACGGTCATTTTCGTTATTTTTGCAATGCAAATATACAACTAAAACACCGTTTATGAATGCAATTGTTGGCAACCGTGAAGTACTGGCCAGAATCCCCTACCAATGGAAACCTCTTGAGAAAGGGTATTCGGACCAAAGCCTTTATGTGAACCTGGATTCCCTCAAGGCGGAAGTACGTTCCGTTGATCCCGGGGTAAAAGAGCTTTTTGTAGGAGGCAAAGGATACGGCCTCCGGATGCTTTGGGATGCCGTAACACCACAGACCAAATGGAGTGATCCTGAAAATGAGATCGTCATTTCGGGCGGACCTGTCTGCGGGATCACACAATATGCCGGTGCCGGAAAAAGCATTTGCGTGGGATTGTCCCCCTTAACCGAAAGGGTAGTGGATTCCAACGTAGGCGGTCACTTCGGACCCCATTTGAAATTTGCCGGATTTGATGCCCTGGAACTGCAAGGAATCGCATCCCGGGAAGTGATCGTATACATTAACGGCGTGGACCATGAAATTGAATTTTTCAGTCCGCCGGAAGGAATGCCTGTCGATTCCCACCTGCTGGCCGAAGAATTGCACGCAATGTTCTCTGACAGTGAAAGCGACAAACTGAACGTGTCGGTCGTATCTACGGGGCAGGCCGCTGAGCACTCCCTGGTGGGCATGTTGAATTTTTCCTTTTATGACGTCAAAAGAAAGAAGATCCGGCTCAAACAGGCCGGCAGGGGTGGTCTTGGCACCCTGATGCGCCATAAGAACGTGCGGGCTATCGTGGCCAAAGTACCCAAAGTATCCGGGCAGCTGAACAACGTAGTGGATATGCCCGCGATCCGGGAGCGCGGCAAACGTTTCAACAGGGAAATGAACGAACTGGATGACATCCAGTGTCAGATGCGCAAGGTGGGTACGGCTCACCTGATGGGGGTCATGGAAAAGTACGACCTGCTGCCGGTGATGAATTTTAAATTCGGGGACCATAAGGATTGCCACAAAATTGATATGGAAGTGTGGAAAAAGCACTTTTCCCAAGGCATTCCGGACGGATGCTGGCTGGGATGTACTATGATGTGTTCCAAGGGAATAGATGATTTTGAACTCAGAACCGGTCCATACAGGGGATCCAAGGTGCTGGTGGACGGACCTGAATACGAAACGGCAGCCGCACTGGGATCCAACCTGGCCATTTTTGATCCCCTCTATGTTGCCGAACAGAATTTTTATTGCGATACCTACGGTATATGTACCATATCCTGGGGCAATATTGTGGCATTTATCATGGAATGCTGGGAAAACGGTATCCTGAACAAGGAACGTACGGGCGGACTTGAACTACAATGGGGCAATGCCCCCGCGGCCCTGGAATGCATGCACCAGCTGGCACGCGGAGAGGGATTCGGCCTGGTTGCCGGAATGGGCGTAAAAAAGATGAAAGAATTGTTCATCGAAAAAGGGTGGGGCGATCCGGGTTTTCTCAAAGACATTGCCATGGAGAATAAAGGCATGGAATATTCCATGTACATATCCAAGGAGTCTCTGGCCCAGCAGGGAGGATATGCCATGACCAACAAAGGTCCGCAGCACGACGAGGCCTGGCTGATCTTCATGGACATGATCAACAACCAGATTCCCACGTTTGAAGACAAGGCCGAGGCACTCCATTATTTTCCGATGTTCCGGACATGGTTCGGACTGGCGGGATTCTGCAAATTGTGCTGGAACGACATTGAACCGGCCGATAATGCCGGGACTGATGAGCCTGCCAAAGTTCCCGAACACGTGGACAATTACGTGACCGTCTTCAAGGCCGTCACGGGAAGGGACTTTGACAAGGAAGCGCTCATACGTATGTCTGAAAGGGTGTACAATTTCCAGCGTATCTTCAATATCCGCATGGGATACGGTCTTCGCAGGGACGATGCACAACCCTACCGGGCCTGCGGCCCGGTGACGGAAGAGGAATACCTGTCCAGGCAGGAACGTTACGACAAACAGCTGAAAGAAGAAACAGGCGTTGATCCCCAGGCCATGGACCTGGATGAAAAACGCCGGGTTTTGCGCCAGTTCAGGGAAGACCGTTACGAACGGCTTCTGGATGCCGTTTACAAACGCAGGGGCTGGAATTCCAACGGGGTCCCGCGCATTGAATTCCTCCGTGAGATTGGCATGGACCTGCCTGAACTGGTTGAAGTAGTTAAGCCTTTACAGTAAGTCGACACTCCTTTTAATAAAAGTGCTGAGGGATTCGCCTTTTAGCAGGTTGTTGGCCAGCAGTGCCAGATCGCATACCTGGCTGATGAGGCTTTTGTCTTTGGTCTCCCGGATCTTCTGTATTAACGGATGTTCGAAATTGACTACCAGTGA
>LFSY01000020.1:0-5467 GCA_001512865.1 Rikenellaceae bacterium DTU002 | reverse complement strand
TAACGGCGCATCCATTCACCCTGTGTAATGATCACCGGGTTCTGTCTGGCTCCCATGTTCTCGAAACTGACTGTGAAGGTAGCCTCTTTTGGCAATACCTCCTGGAATGCTTCCCTCAATTCTTTTTCTTCGTCTTCACTCATATCGGGTTTAGACAGTTCTTCCTTCGGGATCAGTTTCTCAGGGGTGTCGGAATCAACACGTACAAAACGCACATCTTTCATTTTGGATTCCAGCAGGTTGACAAAATGCGCACACAAAGGGGAATCCAGCAGCAGGATATCGTATCCCTTATCCCTGGCGGCACTTATGTAGGCGAATTGTTCTTCGGTATTGGTGGCATACAGATAGACCAGTTTATTGTCTTTGTCTTTCTGGTTGGGCGCTATCAGTTTTTCGTATTCCTCGAAACTAAGGTATTTGCTGTCGGTATTTTTAAGCAGGGCAAATTTCAGGGCCCTTTCATAAAATTTTTCTTCCGTGAGCATGCCGTATTCTATGAAGAGTTTCAGGTTGTCCCATTTTTCTTCCAGCGCGGGACGGTCGTTTTTGAAAATCTCATCAAGGCGGTCAGCTACCTTGCGCGTAATGTGCGAAGAAATCTTTTTCACATTGGAATCACTTTGCAGATAGCTCCGTGAGACGTTCAGGGGAATGTCCGGAGAATCGATTACCCCGTGCAGAAGTGTCAGAAAATCAGGGACTATGTGCTCTACGTTGTCGGTTACAAAAACCTGGTTGCAATACAGCTGTATCTTGTTGCGAGTCACTTCCAGCTTGTCCTTGATCTTGGGAAAATACAACACGCCTGTGAGTTTGAAAGGATAATCCACGTTCAGATGGATCCAGAAAAGGGGTTCTTCCGCAAACGGGTACAGTTTACTGTAAAAAGCCTTGTAGTCCTCGTCTTTAAGGTCGGCGGGCTTGCGGGTCCAAAGGGGATTCACCTGGTTGATGATCCTGTCCTTGTCCAGGATGACCTCTTTCCCGTCTTTCCATTCTTTTTCTTTTCCAAAAGCGATCTCGACCGGAAGGAAGCTGCAGTATTTCTGAAGCAGGTCATTGATCTTGCTCTCTTCTGCATAAGATTCGTATTCGGCGTAGAGGTGCAATATGATGTCGGTTCCGCGGTCCTCCTTCCCGGCAGGTTCCAGGGTATATTCAGGGGTTCCCTTACAGGTCCACTTGACAGCCTGAGCCCCTTCCTGCCAGCTTTTTGTGATGATCTCCACTTTTTTGGCTACCATAAAACTGGAATAAAATCCCAGGCCAAAATGTCCTATGATGTTGTTTGCCTGGTCTTTGTATTTTTCCAGGAATTCACCGGCACTCGAAAAGGCGATCTGGTTGATGTATTTGTCCACTTCCTGGTCTGTCATACCAATGCCTCTGTCCGAAACGGTTATGGTTTTTTTTGCCGGATCGGCACTGACCCTGACGGTCAGATCTCCCAATTCACCTTTGATATCCCCTTTGGCCGAAAGGGCTTTCACTTTTTGGGTAGCGTCAACTGCATTGGAAATCAGTTCCCTGAGAAATATCTCATGGTCCGAGTACAAAAATTTTTTAATGATGGGGAAAATGTCCTGGGTGGTTACACCGATAGTACCTTTATTTTTCATAACAATTCCGTTGAAGATTTTTGACACCCTTAGAGTCAAAAACCGTTCCATTGGCGGAATGTATGACTATTTGTCAGTATTGAAAAAATCCAGGCATTGTTTCACCAGTCGTTCCAGCTGTTCTTTCTCCTGCAGGGTTTCCAGTGGAAATCCCAGTACGACGGATGCATGGTCTCCCTTGTAGGCCACCCCTGCACCCAGCCGGTTTTCCCTGTAGCGGAATATGGTAAAGGCTCCTTCTCCCGCCGGTTCAAAGGCATCGGGCGATTCTACCGCATAAACAATATCGTTCAGTGTTGCCTGGAACGTATAAACGGCCTGGTCAGCCGGTTTGCCGTCGTAAAACGCAGTGAAAGGCGAGGGTGCCGTGATAACCTCCCCTTTGCGGGCTGCCTGGTTGGTGCGGTGTCTGATCTTCAGAATATCTGTAGCGAAGCGTTCTGAAAGACTGTCCTTCAGTACCCCGCCCCATATATCGCTGCTGACGTATGAGCCGCTTATCAGCAAATTGCCTTGTTGCCTGGCGTATTGGGTCAGTTTTACCTGCAATGCGGGAGGAAATGCCCTGAAATCTGCCCTCCCTGAAGGGATTCCGCCCCTGTGAACCTGTTTTTGTTTACCGAGGATCAGGTCCACGGCAAAAAAACCTTCCGGTTCAACAGGTGAATCGGGATCTGAAAAAGCGTCCACTCCGCAGGAAACGTAACTGTATCCGGCCGAAGCGAAGGCATCCCCGTGGATGATGGGGTAATCGAATGTGTTGCCCGGGATGACCCGGGTCTCCCAATCGGCATGGCTGGCTCCGAATCCCGGGGCATCGTCATCGGACCAGTTGTACTTTCGGCGGAATTCAAACTGGGAACCGGTATAGGAGATATCTTTAATGTAAGGTACTCCGTGGTCGGAATGATCGGTGAATCCGGCATAAAGAGTATCATGTGATGCGTAACTGTCAGGGGCCGAAATTCTGGTGAATCCGTTCACGATCAGAATTTTCCCTTTTTCATCACCCTCGGGTACCTTGAAGAGACTGACGACCTGGGAAGGAAAACTTTCCCCACCGGAGTTGACGGCCGTTACCCGGAAACTGTAATGCCTGCCCGGTTCAACGGGGATCTCGGCCCGGTTGGCTTCCACATAGGTCCCGCTGTCAAATGATGCTGTCCTGCCTCCTGTCCGGGTATACACGATGTACCCCCGGGCCCGGGCAGTAGGTTCGAGCAAATCTTCAGTGGGTTCCCAGGTGAGGAGTGCATTCCCGCTATCATTGAAATTTACGGCAATACGGTTTACAGGGAGGGGTTGCACCACATATTCAAAACCCGCCGTGCTGCTCAGATACCGGAGCATTCCCTTATATATCGCCCGGCTGACGGTAAAACGGAAGAGCGGGTCCAGACCGTAACGCATATCGGCAAAATTCTGATGTGAAAGCAGTTCAAGCAACATGGCCGGGATCTGGGGAGAACGGCTTTCCGAGTACGAGCGGTTCCATATGCCGCGTCTTGTCCAGTCAGGATTCCAGAGGGCACGCAGGTCATTTACGATCTGGGTCTGTACCAGGTCCGTGTAATCCCTGGAAGTCAGCCGGCTGTGTCCTGTAGGCAAAAGTTCCGTGCCGTCGCTGTCACGGGTATAGATGGCCAGGGTGCCAATGATGCTGTCGCTCTTTGTAACTCCGGCATCGGTGTGGAATGAAAAAGACAGGTCAACAGGGATCTTCAGTCCCGGATTTCCGGGGTGTTTTTCAGAGCCTCCGGCCAGGGTGTTGACCCACCGTCCCCTGGAGGAATAATCGTCTGTATAATCATTGTCGCCTTCGTAATATGTATAAACCGTATCTGAAAATCCGGCATATTGCAGCCAGTAACGGGCTCCTTCGGTGAAACGGGGATATCCGCTTATTTGGGGAGGGAATGATATGTTCCCAAAGTGGGATACCAGGCTGGTATCCTGTACCATTCGTCCCATATTGCCCATGCCGCCGCCAAATTTGACAGCATCGGCGGTCACTATGGCATTTACCTCGCGGCTCTCATTGGAGAGGGTTACGCGTCCTGCCACATTTCTTCCTTCATCAAACGAAAAAGTTCCCAGGTAGATCCACGTTCCGCCTCCCATTTGCTGATTGACCCGGAAGACCTCGCTGCCTCCTTTGTGGTGGACGGTATATCGCGCATCCCGTGCGCTCAGGGGCAGGCTGGCATAGGAAACGTATACGGCGTATTCACCTGCTTCGGGGATGTCGGGTATCCACTCGGCAAAAGCCGGTTGCATAACCGCTTTTTTATTCAGTTCGGGATTGTGGGTAACAATCCTGCGGTAAGTTCCCATCCTGAACGGATTGTCATAACAGGTATAGATTTCTTTCTTATTCGCAAAACCGCGGTTGTCCTTCTCGTCGGTGCGCCACAGATACGTACCTCCCTGTTCGCTGTATCCGCTTTCCGCATCATCGTTATCCACTACCACCTCGTTGATCTGTGTATCACGCTCCCGCGGAAGCATGACGATGGCCCCCGCATTTTCCAGCATGGGAGTCAGGAAAGGCAGTACGTAGGACATGGTATAGAGATCTTCCACGGTCTGGAACAGGCGGGCGCGTTGCCATTCCCACCGGGCCAGTTTCTGTTCGTAATACAGTCCGTGGCTATGCCACAGGGCTATGTGCCTGTTCTGTAGCCCGTGGGTAATGTTGTAAGGTCTGTTCTCCCTTGTTACCAGGGGGGTGGGACCCAGATCCGGCCAATCGTGTCTTCTGTTCCTCCTTTCATCACGCTTCATCTGCGCCTGTGCTTCCAGCTTTTCCAGGTTGATGGCCGCCTGTCGGTTTTCCAGCTTTGTCTGCAGAGCGATTTCTTCCGGAGTTCCTCTTTTAGGGTTGATCTTTGCCGGCGATCTTTTATTAATGGCGACTGCTTTCTCATAATCTTTCCGGTTCTTATCCAACCGGTCTTTACTGAGGGGAGTGAAGCCGGGGTTGAAATACTCCGGGATGAGTTCTTCCAGGTCCCTGTTGTCCGTTCTTATACGCAAGGTGTAATGTCTGTAGCTGCCTGGGAGAAAATGGCGAATGGTTTCAAATACCCGTTCTGTTTTTTCTTTCCGGATGGGGTATTCGGCCATTCCGGCCGTAAAATTGAAAGTGATATGCTGATGTCTGTCGTCACGCTGAATGTCCCGGATACGTATGTTTGAAATCCGCATCACCCCGTCGGCCAGCAGGGTTTGGAGGGAATCGGTAAGTGCGGTGGCAGAGGCACTGTCCAGAAGAGGCGGGAAAGCATTGTTTTGTGCCGTGGCATTAATAAAGAAAAGAGAGGCAATGGCTGTCAGCAGGAGGGTCCGTTTTCTCATGGCGTAAGTATATCGAAAGTACAAATATAATAACTTTGCATACATGAAAACACGTATGCCTTTTATATTGCTGGGCTTCAGCTTGTTGCTGTTGCTTCTATACCGGGTCCTTCCAGGTTTCATGGATACTGTCTACTCTGGATTCATTTACAGATTTTTAGCACAGGGAGTTTCCTCTGTCATGGCGCTGATCCCTTTTTCACTGGCCGAGATCGTTCTGTACCTGCTGGTCCCTTTCCTGCTTTTTTATCTTGTCAGGGGAGTGGTACGTCTGGCTGCCGGGCCTTATGCCCGGGCTGCTGTGCTATGGAAAAAATACCTGCGCAATCTGGGCTTGCTGATGGTCTGGGGAATATCTGTGTTCCTGCTTACCACCGGCGTGCATTATCACCGGCTTCCCCTGGAAGATCATTTGGGACTGACCGTGGAACCGTCTGCGGCGGAAGAACTGCATGAGCTGGCCGGGGAAATCGTCAGGCAGGTGAACC
>LFSY01000032.1 GCA_001512865.1 Rikenellaceae bacterium DTU002 | reverse complement strand
GTAGCCGCCTTCACGGCGGGGTCTGTCTGCATTGTAGCCGCCTTCACGGCGGGGTCTGTCTGTTGTTTGCTCCTTGTCGGGGGTACTCCTTATACGTTCACGCTTTGAACGTTGTGTGTTTTCCTCCCCGGGAGAACTGTCTTTCTTCTGCATTATTTTTATAATTTGAGCCGCAAATGTACGTGAAATTTCTTAATATTGCATTATGAAGTATCCGGCCTTTCTAAGATTATCTCCCTTACTCCGCGAAAATTTAAATGTTTCTCTTACAGCGGTTAAGACAAATAAGCTCAGGTCTATTCTGACCATAATGATGATAGCCGTAGGGATTATGGCACTTGTAGGGATCCTGACAGCCATTGATGCCATCAAAGGTTCGGTGACCGATAGCTTTAACCGGATGGGTGCCAGCACCATTACCATCCGGTCACAGTCTCTCAGGGGGCAGTCTTCCGAAATGCGTCGCAGAATTCGCAATCAGCCGACCATTACCTACCAGCAGGCAATGGCTTTCATTGAATCGTACCCGATCCCGTCCCGTATTGCCGTGTATGCCTCTGCCCGCAGTATGCTCGAAGTCGCTTACGGATCTGAAAAAACGAATCCGGACATAAGTGTTTTGGGTGTTAATCCGGATTATTTTCCCGTCAATGCCCTGGAACTGTATTCCGGACGTAATTTTTCGCATTACGAAATGAATTCTTCCGGTTTTGTCACAGTGATCGGCAGCGGATTGCTCACGCTGTTCGGAGATAAGGAGCCTGTCGGAGAATTCCTGAACTTAGACGGGAGGCGTTATCAGGTGATCGGAGTGCTCAGGTCCAAGGGAGCTTCTTTCGGAGGAGGGGCCGACAAGCAAATGTTCATTCCCCTGGGCAATGCAAGGAGCGTATACGGAGGAGATAACATGAATTTTCAAATCAAAATCCAGCCTCTTGAAGGCCAGAACAGCCGGAATGCATATGAAGAAGCCGAGATACGCTTTCGTACCGTACGGCGTCTGTCACCTTCCGACGAAACGGACTTCAGGGTCGATCGCAGCGAAGACATGCTGGAACGGTCTATGGAAACCATGCGGATCGTTACCATTGTGGCTTTTATTATCGGGTTTATTACCCTTCTGGGGGCTGCGGTCGGGCTGATGAATATCATGCTGGTGTCCGTGAATGAGCGCACACGTGAAATTGGGACCCGTAAAGCCATGGGTGCTACTTCCCGGATCATCAAACAGCAATTTCTTTTCGAAGCAATTGTGATAGGTCAGCTGGGAGGTGTTGGCGGTATTTTGCTGGGGATCCTGGCAGGCAACCTGACGTCTCTGGGGATGAAGACACCTTTTGTCGTTCCCTGGCCGTGGATGTTCATGGGAGTGGCCGTATGCCTGGTGGTCAGTATTTTGTCCGGCTATTTACCAGCTGTCAGGGCAAGCAGACTTGATCCCATAGAAGCGCTGCGTTACGAATAACCTTTATCGGAGGGTGAAAACATAGGTGATCTTTCCTTCCTGAAGGGCCGGGGCAGATCCGCTCACGTTAAAACGGGCTTCCAGTGCGGCTTTCCGTGCTGCATTCCATAAGGTTCTGTTCTGTACGGTAGTTCCTTCTATCCCGGGGGTTGCCGAGGTTACTTTTCCGTAATTGTCCACCAATATCCTGACGACCACTTTTCCGGAGAGATTCTCTGCATATTCGGGTAAAGGCAGTTTTCCTATGACAGCCCTCCCTTCCAGCTGTGCCGTGGGCTGACCCAGCGGATTGCCTGTCTGGGTGTTCCCTTCGGGATCCCCTGCCTGACGTTCTCCCCGGGTACGCATTCCCGTCTGTTCGGCAGCCAGGGTATCCACGTCGCGGCTGCGATAAAGGGCCCTTTCGTTGATAAGGGGAGGTTCCGGATCGGGTATCTCCACATCACCTGTCTCTCCGGGGGTGCTTTCCGTGGTCCGTTGCTCTCCGGGGATCTGTTCCGGGACGATGGCCTGTTGTACCAGTTCCGGTTCTTTTTCGGGAACGGGATCAGGAGATCGGGGACTGGAACCTTGTTCGGCAATGATCCTGAACGGGAGGACGGGACGTTCCTCTTCCAGTTCAATTTCAATTTGCAGCTGGCTGTTCCTGTCAGGGGGCGTAAAATTAATTCCCGCCAACAACAGGACAACTCCCAGCAGAATGTGAAATCCTGCAGTAAGCCATAAACCGGTCCTGTATCCCTGTCCCTTATTCATAGTAGTGCCTTCAGGTTCTTTATTCAGGCGATGTGGCGAGAATTACCTTGTACTGATTTCTTTTGGCAATGTTCATTACCTGGACCACCTGCTCCATGGGAACCGTTTTGTCCACGTACAGAGAAACAGTTGGGTCATCGCTGTTTTGAAGAAATTCCTGCAATTGCCGTTCAATCTCACTGTAAGGAACTGCGTGGTTGTTCCCGTTAATATGGTATGAAAATGTCCCTGCCTGGGGATAATGCTTTATGGAAAGGCTTACCTGCGCCTTATCCGATATCTGGTTGGTGCTCTTGGGCAGTAATAGCTTCAGTGCATTGGGATTGATTAGTGTTGAGGTTACCAGGAAAAAGATAAGCAACAGAAATACGATATCTGTCATGGAAGACATCGTAAAAGTAGCCTCTACCCTGGTATTTCTTTTTATAGCCATAACCTGATCTTATTTTAGGGGTTCCTGTAACAGATCCAGAAAGTCGAGGGTGTTCTTTTCCATCGTATTTACAATGGAGCCTATCCTTGAGGAAAGGTAATTGTAGGCAAAATAGGCGGGGATCCCTATCATCAGACCTGCCACCGTAGTTACCATGGCAATGTAGATCCCCTCGGAAAGAAGGGTGATGTCAATATTGTTGCCTGCCATGGACATATTGTAGAAGGCTTTGATCATTCCTATCACGGTTCCCAGGAACCCGACCATGGGGGCCCCTCCTGCAACGGAAGCCAGTACGGGCAGTCCCTTTTCAAGCCGGGCCACCTCTATGCTCCCCACGTTCTCAATCGCAGATTTGATGTCTGTAAGGGGGCGACCGATATTATGCAATCCTTTGGCGATAAGACGTGCCGTGATCGTGTTCTGGTTTTCACACAGGTGAATGGCAGACTGAACTTTGCCGTCATATATATATTCTTTGATGTTGTTCATGAAATTCTGATCTATCCGGGATGCTTTTCGAAGGACCACAAGACGTTCTCCGAAAATATACACGGCTACCACGGACAATGCCAGCAGAACGATCATCAGCCACCCACCTTTGGCAGCCATGGACAACAATGAAATTGAGGACGAGGCTTCAGCAACGGCCTCTGTTTGAAGTACGATTTGCAACATATCAGTTTGGTGTTTTAAAATGTATCATAATTCACTTTCCACAGGAACAATCCTTCCGGCGGTACGGAGTTGCCGGCCAGGGAACGGTTTTTTTCTTCCAGTAATTGCAAAATCCATTCCACGGGTTTTTTCCTTTTTCCTATCTCGAGCAGTGAGCCGACCATGCATCGGACCATGTTCCGCAGGAAGCGGTCCGCTGTTACCTGGAATACCCACAGGGGCGCTATTCCCGGTTCCAGGTCCGTAACAGACCAGTAAGCCTCGGTTATGGTACAGTTGTTGGTCCCGGTCTGGGAGTGCAATTTGGAGAAACTGGTGAAATCGTGTTTACCCAGCAACAACGAGGCAGCACGGTTCATCAGGTCCATATCTGGCAGGAGGGGGGAGTAGGTCCCCGGTGCTGCGGACAGTCCCTTAAGGAAAGGATCCTTGTTCATGCGCATAAAATAACGGTAGGTTCTGCTGACTGCATGAAACCGTGCATGGAGGTTTTCAGGGACGGGCAAAATGTCATACACATAAATGTCATCGGGCAATATGGCATTCAATTTGTAAGTTAATTCATCGCATCCGAGAGGATCTCCTGAGGAATCGAAATGAGCCCAAAAATCCCTGGCATGGACACCCGTATCGGTGCGGCCGCATCCGGTAACCGAGACAGGTCCTCCCAACACGCGGCTCAGCGCATCTTCCAGAAAGGCCTGGACACCGGGTGCATTTTTTTGAATTTGCCAGCCGTGGTAACAGGTGCCGTTGAACGATAAATGGACAAAATACCGCATAAAGGATGTATCTTTGACAAATATATATGAAAAAACCATAACCGTATTGTAATTATCATTCTATGGAAACCGTAAACATTAAAGAGTTGAACGAAAGGATCCAGCGGGAAAGTGCTTTTGTGGATATCATGAACCTTGAAATGAGCAAGGTGATCGTGGGGCAGAAACAGCTGGTGGAAAACCTGCTGATAGGGCTTTTGGCCAACGGCCACATTTTGCTTGAAGGTGTTCCCGGACTGGCCAAAACGTTGGCCATAAAGACGCTGGCAAGTGTGGTGGATGCCAGATTCAGTCGTATTCAATTCACGCCGGACCTGTTGCCTGCAGACCTGATAGGAACCCTGATCTACAGTCAGCGGAACGAAGAGTTTCAGGTAAAGAAGGGCCCCGTATTTGCAAATTTCATTCTGGCCGATGAAATCAACCGGTCTCCGGCCAAAGTGCAGTCCGCATTGCTTGAAGCCATGCAGGAAAGACAGGTGACCATCGGAGACCACACATTCCCTCTTCCGGAACCTTTTCTGGTTCTGGCAACACAGAATCCCATCGAACAGGAGGGTACCTATCCACTCCCGGAAGCCCAGGTGGACCGTTTTATGCTGAAAGTCATAGTGGATTATCCCAAAAAAGAAGAAGAGAAGCTCATCATCCGCATGAACAATACGGGAGAATTTCCTACAGCAGCACAGGTGCTCAAACCGGCGGACATCCGCAAAGCAAGGGAAGTGGTCAGGGAAGTCTACATGGATGAAAAAATTGAAAAATACATTGTTGACCTTGTTTTCGCCACCAGAAATCCCGGGGATTATAACCTGGGAGAACTGAAACCGCTCATTGCATACGGTTCGTCACCCCGTGCCAGTATTTCACTGGCCATTGCCTCCAGGGCCTATGCCTTCATCCGTCGTCGCGGCTATGTGATTCCGGAAGATGTCCGTGCCGTTGCCTATGAGGTATTGCGCCACAGGATCGGGCTTACTTATGAAGCAGAAGCTGAGAACATTGTTCCCGAAAATATCATCACGTCCATAATCAACGCCGTTGAAGTGCCTTAATATCAAGTTATGTCAAACGAATTGCTGAAGAATGTCCGCAAGATTGAAATAAAGACCAGGGGGCTTTCCCGCCAGATCTTTGCCGGTGAATATCATTCGGCATTTAAGGGAAGGGGGATGGCCTTCAGCGAGGTCCGTGAATATGGGTATGGTGATGACGTCAGAAATATGGACTGGAACGTCACGGCCCGTATGAACACCCCTTACATCAAGGTTTTTGAGGAAGAACGCGAGCTGACAGTGCTGTTGCTTGTAGATGTAAGCGGATCCCGTTGGTTCGGAACAACAAAAAAACTTAAAAAGGACCTTCTTGCCGAGGTGGCTGCTGTGCTCAGTTTTTCGGCATCCATAAACAACGACAAAGTGGGAGCCCTCTTCTTCAGCGGGAAGGTGGAAAAATTTATCCCTCCGAAAAAAGGCCGTTCCCATCTGCTGCGCATCATCCGTGAGATGCTTGAATTTGAGCCGCAAAGCCGGCAGACCGATATTTCGGAAGCACTGCGTTTCCTTACCAATGCCATAAAGAAACGTTGCACAGCCTTTCTCCTGTCCGATCTGATGGACCTGGATAACAGGCAACATCCCCGTTTTGAAGAAGCCCTCAAGATCGCTGTCAACAAACACGATCTGGCGGCCATTCAGATCTACGACCCGCGGGAAACAGAAATGCCGGATGTGGGGCTGGTCAGAATGCTGGATGCAGAGACCGGGCAGGAACAGTGGGTAGATACGTCGGCAAGAAAGCTGCGGGAGGAGTATGCCCAATGGTACCGGAACAGTCAGGACAGACTGAAAAGCGTACTGAACAAATACCATGTGGATCACGTAAAAATTGCAACGGATCAGGATTATGTACAGCCCCTGATCCGCCTTTTTAAAAGCAGGGCCTGATGATGAACAGGATAGTTATCAATAGCATCATGCTATACATACTGCTGCTGCTCCCCTCTGTCTTAAGGGCGCAGCAATTGCCGCAGATCCCTGTAAGTGCCCGCCAGGAAGTTCTGGGATCGGTACTCGAAAGGGACAGTATCCTGATAGGAGACCAGGTCTGGTGGGAAATGGATATCCCCGAGGCGAAGTGGAAGAATGCACAGATCGAGACTGCCGGGATCTCTCCCCTTCCTTTCCAAATAACTCAGGGAGTGGAAGCGTTGTCGCCCGTGAAACTGGATTCTGTTTTCAGAAAAAAAAGACTGGAAGGCATCCGGGCCAGGATCCTTCTGACATCTTTTGACAGCGGCTCCTATCAGCTGCCTCATATGCCACTTTATCTGAAAAGGATAGACGGAGCCGTTGATACGTTGTGGTTCAGTGGCCCCGATCTGTACGTCAACACCATACAGGTGGACACCACTTCTTTCCAGGCTTTCGGACTGAAACCGCAAATGCGTTACCCCCTTACGCTCTCGGAGATCCTCGGGGCGGCAGGGATTCTGTTCTTCCTGGCCGCGTTGGTCTGGCTGATTGTCTGGATCGTAAAACGTCGCAGGAAAAACTTGCCGGTTTTCGGCCTTTCCCGGAAAAAAGACCCTCCTCACGTTGCCGCACTCAGGGCACTGGATGCCATAAAGGCACAGGAATTATGGAAAAAGCAGAAGGTAAAGCAATATTATACACTTTTAACCGACACGGTTCGTGTTTATATGCGTGACAGGTGGGGCATACAGGCCATGGAACAAACTTCTGCCGAAATGATCGCCTCGCTGCAAAGGAAAGAGGCAGATGACACTTTGCTTACAGACAAGATCATACAGGTTCTTGGGAATATGTTGTACACGGGAGATCTGGCCAAGTTTGCAAAGTATACGCCATCAGATCCGGAGAATGAAGAATCCCTGCAGCAGGCAGTCCGTTTTGTTACCGAGACAGCCCTATATGAAAATGATAAGGAAGAAAAGGAAGAATAAAAGGATCCGATATGTTTTTTGAATACCCTAAACTCCTGTTTTTATTATTCCTGCTGATTCCATTGGCAGGCTGGTATCTTTTCAGGGAGCTGAAAGGGAAGCAGGCTCCTTCGCTGCAGGTCTCTTCCCTACAGCCATTTCTTTCTGAAAGGGCTTCAGTCAGGAAAATTCTCAGGCATGTGCCTTTTGTGCTCCGGCTGGTCGCTCTTGCCGCTTTGATCCTGGCCACGGCCCGGCCACGTTCTTCCTCGGACTTCGAGACTACTTCCACGGAAGGGATAGACATCATCCTGGCTATGGACGTTTCAACATCCATGCTCGCCCGTGATTTTCAGCCTGACCGGATAGCTGCCGCCAAAGACATTGCCATACAGTTTATTGCGGAACGTCCTGCTGACCGCATCGGTATCGTGGTCTTTGCCGGGGAGTCCTACACCCAGTGTCCTCTCACAACAGACAGGATCACCCTGATCAATATGATGAAAGATATCCAGACCGGTCTTATTGACGACGGTACGGCCATTGGAAACGGACTGGCAACGGCAGTTGCCAGGCTCAGGGATTCCGATGCCGTAAGCCGTGTGGTGATCCTGCTCACAGACGGGGTAAACAACAGGGGAGAAGTGACACCTCTGACAGCCGCAGAGATAGCACGGACATACGGCGTAAGGGTATATACCATTGGGGTGGGGGCACACGGAATGGCGCCCTATCCCGTAATGACCCCATACGGGGTACAGATACAACAGGTAAAAGTGGAAATTGACGAAGAGTTGTTGAAGCAGATCGCCCAGATTACCGATGGCCAGTATTTCCGGGCCACCGATAATACCAAGCTTATGTCCATTTACAACCAGATCAACCAGATGGAAAAAAGCAGAACACTGGTGGATTCTTTCCCGGTTTACAGGGAATTGTTCATGCAGTTTGCCCTGATAGCCCTGTTTGCCCTGGCTCTGGAATTTATTATGCGTTGGATCGTATTGAGAAGAATACCGTAGAGATATGATACAGTTGGTTCAAGTTCAGTATTTATGGATCATAGCGGTCATACCGCTGCTGCTTCTGTTATATGCGTTTTACAGGCGTCATGCCAAAAAGATGTTGAAACGCTTTGGAGAACCCCGGCTATTGAAACCTCTTATGCCTTCCGTTTCTGCCCGTAGGGGATGGCTCAAAATCAGTCTTTTTTGTGTGGCCCTCTTTTTCTTCTCCCTCGGTCTGTCGCGTCCGCGTACGGGAGCCCGTGTAAAAGAAATGAAGCGCACCGGGGTGGAGATCATCATTGCCCTGGACGTGTCCAACTCCATGCTTGCACAGGATTATACTCCCAACAGGCTGGAACGGGCAAAACTTGCCGTATCTCGCCTGGCAGACAACCTGGGCAGGGACAGAATCGGGCTGATCGTATTTGCCGGGGATGCGTTTGTGCAACTGCCGGTTACAACGGATTATGTGAGTGCCAAGGTATTCCTGGGGACCATCAGCACCGCTTCCGTGCCGAGACAGGGAACGGCACTTGGAAAGGCCATCGTTGCCGGGATCAGGAGTTTCAGCCTGGATACGCCGGAAAGCCGCGCCCTGATCCTGATCTCGGACGGAGAAAACCATGAGGATGATGCGGTTGCCGCAGCTGCGGAAGCCGCCAACCAGGGCATTCAGGTACACTGTATAGGGATTGGCTCGGAATTCGGGAAGCCCATACCCTTGTCTGACGGATCGTTGTTAAAAGATGAAGAGGGAAATACGGTGGTTACAAAACTGGATGAAAACACCCTGATGGAAGTTGCCCGGGCCGGTGGCGGAGTTTATGTAAGGGCGGGGAATTCCGACTTTGGTCTTCAGGGGATCGTTGATTCGGTCAGGGATATGGACCAGCAGGAATTCCAATCTGTGGTCTTTGAGGATTTCAACGAACAGTATATGTATTTTTTCGGTCTGGCCTTGTTTTTCCTTTTTCTGGAAACACTTATAGGGGAAAGGAAGGGACGCCGGTTTAAAAGTTTTGACATCTTTACCAAAACAGCCGTTTGCTTCCTCTTCTTTACCGGAATTTCCCTTTCGCTCCCGGCTCAGACAGACAAAAAGGATATACGTGCGGGGAACAGGGCTTTTCGCAGGGGAGACCTTGAAAAGGCATTGCTCGATTATACCAGGGCGGCAGCTAAGGACAGTGCTTCCCTGAAGGCAAAATACAATATGGCCAATACCATGTCTCTGCTGGAAGATCATTCCCAGGCTGTCCAAGTGATGTCCCCGGTCCCTGATTCACTGGAAATCCCGTTACATAAGGCAGATGCCTGGCATAACCTGGGGAACATGAACCTGGATCAAAAAGAATATGCGGCGAGTATAGAAGCGTATAAACAGTCATTGCGTATCCATCCCGAAGATGTGGAAACCAAAACCAACCTGGCTTACGCACAGAAAATGCTGAAAGATCAGCAGGAACAGCAGGAGCAAAAGGACCAGGATCAGGACCAGGACCAGGACCAGGATCAGGATCAGAACCAGGATCAGGACCAGAAGCAGGACCAGGATCAGGATCAGGACCAGAAGCAGGACCAGGACCACGACCAGGGTGCGCAACCCAATATATCTCCCCAGGCGGCACAGCAGATGCTTGAAGCCGTGCAACAGAAGGAGAAGGAAACTCAGGAAAAAGTTCAGAAAGAAAAAGCCGGGACAGCTGTGCCTGTCAGATCCGGGAAAAACTGGTAAAAAAAGCAGCATAGATATGAAAAGGATAATCCTGTTGATACTGACTGCATTAAGCGTTGTTCAAACCAGCGCCCAGGGCCAGTTTACAGTTGAGGCCCCCAATGTTGTGGCTACAGGAGAAAGGTTCCGGCTTGTTTTTACAGCCACCGATCTGCCTCACGAGACATTTAATCCGCCGGGCATAGATGGCCTTCTTGTCCTGGCAGGGCCCACCACGTCCACCATGAACAGGATGGAATACATTAACGGACGAAGGACGCAGAGCCGTTCGGTCAGTTATACTTACATTCTGGAAGCAGGGGAGCCGGGCAGGTACAGTATTGGGGAAGCGTCCATCGTTTCGGACAACGTTACCTACAAGACTCAACCGGTAAGCGTGGAAGTGATCCGGGGCACTGCAGGTCCGGCNNCTCAGGGGAAGGAAGAAGCGCCTGTGGCAGCAACCGGCATTTCCGATGAGGATGTTTTTCTCAGACTGACGGTAAGCAAACGTCGGGCGGTGAAAGGGGAGCCGCTGACAGCTACACTGAGGCTGTACACCCGTGTCAACGTGGCCGGGGCAGAAGACATCCGTTTTCCCACGTTCAACGGTTTCTGGAGCCAGGAAGTATATGCTCCGCAACAGATAGAATGGCAACGCGAAAATGTGGGAGGAGAGATTTTCCAGGTGGCGACACTCAGGAGTTATGTGCTGCTGCCCCAGCAGTCCGGTGAGATCCGCATAGATCCTTCAGAGATTGTATGTGTGATACAGGTGCGCAATACCCGGAGGGGACAATCGCTGCTGGACGAATTCTTTGACACCTATCAAACCGTTCGGAAACGGGTGATCGCACCGGCCGTGACGGTCAGGGTCAGTGAGCTGCCGGCTGGTGCTCCTGCATCATTTAACGGGGCTGTAGGGAAATTTGCCCTTAAAGTAACTCCGGGTAAAGACTCGATACAGGCGCACGATGCCGTTTCAATTTTTGTGACGATTTCAGGAGAGGGGAACATCAATCTGCTGGAAGCTCCGCGCCTTCAGTTCCCCCCCGATTTTGAAGTATATGATGCCAAGGTGACTGACAACTCAAGAAGTTCCGGAGGTACTTTTTCAGGGTCCAAAACGTTTGAATACCCTGTTATTCCTCGTAGTCACGGAGATTTCACCATAGAACCCGTAACTTTTTCCTATTACGATATTGAAGCGGGACAATACAAAACCCTCCGATCTGCGCCCATGCCCCTTAGCGTTGCCCGTAACGCCGACACTTCGGCTCACGGGGTGCCCATTGCCCCGGGGAACCACAGACGTAGCGTGGAAAGCCTGGGACAGGACATACGCTTTATCAGCACATCCCTTCCGGACTGGCGTACCAGGGGAAAATACTTTACCGGAAGTATCGCCTATTTTATATTGCTCCTTTCCCTTTTTGTCCTTACCGGAGGCCTGTACGTTCTGTTGAATAAAAGGAGGGCACATCGCAGTGATTTGGTTAGGGTAAGGAACAGCAAGGCCAACAAAGTGGCCGGAACGCGCCTCAAAACAGCCGGTATGTTGCTGAAACAAAAGTTGTTTGAAGAATATTATGAGGAGCTGCACCGTGCTTTGTGGGGTTATATATCTGATAAACTCGCGTTATCACAAGCTGACTGTTCCCGTGAACGAATCGTGGATATGCTGACACAACGCGAAGTGGACGGGGATTTGATCAGGGATTATATTGACCTAATTGAATCTTGTGAATATGCACGCTATGCTCCTGATCCGGGGCAAATGGAAAAAGAAAAGATCTTTGACAGGGCCGTTAAGGCCATAAGTAAAATGGAACAGATTCTGAAACAGAGCATGTTATGAAAAAGGCATTATTCTTTATAGCTTTATTTCTGTCGGTTCCCGCTTTGGCTGAAACCGGTGCAATTGCAGACAGTTTGTGGAACCGGGCAAATGTTCTTTATGCCGACACGCATTATCAGGAGGCACTCGACAATTACATGGAAATTGAAAGATCGGGAAAAGAATCGGCCACGTTGTATTACAACATGGGCAACACGTACTTTCAAATGCGCTATATAGCCTATGCCATACTGTATTACGAGAAAGCATTAAGGCTGGAACCAAACAATCCGGATATTGCCTACAATCTAGAGATAGCCAGGGAGCAGTGTATAGACCGCATTGAACCGGTCCCGGTTTTTTTTGTTGCCGACTGGATAAGAAAAAGCCATCAGCGCTTATCTTCAGATATGTGGGCTGTGATCTCGGCAGTTTTGCTGTCCTCTGCCCTGATGTTCTTTCTTTTCTTCCTTTTTGCCAGAGCGGTCAGGTTTAGAAAAGCGGCCTTTGTCATTGCCATTCTCGCCTTTCTTCTGGCAGGGACCGCTACCACATTTGCCTGGCAATCCAGGAAAGAAGCCACACGCCGGGATGTTGCCATCGTACTGGCGGCTGTCAGTTCCGTGAAATCTGCTCCCGGTTCACAGGGAAAGGATTTGCTGGTGATACACGAAGGGACCAGGGTCCGTGTTCTTGAACGTATGGGAGACTGGGCTCGTATAGAACTGGCCGACGGACGCCAGGGATGGGTGGCACTGAATGAGATAGTTTTTGTATATTAGTGGCCTGAAATTAAATTCAATGGATTATAACACACAGAGAGAGAAGCTGATACTTCCGGAATACGGTCGTTACATACAGGAAATGGTCACCGAGGCCAAAAAAATCACCGACAGGGAAGAACGTACCAGACAGGTCAAGGCGATCATCAATGCCATGAGTCTGTTAAATCCGCAATTGCGTGATATGAATGATTACTATCACAAATTGTGGGATCATGTTTACATCATTGCCGACTACGAACTGGACGTGGATGCCCCTTTTCCTCCTCCGGCCAGGGAAAATTTTGTAACAAAACCACACGTGATCAATCCCGAACGCGAACCGGTCAGGGTAATGCATTACGGGAGGAATATCCAAAACATGGTGATGGCCATTGCGGCTAAACCTGAAGGAGAAGAAAGAGATGCCATGACCATGGCGCTGGCTTCCTACATGCGTAAACAATACCTGATATGGAACAAGGATACGGTTTCCGATCAGACCATTTTCAACGATATCAGGACCCTGTCAGGCGGTACGCTTATAGTGCCCGAAGGCGCCAAATTATCGGAAATACAGGGAGAATTCAGACAACCCAATACGCCAGGCATACGTCCTCAGCAACGTCAGGGACAATGGCACAAGAATAAAAAGAAGAAAAGGTCAACTCCTAATGGCCAGTGAAAAAAAACAACGTATCCGGGATAATGTAAGACTGATCACAGGATGGATATTCCTTGCAGCGGGAATATTCCTGCTCATAGCGTTTGTCTCGTATCTGTTTACATGGACTGTCGATCAGAGCCTTCTCAGCAGGGAAGAACTGTTTGCATCTGAAGCCGAAGCCGCCAACAGCGGCGGAATCCTTGGAACTGTCTGGGCAGATCTGTTCATAGGGAGACTTTTCGGGATCAGCGCCTTTATCATACCGTTCTTTCTGGTAGCCCTATCGGTATTCCTTCTCAGGATAAAGCGTATCCGCATCATCCCCCTCTTTTTTACCACGGCCTTTGCCTGTATCATCCTTTCCATAGCATTGGGATATATATTCAGCTTTACTTCGCTCAGATATGTGTTCGGTTCCGGAGTGGGAGGAACATACGGCTACCGGGTGAATCAGTGGTTGGTCAGCATGCTTGGGACAGTCGGAACCGGAGCTGTGCTTTTCTTTGTCCTGACGGCTTTTCCTTTGCCTTTTGTTTACCGCTGGATACGGAAAAGAAGGGAAAGAAAAATCTATCTGCAGGAAACCGCCGGCGAAAACGGATCAGCCGGCAGTTCTGTTGATGTAAAAGAGCATGGTCCCGAGCCGGAGCCTGTCTCCGAAGTGACCCGGACACCGGTTGCGGTCAAAGAGGCGATGCCGGAAAAATCGCCCGACAACACAAAGCAGGCACCTGTTTTTGAAGTAGAGATAAAAGAAGAAGAATCAACTTCCGGGGAAATGCTTTTTTATGATCCCAAACAGGATCTGTCCCGTTATAAAAAGCCTGTACTGGACCTGCTTGAGGATTATAGGAACAGGATAACGGAAGTTTCTCAGGATGAGCTGGAACGCAACAATCAAAAGATCGTTGAATGTCTCAGGACTTTTGACATACAGATAGAAAAGATTGTGGCAACCCCCGGTCCGACTGTAACTTTATACAAGATCGTATTGTCACCCGGAATACGCATATCTCAGTTTACCAGGCTTGAAGACGACATCATGCTTTCTCTTGCGGCCAGGGGTATGAGGGTCATTGCGCCTATTCCCGGGACCAATATGGTCGGCATTGAAGTGGCCAACGACAAACCGTCTCTGGTCCCCATGAAAAGCGTCCTCGATTCCACCAAGTTCAAGGAATCCAAGGATGACCTGCCCATTGTCCTGGGAAAAAGCATTTCCAACGAGATCGTGATGCTGGACCTTGCCCGCCTGCCTCACCTGCTGGTGGCGGGAGCAACCGGGCAGGGAAAATCAGTTGCATTGAATGCCATTTTGGCTTCATTGCTTTACAAAATGCATCCGGCTTATCTGAAATTGGTACTGGTGGACCCAAAACGTGTGGAACTGAATCTGTATTCCAAACTGGAGAACCATTTCCTGGCACAATTACCTGATGCTGAAAGCCCCATTATCATAGACACAAAAAAGGTCGTTTATACCCTGAATTCACTTTGCATAGAAATGGATAACCGGCTTGAACTCTACAACAGGGCGGGAGTCAGGAATATCAAGGAATACAACAAAAAATTTCAGGAAAGGGTTCTAAATCCTCTCAAAGGACACAGATTCATGCCCTTTATAGTAGTCATTATTGACGAGTTTGCCGATCTAATCATGACTGCGGGCAGGGATGTGGAGGGCCCCCTTACCCGGCTTGCACAAATGGGACGTGCTTCCGGAATTCATCTAGTCATAGCGACCCAGCGCCCGACCACCAATATTATTACAGGTACCATTAAAGCCAATTTCCCGGCGCGGATCGCATTCCGTGTAGCCTCAAAGATAGATTCCAGAACCATCATTGACGTTTCTGAAGCCAACCAGCTGGTAGGCAGAGGGGATATGCTCATTTCTACCGGCAGCGACCTGCTTCGTGTACAGTGCGCGTTTATTGATACACCCGAAGTGGAGCGTATGGTGGAATATATTGGCGACCAGCAGGGATATCCCGGTCCTTTTGAACTCCCGGAGTATTCCGAGTCGGAACGTCAGGAGGTGATTTCCGGGTCTTCCGGACAAAGAGATGATTTGTTTGAAGAAGCGGCAAGGTTGTTGATACAGAACGGAGAGGGATCGACATCGCTGTTGCAGCGCAGGTTCCACCTGGGATACAACCGTGCGGGAAGGATCATGGACCAGCTTGAGGAAGCCGGGATAGTGGGTCCGCCCAAAGGTAGCAGTCCGCGCGAATTGCTGGTGTCGAGCCAGGAAATGCTTGATGATTTTTTAAGGAAATGAAATTGCTTACGACCATTCAGGGAATCCTGCTGCTTTTTGCTTCCGGAACACTTTCAGGTCAGACGACCGAAAGCCTGCTCGGAGATTTTGCTGCACGTATTTCCAAAGCCCCGGCCATTGAAGCGGCATTTATCTGGAATGAAACGGCAGAAGGGACTATGATCCTGCAGGGAAATATGTTCTACATAAGCATGGATGAGTTTTTTATTTATTGCAACGGAGAGAAAAAATGGTTTTACAACCAGGGTATTGACCAATGGGAGGAGTTGCCGCATGATAAGAATTCAGCAGATGTGCTTGAGAATCCATCGGCATTCTTTTCCCGTCTGAATGAAGATTTTTACCACCCGCGTACTCCTGTCAAAAAGACCGGTACGGCGGGGAAACCGTTGTGGGAACTGAGCCTTGTCCCTCATTCCATAGAAGGATTGTTCTCATACGTGGTCATGACCCTGGATGCCGGGGACATGACACCCCTGAGTGTCAGGTATGCCCTTTCCGATGGATCTGAGTATACTGTAAAACTGTTGTCTTTTAAGAATGTGCCTCTCCGTCCCGAATCCTTCTTTTCTCCAGATGTCTCACCTTGAGTTATTTCCCAGGTATTTTTGCAGAAACACAGTAGCCTTTTCAAAAGCATCTCTCCCCGCGACATTGTTCTTTAACATGAAGCAGTGAAGGCCGTCCGGGTAATCCAGCAGCCGGGCATCCACGCCGTTTTCGGTAAGCCGGTTGTAAAAGAGGACCCCTTCATCATGCAGCGAATCCCTGCCGGCTACAATGATCAGTGCCGGGGGGAGTCCATCCAGGTCCCGGTCTTCCGCATAGACCGGAGATATATAAGGATCATTTGCATCTGCCTGGTTCACATAACAATAGTCAAACATGAAGGACATCTTCCGGGGGATACTGCCCCTGGGATGGGGTTTTTCCATGGCGGTCGTAGCCAGATCCAGCGGGGGACAGTTCAGGAACTGACACAGGAAGTGGATCTTTCCAGCTTTTTTGGCTTGCATGCAGGTCACGACAGCCAGGTTGGCACCTGCGCTGTGACCTGCAATACCGACTCTGGCAGTGTCTATTCCGTATGCTGACGCATTGTCCCATATATGCTCCGCGATGGCGTAGATCTGATCTACAGCCTGAGGAAAAGGATGATCGGGAGCTTTGGGATAATCAATACTTATGATACGACAACCAAGGGCCTGGCTCCACCGGATATTCATTTTTTCATCCATTTCCGGACTGCCCAGGATAAACCCACCCCCGTGCAGGTCAATCAGCAAGGGTGAAGGGGCCTTATTTTCAAATCCGTACCAGACGGTCCGCGTTTTTCCAAAACGAGTTTCCATAACGACCTCTTTTCGTAAAGAGGCATGCTGCTTTTTCATCAGGGCATACATGGGGCCGGTGAAAAATGTTTCCATTTTACGAAAACGACGTCCTCTGTTGAAGTATTGTTCTCTTGTAAGGATTTTCATTGTTTTCATGATCTCTGGTGTTGATTGCCGTCAGGGTTCTTTTGTGGCCTGATAAGGATACGTCTTGAGAGTGGATGCAGGTTGTTGGACCGGTTGCCCAGGTTGTTCACAAATCCAAGGGGCAGGTTGTCAAAGGTCAGCAACAGGTATCCTTTCTCCGTGTCGGGAGGAAACGTCAGGGAATCCCTGCGCAAAAAAGCCAGGGCCTGTGAGGTGTCAAGAGGGACATTCGGATAGGCCTCCTTATTCAGATCCGTTGCCAGAGCCAGGTCTGCATAGGGGATCCAGTCATTGCCTTTTCTGGAAGCAACGGCTATCCCGGAATGCACCACATCGAGAACCGATTCGAGGGTTGTCATTTCACGGTGCAGGGAGGCGGGAAATGCTTTGAGCAGTATATGTTTCATGCTCCATGAATAATCCCCATTCAGGGGTTTGGGAAATCCTTCGGAAGGGCCGGAGTAAAGCGAGAATGCGCTTTTTCCCCTCAAGGCGTGCAGGGGATTTCTTTCCGGGTTCTTTGTCTTTGAGGTTTTTTCCATCAGAGCCATAAAAAACCCTTCCCCCCGGATGCGGTGAGGCAGGTATTTTTGCGGACCCAGTATGACCCTGGCACCCAGATGATCCGTGATCCAGTCAATCTGATCTTCATCTTCCACCCGGTTGTAGGTACATGTGCTGTAGAGCAACAGGCCGCCTTCCTTGAGGGAAGGCCACAGATCGCTCAGGATCCTTCGCTGGCGTGCTGCACAAAGTTCCACCTGTGCTGGCGACCATGCGCTGCGGGATGCAGGATCCTTGCGGAACAAACCTTCACCGGAACAAGGGACATCGGTTACCAGGACATCAAAGTACCCGTCAAGCACAGAAAAGGCAGCAGGATCGTTCTGAGTAACTACAACGTTCGCATAGCCCCATCGTGACAGGTTTTCGGCCAGTACAGGGACACGCGGGCGAATGATCTCGTTGCTTACAAGAAGTCCGTCCCCGGGAAGGATGTCAAGCAGCAGGGTACTCTTCCCTCCCGGGGCAGCGCAGGCATCCAGGACCCTGGGGGCTTTCATTTTTTGCAGGTACGGTTCCAGTTGCCACAGGGACATTCCCGAGGCTTCCTGAACATAATACGCTCCGGCATGAAAACGGGGATCCAGGGTGAATACTGGCCTTTCTTCCAGGTACCTTCCCCGGGGACACCAGGGAACAGGCAGGGATCCGGGAAACAACTCCTTTTCTGCTTTCAGTATGTGTTGGCGAATGCTGACCGGGGAAGGAGTGTCCAGGGACTCCAGGAGCAGTTTTGCCTCTCCCTCGGGGAGGGATGTTTCCATAAGTTTTTTGAATGCAGTCATCATTGCTCCCGGACTGAAATTACCGGTTAAGCCCTTCAGCCAACTGCGCTGTAAATTGATTCACAAATTCTTTCAGCTTCCCTCCAAGCATCATTTTGATCATCATATTGAGTTCGGCATCCAGTTGAAGCTGTAATTCACAGCCTTCTTCCAGGGGCCGGATGTGAAGGTTCAGATTAAAGGCAAAGGGGACATTCCCGTATTGCTCCATCACAATGAGGGTGGGAGCTTCCCTGTGCGTTACCTGAACCCCCATCTGCATTCCCTGCGCCTGGGCCAGTATGGTGTCTTTTGTAATAACGACCTTGTCCTTTTTATCTTCCGGCAGGCGGTCGGCGAATTTTGAAAAATCAGAAAAAAGGTCAAAGACCACTTCTGCAGGTTTGTTGACGTGTTTTACGTCACCGGTAACTTGTGTGTTTCCCATATTTATCTTCCCCAGGTATTAGGAGTCAGACGCCAGATTTTGAGGGTTTCAAGCTGTTGCTTGTTCACGTAATCCTTTTCTGCCGCTTCCTGGATGAGTGTGTCATAATTGGTTAGTGTATGCAGTTCGCAGTTGCTTTTCTCAAAAGCTCGGCGTGCCACGTCAAAATTGTATGAAAAAATGGCTACCATACCCAATACGTCGGCACAAGCCTTTTTCAGACAATCAGAAGCAGAAAGCGCCGAGTGCCCTGTGGAAATCAAATCTTCCACGATCACCACTTTGGATTGCGGAAGAAGGGTGCCTTCGATCTGTGCTCCGGTGCCGTGATCCTTCCTCCTGGGGCGGACGTAGATAAACGGTTTTTTAAGGCGGTCTGCGATCAGGGCTCCCATGGCAATGGCTCCCGTAGCTACCCCGGCAATGACTTCCACAGAAGGATAATTGCGCAGGATCAGCTGGCAAAGTGCATCGCATATCAGGTTCCTGACAGGGGGAACGGACAGAATTTTCCTGTTGTCACAATATATCGGGGACAACCATCCGGAAGCCCATACAAAAGGCGTTTCGGTGTTGAGTTGCACAGCTTCAATCTCGAGCAACTGTTGTGCAATTTTTTTTTCAACAGTTTCCATAATAATCACATATCTTTGTACAAATGTACAGTATTTTCTTTAATAATAGGCGTCTTCAGTTTTGTCGCCCGGACAGTCAGGTTTGTTTGCTTCCCTCAGTAATTGTAGAATCTGCTGACACTTTCCGTTCGTGGGGAGATCTGGTAATCTATTTTGAGTGCAACACCCACCTCAGGCATGTTGTCATTCCCGTTGAAGATCCCCGTTCTGTTTTTCAGCGTGTGTGCAGCCATTTTACCATCATGTGTGCGGCCGGAGGTATTGTCACCAATGCCGCAGGGGATCTTTTGATGATCTACCGTTACGGCAAATGGGATTTACCGAAGGGGAAACAGGAACCGGGAGAATCCTTGCGGGAAACTGCGCTCAGGGAAGTGGCCGAGGAAACAGGCGTAAGCGGCCTTGAAATTCTTGGTGACCATTTTGCCACGACTTTCCATTGTTACCGTTTTCAGGGTAAAAGCGTGCTTAAAGTGACTTCGTGGTTTCGCATGACTGCCTGCTGCGGGAGTTCTTTACAGCCCCAGACCGAAGAGGGTATTGAGAAGACAGAATGGGTTTCGAGGGAAACACTGGCCACCTACCTGGAGGCTTCCTATGCATCCATCGGACTGCTGATCAGACGGAAAATCCTAAATGATCGTAAAGATGTTGGTGAATCCGGTCAGGTCGAAGATATCCTTGATTTCGGCCCTCAGGCTTTTTACTGTTAGGGAACCTCCTTTTTCTTTGATGTTTTTCTGTAGCACCAGGAATTGACGCAGGCCGGAACTGCTGATGTATTCCAGTCCGGTTCCGTCAATAATCAATTCTTTCGTGTCGCTTTTCAAAACGGGGGCGATGGCCTCTTCAAAGATGGCTGTATTTCCGGTGTCCATTCTCCCGTTTATTGAGATCACGGGAATGGGATCGTTACTGATTTTTACTTCCATATTTTATTTTTCTTATTGTTCCGCGTCCTGACAAAGGTAATTAAAAAACCGTTTAACCGCCAAAGTCATCAAAGAGAATATGATCCTCTGAAACCCCCAGATTGTCCAGCATCCGGATGGCTGCGGCCGTCATCAGGGGCGGACCGCACAGGTAATATTCCGCTTCTTCGGGTTCCGGATGGTCCTTAAGGTATTGATCCAGCAGAACCTGGTGAATAAACCCTGTGTATCCTGTCCAGTGATCTTCCGGCTTCGGCTCTGAGAGTGCCAAGTGAAAAGTAAAATTGGGAAAATCCGCTTCTATTTCACGGAAAGCTTCTTCGTAGAAGATTTCCCCGGCAGAACGTGCCCCGTACCAGAAGGACACTTTATCCTGTGTCCCCAGGGTCTTGAAGAGATGAAAAATATGTGAACGCATAGGGGCCATTCCGGCACCTCCTCCAATGAAAATTTTTTCTGCGTGTGTATCTTTCAGGAAAAAATCCCCGTACGGGCCCGAGACCATCACCTTGTCCCCGGGTTTTCTGGAGAAAATGTAAGAGGAACAAATGCCCGGATTGACTTTCATGAAACTTCCCCGGGAACGGTCCCACGGAGGCGTGGCGATCCTGACATTCAACATGATCCGGTTTCCCTCAGCCGGGTGATTTGCCATGGAATACGCCCGGAATCCGTATTCCCTGTTGACCATCTTCAGGTTCAGCAACCCAAGTGATTTCCAGTCCCCGGCATAAACATCGTCAACGGTAATGTCTTTTGAAAAATCAACGGTAACGGGAGGGACGTCTATCTGAATGTATCCCCCCGAGCGGAAATCAAGCATTTCCCCTTCCGGCAGCCGGATCACAAATTCCTTGATGAACGAGGCAACGTTCCGGTTGCTGACCACTTCGCACTCCCATTTTTTTACCCCCAGAATCTGTTCGGGGATCTCAATTTCCATATCTTCCCTGACCTTTACCTGGCATCCAAGCCGCCACTGGCTCTGTTGTTCCCGACGGGTAAAGAATCCCGTTTCTGTAGAAAGGATGGATCCGCCACCCGACAAGACCCGGCATTTGCAAAGACCGCAGGTGCCTCCTCCCCCGCATGCAGAAGGAAGATAGATCTGATTTCCGGCAAGGGTTGAAAGCAGGGTGTTCCCCGGTTCCGTTTCCAGGACCTTCTCATGGTTGATCCTGATCTTTACTTTCCCCGACGGGGTCAGCCGGGCTTTGGCGTAAAGCAGAAGCGCTGTCAGGACCATGGTAACGGCCATGATAACGGAAACGGTCAACAGCAGGAATTGGATGATACTCATATGCCGTACTTATAATTGAATTCCCATAAAACTCATGAAGGCTATCCCCATGAGTCCGGTAATAATAAAAGCGATCCCCAGACCTCTCATGGGGGCCGGGATATTGGAATAACTCAGTTTTTCCCTTATTGCAGCTATGGATACGATCGCAAGAAACCAGCCAAACCCCGATCCCAGGGCAAAGGAAAATACCTGCGCGATCGTTTCGAACTCCCGTTCCTGCATAAAGAGGGATCCTCCCAGAATGGCGCAGTTTACTGCGATCAGGGGGAGAAAGATACCCAGGTTGTTATACAGGGCCGGGGCAAATTTTTCGACTATCATTTCCACCAGCTGTACCATGGCGGCAATAACGGCTATGAAGAGAATAAAGCTCAGGAAGCTCAGATCTACCTCAGCCCAGGCAGGGTTTATGAGAGCCAATGCTCCGGGGGCCAGTACGTAACGGTTCAGCAGGTAATTAACCGGGAGGGTGATCAGAAGGACAAAAATAACGGCCAGTCCCAGGCCGGCAGCCGTTTTTACTGTTTTTGAAACGGCCAGGTAGGAACACATACCCAGAAAATAGGCAAAGATCATGTTCTCTACAAAGACACTTTTGACAAAAATGTTGATTATTTCTTCCATGCCTTCTTTTCATTCTTTGCGTTGAAAACCCAGACGATCAGGCCTACAACTATCAGTGCCATGGGCGGCAATATGAACAACCCGTTGTTTTCATAGAAACCTCCGTTGGCAACGTACCATTGTTCAGGGATCACCGGGTATCCCATCAGTGTTCCGGAGCCGAACAGTTCCCTGAAGAAAGAGACGGCAACCAGGATGATACCGTAACCCAGTCCGTTGGCTATGCCGTCTACAAAAGAAGGGAAGGGTTTGTTGCTCAGGGCAAATGCCTCTATTCGTCCCATAATGATGCAATTGGTTATTATCAGGCCCACGAAGACGGACAATTGTCTGCTGGTCTGCCAGGCAAACGCCTTGAGGATCTGGTCCACCAGGATAACCAATGCAGCCACCACGACCAGCTGGACAATGATGCGTATCCGGTTGGGCACGGTTTTGCGAAGCATGGACAGGATCAGCTCCGAAAAACCGGTGACCAGTGTGACCGAAAGGGCCATGACAAGAGCAGGTTGCAGCCTGACCGTCACAGCCAGTGCCGAGCAGATCCCCAGGGCCAGGATCGATACGGGATTGTTCTTGAACAGCGGATCCAGGAATATGCGTTTATTCATAGTGTTTTAAAAAAGGTAAATAAGGTTCCAGGGATTCACGTATCATGTTTTCCACCCCCCGGCTGGTAAGGGTGCCTCCGGAAATACCGTCTACGGCGTTTGGATTATCCCCTGCCTTCCCCGGTTTGAGCACCGAGATGGATACAAACTGTTCTCCCCTGTAGAGGGATTTGCCCCGGAAAGGATCACTGAAGGAGGTGCGTGATATCTCGGCCCCGAGCCCGGGGGTCTCGGCATCGTGATCGAACACGGCGCCGTAGACGGTACTGAAATCATCGTTCAGGGCCAGGTATCCGCGTATGGACCCCCACAGTCCTTTCCCCTCCAGGGGGATGATGTATTTCCTTGTTCCGTCTTCAAGGGTGCAGATAAACAACGGCAAATGCTGCGGTCCGGCGACGGTGTCCCTGATATATTTCCGGTACGCGGCCCCCTCCAGGTGCACCGAACGGAGAATGGTCCGCTGTGTCTCCTGTGTCTTGTTGGCCACCTGCCTGGGTCTGAGTATCTGTGATACGACAGCCAGCAGGGCGGCCACCACGATCACCATGATGGCTGCGTACAAAAAAGTGTAGAGGTTTCCGTTCCTTTTCCCGTTATCCATGTGCCTTAATTCTTTTCATTCTCCGTTTGACGTTGACCGATACGACCGTATGGTCGATCAGCGGAGAAAATGTATTCATAAGCAATATGGCGAGCATCATCCCTTCGGGATATCCCGGATTGTAGAGACGTATGGTAATGGTAAGGGCTCCTGTAAGGAATCCGTAGATCCATTTTCCTGTTTCTGTTTGCGGACTCGTTACGGGATCAGTCGCCATGAAAACGCATCCGAAAGCAAAACCTCCCGCCACCAGGTGGTAATGTACCGGGATGTCTCCCAGCAATCCGGTCAGTGCCGCCCCTGCAACGCAGGAAAGCATGATCTTCCAGCTGGCCACTCCGGTGTAGAGCAGGATGGCCGCCCCCAGGAGTATGCATACCACGGATGTCTCGCCCACGGACCCGGGGATGAATCCAAGAAACATGTCTGTCCAGGAATGTGTGTCAGTCAAGACAGCACCTTCACTCCAGGAGGCAAGCGGTGTGGCACCGGTAAAGCCGTCTATCCACACCTTGTCACCTGTCATGTACCCGGGATAGGAGAAAAACAGGAAAGCACGGGCCAGCAGCGCCGGATTCCAAATGTTCATACCCGTACCGCCAAAGATCTCTTTCCCAATGAGTACCGAGAAAGCCACGGCAAGTGCCAGCATCCACAAAGGGATGGTTACCGGAACGATCAGCGGGATGAGCATGCCGGTTACAAGATATCCTTCATTGACCTCGTGACCGCGTATCTGGGCAACGGTAAACTCTATGCCCAGGCCGACAATGTAGGAAACTATCACCAGGGGCAGTACTTTCAGGAATCCGTACCAGAATATACTGAAAAAACCGGGTAGCTGCGAACCGGCTCCCATGGCCGTGTAATGTTGCAGTCCCGTATTGTACATCCCGAACAGCAGGCAGGGGACCAGGGCTATCACCACCACGATCATGACGCGTTTCAGGTCGTTGCAGTCCCTGATATGGGACCCTTTGCGGGTTACCGT
>LFSY01000065.1 GCA_001512865.1 Rikenellaceae bacterium DTU002 | reverse complement strand
CAGGCCTGTACCCCCGCCGTTTCCAGGAAACCTGTTTTTGATGTTCTGGAGCCGGCAACCGTTCTGACACTGGAGCAGGACACAACCATCGTGCTGGTAAGAGATCATTTTCCTTCGCTGGACAGGATCGAAAGGACCGAATCGCCTCAGTTGAAGGTACTGCCTTATCCGGGACAGGACACGGTGATGATCGTCCTCAGGGATGATACCCCCCTTATGACCGTCCTGAATGTACATGTGTCCGGTCAGACCGGGAACATTCCCGTGAAACGTAACATGCCGGCCTCTGAAAAGGCTCCGCAGCTGGCAGTGTTTCCCTCATTGCCCGACACCGACGCCCTTTTCTCGGTAAGGGTCGGGAATGGTCCTGCCACACTGTTTCTGTATTGGCAGAACAGCCTGGTACAGACGGTACGTATAACCGATTGTTACAATGTGATCCTTCCGGGTTTCACAGCCTTGCTGGACAGGTCCTGGATCAGGGTGTACGCCGTGAATGATTTCGGTCATTCCAATGACCTGTTGGTCCCCCTGGACAAAGGAAGGCCTGTGGTACGGAAAGACCAGGTAAAACGTTCAGACAAACACACCCGTATCATGTACCAGGTTTTTGTGGACCGGTTCAGTAACGGGAATCCCTCCAACGACCAAAGACTCGGTTTACCCGAAGTACATCCCAAAGTAGATTATTACGGGGGTGACCTGGAAGGCGTGACCGACAAGATCAACGACGGCTTTTTCCGTGAACTGGGGGTCAATACCATTTGGTTGTCTCCCATTACCCAGAATCCTTATGACGCCTGGGGACAGATAGACGATCCCGAAACCCGGTTCAGCGGGTATCACGGATACTGGCCTCTGTTTATCACCAGGGTGGATGACCGTTTCGGGAATGACACTGTATTCAGGAACCTGCTGGATAAAGCACACCATAACGACATGAGCGTGATCCTGGACCACGTGGCCAATCACATGCACATACAGAGTCCCAC
>LFSY01000145.1:17094-50665 GCA_001512865.1 Rikenellaceae bacterium DTU002 | reverse complement strand
AGAGAATCTTAGTACGGGTCAAACCGTTCCGGATGCTTTCCGATTACACCTTTATCAATGTACCATTGTTTGATACGGCGCATATCGGCCTCCACATCTTCTGTGATCAGGACCTGTTCGGCTACGCCAATCTCCTTCCGCCCCCAGTCAAAATAGCCGTAGTAAACCGGAATGTCAAGGGCACGTGAAAGCGTATGAAACCCGGCTTTCCAGTTTTTTGTAGCTTCTCGTGTCCCTTCAGGTGCAATGGCCAGGTGCATGTGTGCTTCCCTGCGTACGGCATCTATCATGTGCCTGGTAAAAGAGGCTCCTTTGCCCCGGTCTACGGGGATGGCACCTGCCCAGAGCAGCAGACCTCTCAGCGGCCATTTGAATATATCGCTCTTTACAAGCACTTTGGCGTTTCCCCCAATGCCTGCATAAAACAAAAATGATATTACAAAGTCCCACATGGAAGTGTGGGGAACTCCCAGAATGATGCACTTGGGAACGGGTATGGGTTTCCCTATGAGCTTCCATCCCAGGATGCGTGTTGCAATAAAAGCGCAAACTTTTTGCTTGATCATTGTGGCAAAGGTATAAAAAAAGCATAATTTTGGAAGGTCAAAAAACAAGTAAGATATAATTACCACTATGGACGAACAAAAAAAGATCAGCAGGAGAAAAGCATTGAAGTACATTGGAGTCGGTGTTTTAGGTGCAGCCGGTGCATACGCTGCGGTGCGGTTTACTCCGCTTAACGATAAACTAAGGGAATCTCTGGCAAAAGGAGATGTTAGGCCCATTACCACAAGAAAAGATAAGATTTTCGGAGATCAGATATCTCTGCTCGCATTCGGGTGTATGCGCTTTCCGACCCGGCGGAACGAGGAAGGGACCATGGTCATTGACAGGGATCAGACCAGGCAGCTTTTGGGTTATGCCTATGCCAACGGCATCAATTATTTTGATACGGCGTACAATTATCACAATGGCGAATCGGAGGTCGTGACAGGGGAGATCCTGAAGGATTTTCCCAGGGAATCGTTTTGCCTGGCCACTAAGATGCCTACATGGCTGGTTACTGACCTGGAACGCGGCAAGGAACTTTTTCGGGAACAGTTGCAAAAGTGCCAGGTGGATTATTTTGATTTTTACCTGCTCCACGCCCTGTCATCCATAGAAGATTACAACAGGGCATACAGGGATACCGGTGTTCTGGAGTATCTGAAGGAGGAAAAGGCCGCCGGCCGTATCAGACGTCTGGGTTTTTCCTTTCATGCGAACGAAGAAACCATGGATTACCTGCTGGAACAATATCCCTGGGATTTTGTGATGATCCAGATGAATTACCTGGACTGGGAGGTGCAGAATGCCAGATATATGTACGAACAGATCGAAAAACGCGGTATACAGTGTCTGGTGATGGAACCTCTCAGAGGAGGTTCGCTCACCAGGCTCAACTCCGAAGCCCTGGGGATACTCAAGGAAGCCGATCCCAAAAGCACACCGGCACAATGGGCCTTCCGTTACGCAGCCTCACATGCCAATGTGCTGACTGTCTTGAGCGGTATGAACCGGATGGATCACCTGCAGGAAAACATCAATACGTTCAGAAAATTCAAACCGCTCAGGAAATCAGAATACGAGGTCATTGCCCGTGCCCTGGAGGCGTACCGCAAAATATCACAGATTCCGTGCACAGCCTGTGCCTATTGCATGCCCTGTCCCTACGGGGTGGATATCCCGCTCGTATTTTCCACCTATAACGAGATGGTAGCAAGGGACATGGTCCCGGACATCAACGGTCCCAGGGATGAGGATTTCATCCGGAAAGGGCAGGAATTCCTCTCATATTTAGAGAAAACAATTCCCGTTGAACACCAATCCCACAACTGTACCGATTGCGGGGTCTGCAAACCCCATTGTCCGCAGGAAATTGATATTCCTGCGGAAATGAGAAGGATCAACGAGATCCTGGGTGCGCTTACGATGGGTTATTGATCTTAGTCAGTCTTTATTCAGTATCCGGGAAAGGGCCTGTTCCATTTTTTCCCGGATCTTTTCATTGGCCGGGTCGCCAATACTGCCCGTATGGGTATGTTTGATGTTTTTTTGTACTTTATAGGAACCGTCCCGCAGCGATCCGGCAACCCGTCGATAGGCATCCCTGAAAGGGACTCCTTCCAGAACAAGACGGTTCACCGATTCCACCGTAAACAGCAAATCGTACCGCTCGTCTTCAAAGATGGCCTGGTTGACCCTCATTTGCGAGATCATGAGAACGGTCATCCCCAGACATTCAAAAAGCGAATCAATGGCAGGGAAAAGCAAGTCTTTGATCATCTGGAAATCCCGGTGATACCCGTGTGTCAGGTTGGTACACACAAGTGTGATCTGGTTGGGCAATCCTTCAATCACATTGCAGCGTGCCCTGACAAGCTCCCATACATCGGGATTCTTTTTATGAGGCATGATGCTGCTGCCGGTGGTCAGGGATTCGGGAAAATCCATGAATCCGTAATCTGGCCCCGAGAAAAGACAGCAATCGGCTGCCAGCTTGTTAAGCGTACCGGCTACCGAGGCCATGGCAAAAGCCAGAGACCTTTCGGTTCTTCCCCGGCTCATCTGTGCGGCAATGCTGTTGTATTTCAGGGTGCCGAAACCCATCAGGCGGGTGGTTTCCTCCCGGTCCAGGGGGAAAGAATTCCCGTAACCGGCGGCTGATCCGAGCGGATTCTGATCACAATGCAGGAAGGCAGCCGTCAGCTGGTATATGTCGTCTGTCAGGATCTCTGCATAGGCTCCCATCCATAATCCGAACGAGGAGGGCATAGCCGGCCGTTCATGGGTGTACCCGGGCATCAGGACCTCTTTATACCGTTCACTTTGCTCCAGCAGGCAATCGAACAACGTCTCTGTCTGACGTGCCATATCTTTGCACACATCTTTCAGGTACAGGTGAATGTCAGTCATTACCTGGTCGTTACGGGAGCGTCCGGCATGGATCTTTTTGCCCAGATCACCCAGATCGCGAGATAGTTCCAGTTCCACCAGCGAATGGATATCCTCGGCACCCTGGCCAATGACCAGTTCACCCCGTCTGATCTTTTGCAGCACCGTCTCCAGGCCTGTTACAAGAAGACCGGTTTCCTCGGGTGACAGCAATCCGGTCTTTCCCAGCATTTTTACATGGGCTACGGATCCCTGTACATCGTAGGGCGCCAGTCGCAGGTCCCACAAGGGATCGTTTCCGACAGTGAACCGGGTCACTTCACGGGGTGTTTCTATTCCTTTGTTCCAAAGTGTTTCCATTATTTTACAAATTAAGCAACGAGAGCACTTTTTTATACACATCCACTCCCTGTTGCAGTTCAGAAAGATAAATATATTCATCGGGAGCGTGTGATCTGAGAGAATCCCCGGGACCTAGTTTAACTGCAGGGCAGGGCAGCCGCATCCAGTCCGAGGTGGTGGGGGATATGTACGCCGGCAGGCCTGCCTTCAGGACGGCATCGCGCAGCGGATGACCTTTTGGGGTGACCGAGGCTTTATTGGCCATGTTGCGCGCAACCAGCCTCCCGGATACGGCTTGGCCCAGGATGTCTGTTATCTGATGGTTCGTATACGCATCGGTCGTGCGGATGTCTACTACGTAATGACATGATGCAGGGATGACGTTGTGTTGTTCCCCGGAGCGGATCTGGGTCACCTGCAGGTGTACATTCCCCAGGACCTCTGATGTTTTTTCAAACCGGAAGTTTCTCAGGACCGAAATGTCATCCAGGGCTGCATACAGGGCGTTGACACCGTCGTTCCGGGCGGCATGACCGGCTCGGCCCGTAGTATATCCGTCCAGTACCAGCAGCCCTTTTTCACCCAAAGCTGCCTGCAGCCCGGTAGGTTCACCTACCAGGGCACAACTGATCCCGGGGAAACGGGGCAGCACGGAGGCGATTCCTTCCGGGGCTGAATTTTCCTCCCCTGCGGCAAGTATGAGCAGAAGATTGAACGGCAGATCTTCCGGATCGCAGAAAGTCTGTACCATTGACACCACCGCACCTCCGGCGTCGTTGCTGCCGAGTCCGTACAGACGGGTGTTACCCTCAGGGTCTTTCTCCAGAACGGGCAGAAACGGGTCCCTGGTATAGCCTGCAGCCGGGGCCACCGTATCATGATGTGAACAAAGCAGTACGGTGGGACGTCCGGGGGCGTAAGATCTTTTTTTTGCTATCACATTGTTGCCCATGCGTTCGGCCAGGATATCGGGTTTGCCGTTCAGGTATGCTGCCAGCAGGGCCGCTGTCTTGTCTTCTCTGCCGGAAAGCGAAGGGGTTGATACCAGCCGGCATAGCAGATCTGTAATTTCTTCGTTCATAGCTGAATGCATGTTTTGCCAATATATACTTCTTCAATGCCCATGGAGAGCGCTTTCAGGGCGTTCTCAATTTTTGGGATCATACCTCCGGTAACCACTCCTTCACCGCACAGTTTCTCGTACTGTGCCCTGCTCAGCAGCGGCAGGGGTTCATCCGAACCGGGGCAGCAGACGCCTTCCTTGTCGAATACGTAACGCAAACTTACAGCATACTTTGTTTTAAAAGCCATAGACAGAGCCGAGGCTATGGTATCGGCATTCGTGTTGAGCAGTTGTCCCGAGGGATCGCACGTGATGGGGGAGAATACCGGTACCAGGCCGTCTTCCATCAGGCGTTCCGTGAAGAGGACATCCACACTGCTTTGGGTAATGTCTCCCACAAATCCGAAATCCAGAGGCTCCGGATCTCTTTTGCGGGTAATGACCGAACAGCCGTCAGCACCGCTCAGGCCCACGGCGCGGCATCCCCGGGCAGAAAGGGCAGCGACCAGTGATTTGTTGATCCATCCGGCATATACCATTACGGCAATGCGCAGTGTGGGAGCATCGGTGATCCTGCGGCCCTGGTGCATATGAACGGGTACACCCAGTTCACCGGCCAGTTCACCGGCCAGTTTACCTCCACCGTGCACCAGGATCTTCCGTTCCCGGCAGGAGCAGAATGTGTCTAAAAAGGCGTTAAGCACAACGGGGGAGTCAATAACATTCCCTCCGATCTTGAAAATCTGCAGTCTCATGGTCTTTCCGTTTTAGAAATCTCATTCAGGATCCTTTTGATCACCACCTGGGCGGCGATCTCACGGTTGGCGGCCTGGGGTATGACAAGAGACCTTGGCCCGTCGAGTACTTCATCGCTGACGATCATGTTGCGCCTCACAGGCAGGCAATGCATGAAAAAGGCATTGTCGGTCAGCCGCATTTTATTGTTGTCCACCATCCAGGAACGGTCTGTGTTCAATATTTTTCCATAGACCGGATCCCGGAATGCCGCCCAGTTCTTGGCATAGATGAAATCGGCCCCCCGAAAGGCTTCCTTCTGATCATAGACGATCTCTGCGCCCCGGGTAAATGGCTCATCCAGCTCATAACCCTTTGGATGTGTTATGGTTACATGATATCCGGCAGCAATCATCCATTCGGCAAAGGAGTTGGGAACAGCCTGTGGTAGCGCCCGTGGATGAGGAGCCCACGTAAGAACGATCCGGGGTTTTTCCCTGGTTTTGAACTCTTCGATGGTAATATGGTCGGCAAAACTCTGGAGCGGATGACGTGTGGCGGCTTCCAGGCTGATAACGGGTTTTCCCGCATACCGGATGAACTGGTTCAGAATGACCTCCTGGTAATCATCTTCCTTGTTTTCAAAACGGGCAAAGGAACGGACACCTATGATATCGGCATAACATCCCATTACGGGAATGGCCTCCAGCAGGTGTTCCGGTTTGTCCCCGTCCATGATCACGCCTTTCCTGGTCTCCAGGTTCCAGGCTCCCTGCTGTACATCCAGCACAATGACTTTCATACCCAGATTTTCTGCCGCTTTCTGGGTACTCAGCCGGGTCCGGAGACTGGAATTGAAGAAGATCAGCAGGGCAGTACGGTTCTTACCCAGATCGCTGTCAGCAAATCTGTTCTTTTTGATCCAAAAGGCTTCCTCAACGGCTTTGTCCAGCGAGCCTGCGTCTTTTACGGATGTGAAGTGTACCATAGTTCCAGAAATGTTAAAAGTTTGTCGGCTTGTTCTTTTGTTATACATAACGGTGGTAGCAGCCTGAGTATGCCGGGTCCCGATGCCCCCGTGAAAATTTTTCCTTTCCACAGCAGGTCTTCTCTCAGATTCCGGTCCTTAAGCATTTCGGGATCTGTTTCGATTCCTATCATCAGGCCACGACCCCTTATTTGTGCCGCACCGGCGGTTATTGTCTGCAACGCCCCGATCATGTAGGAACCTATTTCGCGTGCGTTGTCCATCAGCCTCTCTTCCTGCATGACCTGTAACACGGCAAGGGCCGCAGCGCATGCCAGATGGTTCCCTCCAAACGTGGTGCCCAATTGTCCCGGAACGGCTTTAATATGGGGAGATATCAGTAAGCCGCCAATCGGGAAACCGTTGCCCATGCCCTTGGCCATGGTGATGATGTCGGCCTGGATCCCTGCATGCTGGTGTGCAAAGAATTTTCCGGTCCGTCCGTATCCGGACTGGATCTCGTCCATTATCAGTACGGTATGGTGACGCGTGCACAGTTCCCTCAGGGTGGCAAGAAATACCGCCGAGGCTTCCCGGATACCCCCGACTCCCTGGATCCCCTCTATGATCACAGCAGCATAATCGTGCCGGGTAAAAGCGCTTTCGAGAGCCTGAATATCATCCAGACAGATGAAGTCTGCCTGGTGGCACTGATTGAAAGGAGCTCGGATGGAGGGGTTGTCGGTAAGGGCGACCGCTCCCGATGTCCTTCCGTGGAAAGCGTTCCTGAAGGCCAGCACCCGGTTTCTCCCTGTACTGAAAGAGGCCAGTTTGAGTGCATTTTCGTTGGCCTCGGCCCCCGAGTTACAAAGGAAGAGGCTGTATTCAGGATATCCGGAAACCCGTCCAAGCGCTCCGGCAAGTGCTTCCTGGAGGGGATTGACTATGGCGTTGGAATAAAATCCTATGTGCTGTAACTGGTCACAAAGGGCTTTCACATATACGGGATGCGAATGCCCGATCGAAATCACCGCATGACCTCCGTAAAAATCCAGGTACTCTGTTCCCTGATCGTCGGTGATGATACATCCTTTTGCCTTTAAGGCATTGATGTTCCAAAGTTTGTAAACGGGGTAGATGTGCATGGCGTTTTTAATATACAATGGATTTCAGATGCAACCCTGATGTCTGTGGCATTCCCGTCAGCAGGTTCATGTTCTGAACGGCCGTTCCCGAAGCCCCTTTCAGCAGGTTGTCAATGACCGAAGTAATGTGTATCATGTGACCGTGTTTTTGAACGTGTATGGAACATTTATTGGTGTTCACCACCTCTTTCATGCTGATCTCTTCTTCGGATACGCGGACAAAGGGATGCAAGCGGTAATACTCACGGTACAGATCCACTGCCTGTTCCCTGTCAATGTTGCAGGAGGTGTAGGCACTGGCAAGGATTCCCCTGGGAAAATCACCCCTGACCGGAATAAAATGAAGGGGAGGCATTCCGTTTCCTGAAACTCCCGAGAGTGTTTCACGGATCTCTTTTATGTGCTGGTGTCCGAATGCCTTATACACTGCCAGGTTATTGTTTCTGTAAGGAAAGTGAGATGTTTCCGAAAGCCGTGATCCTGCCCCTGTGGCACCGGTAATGGCATGGACATGAACATCGTTCTTCAGTAACCCGGCCCTGGCCAGTGGCAGTAAGGCCAGTTCGATGGCTGTTGCAAAACAGCCCGGATTGGCTACGTTCCCTGCCAGGTGAAGGGAGCCGGCATATTCCGCGGGATCCAGGCAGGACTCGGGTAATCCGTATACGAATTTGCGGCCGCAGGCCTCCCGGTTCCCCTGATGCCTGAAATCCTGGCTCAGATCAATGATGTGATGTACCTTGTCCAGTTTGTTGTCCTGAAGAAATGCCCTTGCACGATCGTGTCCCAGGCATAGAAAAAGGACCCTGATATCTACATCCGGCAGTTCTTTTTCGAATACCGGGAGAGATTCTCCGGCAAGGTCCCTGTGGATGGATGCCACAGATTTTCCTGCCTGTGAATCGCTCAGAATGCTGACCAGGCTGACACCCGGATGCAGCAGTAACAGGCGTATCAGTTCCCCGCCTGTGTAGCCTGCGCCTCCGGCTATGGCTACAGATATTTTATTGTTTGTCTTCATGGCTTTGCCAGATGGTTACAGGGAGTGAAATGATACGGGTAAAGCCTTCCACATCTGACCCGGAAAAAGCCGGGGTGCCTTCTCCGTAATCTCCGAAAGCGGCATCCATCAGGTCGTAGGGACTCTTGCTCCCTGTCAGTGTAAAAGTGCGGGGGTACAGTCTGACACCCACTTCGCCGGTGACGCGTTCCTGGGTGTTTTCCAGGAACGTTTCGATATTACGCATAACCGGGTCCAGGTATTGCGCCTCGTGGAGCATCATTCCGTACCAGTTTGACAATTGTTCCTTCCAGTACAACTGCCATTTGCCCAGAACGTGCTTTTCCAGCAGGTGATGGGCTTTGATCAGGATCAGCGGGGCTGCCGCTTCGAATCCTACGCGCCCCTTGAGTCCCACAATGGTATCCCCCACGTGCACATCCCGTCCAATCCCGTAGGGAGCAGCCATAAGATGTAGCCGGCTGATCAGTTCAAGGGGGGGCATATCTTTTCCGTTCAGGCTTTTGGGTTCTCCTTTAGTAAACCCGATAACAAGGGTTTCCGTTCCTGTTTTAGTGCAAGGTACCGGGTAAGCTTCTTCCGGCAGTTCCCCCATAGATGTAAGCGTTTCTGCACCTCCGATGCTGGTGCCCCAGAGACCCTGGTTGATGGAATACTTCGCCTTTTCCACAGGAAAATCAAATCCCAGCCCTGAAAGATAGTTTATCTCTTCCCTGCGGCTGATCTTCAGCTCCCTGATGGGAGCTGTCAGGCGCATTTCCGGGGCGAGTACATGTACAAAATAATCAAACCGTACCTGGTCGTTCCCCGCCCCGGTACTTCCGTGCGCGATTGCTTCGGCACCGATCTCCTTGGCGTAACGGGTCACTGTCATGGCCTGAAAGGCTCTTTCAGAGCTGACAGAAAGGGGATATGTGTTGTTCTTCAATACATTGCCGAAGATCAGGTAGCGAATGCAACGTGCATAATAATCGTCCCTGATATCGATCGTCTTGTGTGTTACGGCCCCCAGCTTCAGTGCTTTTTCAGACAGGGCAGTGACTTCCTGCGGTGTAAAACCTCCCGTGTTAACGAGCAGGGTATGGACTTCCATATCTTTCTCCCGTGTAAGGTAGGGGATGCAGAAAGAGGTGTCCAGTCCTCCACTGTAGGCCAATACTACTTTTGTTTTCATGGTGTGTTATGTTCAGTTTTCTGATGTATTCCGTTTGCGATTTTTCTTTTTGGATGATCTTCCGGATCGTATAACATTCCGGTGCACAGACACATACGCTTTTCGTTTCTGATGAGGATGTCATAATTCCGGCAACCCCTGCATCCCTCCCAGAAAGCTTCGTCCTGCGTAAGTTCGGAGAAAGGGACAGGCCGGTATCCGAGTTTTGAATTGATCTTCATGACCGCAGCACCGGTTGTGATGCCGAAAATCTTTGCCTTTGGATACATTTCGCGTGAGAGCAGAAAAATTCTTTTTTTAATCCGGGAGGCGATCCCAAGGTGCCGGTAAGCATGGTCCACTATGAGACCCGAATTGGCCACGAAGGATTTGTGACTCCAGGTCTCAATATATGAAAAACCAACCAGGTTCCTGCCATCCAGGGCGATCACGGCTTTGTTGCTGATCATTTTTTCTACGATGTATTCCGGCGACCGTCTTGCTATGCCTGTTCCTCGTTCCAGGGCAGAGATATACATCAATTCACAAATACGTTCTGCAAAGCCCGTGTGAGAGGCATTTGCAACAAGAATGCGCACATTCATTGTTAATTAAAATTTAGGAAAAAGGGATGGAATTTATGGGAATCGGATGTAGGGCATTCAGGGAGCAGGAGCGATCACTGCAGCCTAAGCCCTTACTCGGACACGGAGAATATAAAGTGTCTTTTTCATTCCGGGACAAAAGTAGTATAAATAAAAAGAAGTGGTTAAAAAATCATGTTTGCTTAAGATCTTTATAATATCTGTTTCCCTGAGTTGCTTTTCTGAACTTTTACGGTTGTCTGAGCTACTATATTGTTAGCATTCCGGACAAGGAGTCATTTTCATGCCAAATGTTTATATTTGTAACAGAAGATTGCCATATGAAGAATTTCCGGATTGTTTTGATGTTCCTTTTATTTTTCTGCGGGACATCGTATCTCAGGGGTCAGGACCCCGGTTTCCATACCAATACAAGGATAAAATTGCGGGAACATGTGTCATTTCTTGCCTCCGATTCTCTGGGTGGACGCCTCATAGGGACTGAAGGGAATCTTATCGCAGGAGAATATATCGCAGACTGTTTTGCCGACATCGGGCTTGAAGAGTATGACGGGTCCAGCTACTTTCATTATTTTAACGTTTCATTGACCGGGGCCGTTAAGGGGATTCCTCTGGCAGTCATTGAAGGCTGCAACGTCATTGGAGTGCTTCCCGGTACCCATCCCCGGTTACAGGAGGAATATATTGTAGTGGGCGCACATTATGACCACCTGGGAACACTTCCCGGTGCCGCTCCCTCAGTGGATTCTATATACAACGGGGCCGATGACAATGCTTCTGGGACAGCTGTATTGATAGAACTGGCCAGGAGAATGAAAGAGAAGGGAGGTTTGTCCCGCACCATCATATTCGTTGCCTTTGACGGGGAGGAACAAGGTTTGCTTGGATCTGGCTTCTTTCTGAAGGATTCGTTATTCCCGCAGCATAAGATCCGCACCATGATCAGCCTGGATATGCTTGGTTATTACAGCACTTCCGGTGTTTTGAAGATGCTCGGGACAGGCACATTGGCCAAATCCCGGGATTGGGTCCCTGAGACCCTTACGCTGAAAGTCAGGTGTATTCCGTTTGAATGGTCTCCCTTTACGGCAACCGATACCAAACCATTTGCAGCGTTACAGATCCCGACCCTGTTCCTTACTACGGGATCGACGTCTCCGTATCATAAAGTAAATGACCAGGAAGAGGGCATAGATTATGACGGGATGGCCGGGATAACAGGTTATGCGGACAGACTGCTTTCTGTGCTGGGAGATCATCCGTCGCTGGTTCCCTCCGGGGAATTGGCCGTAGTCCATTATGTGCCGGAATACGATTTCCGCTGGGGACCTGCCGTAGCCCTGGGAACAAATCGCTTTATTCATACGCGTGGTGCCCTTGAAGGCAGGACGGCATTCTATGCGGCAGTTGGTGCAGAAGCCAGGTTTCTGTGGAGAAGGTATCTGGAGATCAATCCGGGGCTGTATCTGGAGCAAATGGGTGCGCGTCATGCGGAAACAGCAGGGGATCCCTTCCTGAACCGGATACAGATGCTTGCCCTGGGGGTTCCCCTGACTTTCCGTGTGTATTTTCCCGCTCAGCATACGCTTCCGGTTGGGATTTATGCTTCATTGACCACTTTTTACAGGCTATACCTGTGCGGGAGCACCAACGACCCCGATCGCCTGTTTTCAGATATTTACCGCAGGAACGAATGGGGTTTGGGTCTGGGATTAGGACTGCGTGCGTCGGCTTTTCAGGTGGGGTATGAATTCCGGTGGGGTTTGTCCGGCCGTTTCAGACCGGAAGCAGTCCGGGGTTACAACGTAAGGAACAGTACCGGGTATATTACTTTTTCGTATTTTTTCTAAAAAATGTCAGGGCACTTACCCGCTCCCGGTAAGAGGCGTATTCGGGTTTGTTGCTCAACTGTCTGTTTTCCATCAGGGGGATGCTGATAAAAATGAACATGAGCGTATTGAGTAAAGCTCCAGCTCCTGCCCACCAGTAATAAGAAGGCAGTACGGATATCCCCATCAGGAAAATTCCCCACCACATCAGGATTTCGCCCGTGTAATTCGGATGGCGCGCGTATTTCCACAGACCTGTCTCACAGACCTTCCCGTTATTGAGTTTACGGAAACGATGCAGCTGAAGGTCAGAGACCAGTTGCAGGGCTGCAGCTCCAGTTGAAATGATAAAGCCTGTGACCGTCCATACGTTGATGCCTGTCAGACTTTCAGGAGCAGTATGCATCCTTTCCAGGACCATGAGCCCGGGCAACATGGCAAAGAAAACGATCAGGGTAGGCATATAGTGTATCCCAAAGAAATTGATCAGTTGCCAGATCCCCGGAAAATCATCGTGAAATTTGGTGTACCTCCAATCCTGTTTGCCCAGGTCTTTGAATGTGTATGCCCAGTTTGCCGTAAGACGGACACTCCAGGTCCAGACGGCCGTAAGGATCAGGATCAGGGCGCCCGGGAACGCATTCCCGGAAAACAGATTCAGCCTGAAAACCAGGATGGTCATGATTACAGGCGGAGCAACACTCCAGTAAGGGTCGTAGACAGAAGAATTTCTGAAGCGTACCCCCACAAGCCATACAAATAACGTGGCTACCGTATCTGCGATGAAAACACGGGGGATGATTCCTTTTATTTCCCAGAGAGATCCGCAAATGTTGTATACAGCAATGCCAATGACAGTAGCCATGACGTAGGTCAGCAATATGATCAGGAAAGAACGGGCTCTTGATTTTTTCATGCAGCCAAAAGTACAAAAGATTTCTTTGTATATTTGATTTTATGAAAAGAACAGTACTCATTTTTCTGCTTGCATGTTTGACACAGCAGGCGGCTGCACAACACGATACGGATATTATTCGTTGCGTTTCAGATGTTTCAGCTGACAGCATAGCCAACTATATTGAAACACTTACCCGCTTTCACACCAGGCACAATCTGAGTTCCCAAACACATCCCGAAAGGGGAATTGGAGCGGCTTCCCGCTGGCTGTACGGGAAGGTGTCGGGTTGGATCCCTGTCTCGGGAGGCCGTTTATCGGTCGAGAAAATCTCTTATCCGGCGGGTGGACCGGGAACCAGGATGGACAGGCAGGTGGAACTGACCAATATCATGGCGGTTCTCAGGGGAACGGGGCCGGGTGAGATCCTGCTGCTGGCCCATTATGACAGCCGTGTAAATGACAACGGCGATTCTACATCTTTTGCTCCGGGGGCGAACGATAACGGGAGCGGCGTCGCATGTTTGCTTGAAAGCATCCGACTGCTGGCAGCAAGACCTCTTCCTGCGACTGTAAGGTTCCTGTTTCTTTCCGGTGAAGAACACGGTCTTTTGGGAGCTGCCGCAATGGCCCGAATGGCATCTGAGCAAGGCTGGGATGTTACTGCCGTGATCAATTATGATATGATAGGCAATACCCGGGCCAGTGACACGGACCACTGTGACAACACCCGGACCAGGGTCTTTTCAACCGAAGGTCCTTCCAGGGAACTGGCAAGATACATCAAGGAAACGGGAGAGGCCTATGTGGATAATATGACAATAACACTGATCTACCGTAATGACCGGTACGGAAGAGGAGGGGACCATTCGCCTTTTCTGGCGGCAGGCTATCCGGCTGTGAGGATTTGTGAGTTTCACGAAAACTACGACAGAACACATCAGCTGGTCAGGGAGGAGAACGGGACATTATACGGGGATCTGCCCCCGGGAGTAGATTGCGAATACGTTCGTAAGAATACCGGTATCAACCTGGCAGCCGTTATGAACCTTTCAAAAGCACCTGCCCCGCCCGCAAAAGTAAAGATGAACACACAGGTTTTAAGCAATTACACGGAACTTGAATGGGAACCCTCTCCCGGTCCGGTTGCCGGTTATCATGTCCTGTTGCGTGAAACCCATGCCCCTGTCTGGGAGAAAAGGATATTCGTGACAGGAAACCGTGCACGCATTCCTTACAGTAAAGACAATTATTATTTTGGAGTTAGTGCCATAGGAACGGAAGGGCATCAAAGCCTGGTTTGTCCTGTGGATCAGTAGGAAAGCGGATTAGCTGAAGCTCCTTTTGTGGTAATGATAATCACCCCGTTGGAACCGCGCATTCCGTACAGGCCTCCGTCCTTTTGCACCTGGATGGACTGAATACTGTGTACATCCAGAAACCCGTTGACCACGGAGAACGAGTCGTAAGCCATACCGTCCACTACGATAAGAGGTTCCGTATTTCCCGTGATGGTGTTGATTCCGCGTATATTGGCCGTCAGACCGTTGGGCCCGCTGGTAATACGCAGGCCGGGAATTTGTCCGGTAAGGAGTTCGGCCAGGTCCCTGGCAGGACGTGTTTTCAGCAATTCCGGAACGTTGTTAATGGTATTGGAAGGGTTGGTCCTTAAATTGTCCGGCTTTTTCCTGTCCTGAACACGAAACCGGGTTTTTGACCTTACGGTGATCTGTACAGAATCCAATCCGGCACAGGGTATGTGGGTCTCACCTATGTTGGGCAGGAATACCACAAGAGAATCTGCATCGCCGATCCCATCCAGGCTAACCATCCCATTTCTGTCCGTGAGAAATGACGCCGTCTGTCCGGCAGAGGAAACTACCAGGTTGGGAATGGGTTTGCCCTTTCTGTCTACAACCTTGACGCAAAAGGAGCGGAGTGTGTCCTGTTGTGTGTTGTTGTCCTGCTCCCTGGCGGACAGTGGTAAAACCGTGCATGCAAGTACGATAGAAATCAGTATTTTTTTCATAACCTTCAAATATAATAAAAATTATACCTTTGTCGGCATTATTATTGTACCTGTATTATGAATTTATTGTAATCAGCATGATATATCCTACACTTCAACACGTATATACAAACAGCATAAAGAGTTACGCAAATAAACCCGCTTTTACACTGTTCCATGGAGAAACCCTGACGTATGCAGATTTTGCCCAAAGAGTGGAAACGGTAAGGGAGGTATTGCTGGGAGCCGGTCTGAAAAAGGGAGACAAGGTAGCCTTGCTCAGCACCAGTATGCCCAACTGGAACGTGTGTTATTTTGCCACAGTGATCACCGGCATGGTCATCGTTCCCATATTGCCTGATTTTTCACCTGATGCCATCGTTTCCATTCTGGAACATTCTGAAGCGAAAGCGCTCTTTGTATCGGACAAGCTTTTTGCAAGAATACCCAAAGAGGCAAGGGATACAATGCATGTTATCATCAGGGCGGTGAACCTGGCTGTGACAGGTGGAAAAACTGCCATTTCTGTTCCGGTAACGGCAGAAGCACCAACTCCCGCGCCCGGAGATCTTGCGGCCATTATATACACCTCGGGCACTACTTCTTCTCCAAAAGGGGTCATGCTTACCCACCGCGCCCTCTGCAATCAGCTCTATATGGTACGGTCGCTCATCAAAGTGGTCCCCGAAGATATTTTCTTGTCCATATTGCCGCTTTCCCATACGTACGAATGTTCTCTGGGGATGTTGTATCCTTTTATGGAAGGAGCCTCTGTGGTATATCTGGGAGTTCCTCCGACCCCTGCCAGTATGCTTCCGGCCCTGAAGGAGGTGCGTCCGACTTTTATGCTGACTGTTCCCCTGATCATGGAAAAAATTTACACCAGACAGGTGTTTGCCCGTTTTACAGGGAACAAGATCCTGAAGGCTTTGTACAAGATCAGGTTCATTCGGAGAATACTGCACCGGATAGCCGGGAAACGTCTCTACCATACTTTCGGTGGCAGAATTCGTTTTTTTGGCATTGGAGGATCCAAGATCAACAAGGCCACGGAAAAATTTTTAAGGGATGCCCGTTTTCCCTATTCCATCGGATACGGTCTGACGGAAACGGCACCCCTGATTGCTGGTGCGGTCCATCCCGACACGTACCTTGAGTCTACGGGCAGGGTGATGAAGGGGATAGAAGTCAGGCTGGCAGATAAGGACTCCAAAACGGGCATAGGTGAATTGCAGGTCAAAACGCCTTGCGTTATGGAAGGGTATTTCAAAAACCCCGAAGCAGACGAGGATGCGTTTACTCCCGACGGCTGGTTCCGGACCAAGGATCTTGCCCTTGTGGACAACACCGGAAGGATCTTCATCAAAGGACGTATGAGTAATATGATCGTAGGATCTTCCGGCGAAAATATATATCCGGAAGAAATTGAAAGTATTCTCAACCAGCACGAACTGGTTACCGAGTCCCTGGTGATTCAGCGAAACGGCAAACTGGTGGCCCTGGTATATCTCCAGGATCTGAAACAGGAACTTAGGGAGCAGATCTCGGAAGTTTACACGGACATCATGAACTATGCAAACAGCAAGGTCAGCAAGATGTCACGAATTACGGGGGTACACGAGCAGGAAAACGGTTTTGAGAAGACCCCCACCATGAAAATCAAGCGTTATCTCTACACCGAATTATTCAACAGAACGGGGAGAAAATCAAAAGCCTGATCATGACTCCCTGAACGTAACCTCTGCCTGGAAGACGCTTTTTCCTCCTTTCATCCCTTCCACATACCGTATCAGAGGCGTTGTTTCTGCCACATAAAGATCTATTGTGTCCGAAAGCCGGGCCTCGGTGTTGAAATTGATTCGGAATGATGCCACCGTGCGGGTTGTGACCAGTTCTGTCTCGAGGCAGTCCATAGCCCATTCCATATATCTGGCATTGTTCGCATGCAGGTTGAAATCAATATCGGCATAATGCACTTTTTTTTGTTCGGTAAGCTTCAGCCCCTTCTCAGGTACGGGGATCTTGCCACAAGGTGCTTCCAAAGCGTGGTGTACAGGTCTGACAGGGTGTGTCAACGGGTCAAAAAGATTTTTGGGGCGTTGAATACGACGTGACCCCGTGTTGATGATCAGCCAGGAACTGGTGGCTTTTACCAGGTCTTGCGTACTGTCTTCGTTGCGTATCAGGAAATCCCTCAGGGAAAAGATGCCTTCTTCCCCTTTGTGCCAGGTATCCATCACAACGGTTTCTCTCCATTCGGGCGCCCTCAGGTAGTGGACTTCCATCCTGGACAACACCCAGATCGTGTCCATGGCAATGAGCTGGTCGTATCCGAAACCGAGCCTTTGTGCATCACGGTTTGCCAATTCCTGTGCCAGGTTCATAAAGGCAAAGGGTTTCAGTTTTTTTGCTGCATCTGTTTCGTAGCAGGTAATGGTCCGTGTTTCTTTCATGATACGCAAATATATGGCTATATTTGAATATTCTGAAAACAAAATCCGTGAAACTTTTCCGGCCACGTACGGAATGCGGATGAAACTTCCCGTAATGAAAAAAGGCAGAAAAGCTCTGAAACCTTTCTGCCCCTTTCTGATACGGGCTGTAGATTATTGACCCAGAGACCTGCGTTTTAGCTGCTTGGTGATCCGGGATATTACCTGTTCAATTCCGGATTCCGGTTCAATGACGTTGTAGTCGTCCCAGAAACCTTCATCCTGAAAATCAGTAACTTTATCCAGGGTAATATCGGAAGAACGTACGCGCTGTTGCGCAGGGATCTTCAGGGTACGGTCGCTCCGTTCTGTAATGGCCATTTCCGATGTGATGGTGTAAGAGTTCTTGAAAAGTTTCCTGTCCCACTTGGAGTCAAACTTGATCTCTGTCCTCGAATAATCGAATGTCCATTTATTGTTTATCTCTTTGTACTGAACAAGATACGTTGCGTAGAGGACGTTGGCCCTGAACCCCATAGGTCTGCGTGATATGAATATGCTGGTGGCATCATCCCTGTCTTCAACGTTCATGTTGAATTCAACCCGGCTGATGGCCAGCGATTTCATTTCAATATAGATCTTACCGCGAAAATGGATATCCTGAACAATATCTTTCTGGTTAAAGCTTACAACGTGATTAACTTTTCCGTCTATCTGAACGGGTGCTTCCATTCTGAAATCATAGACCTGGCTGATCTCGGGAATATTTGTTCCCAGGAAAGGATATTTGGCCACATCTATCTGAAGAGCGGAATTGATACCCCCGCGGAATTTGACGAAAACGGTGTCAATGCGTGCCCAGTCTACGCTGCCTCGTCCTTTGAAAACACCTACCTGATCTATCCCGTAAAGCCTTCCGTACGATGTTTTGTTGATGTCAAGGACAGCTTCGGTCAGGGTCACGTAATTGCTGCCCTTACGGATCATTTCCCTGTAAAAACCGGTCATTTGCATATTATCCTCGGGGTAATTTTCGGGGATCTTCTGTATGGCCGATGCGACCAGTTCTGCGGCATTTACAGGCGTAACCAGTATGGTAGGCAGGACGGTGGAAACAAATTTGAGAGGGATCACGGTTTTGTCACCGCTGTCAAGGAGGTCTTTCAGTGCGTACGTTTCGGGATGGTATCCCAGAAATGAGATCCGGACCGAATCCCTGTTGTAGGAAGCCGGGAATTTCAGGTTAAAATAACCTTCTCCGTTGGTTACGTTGCTGATCCCGCGATTGATGATGTACAGCGAGGCAAAAACCAGTGGCTTACGGGTTTGTGCATCAACCACGCTCCCCGATATGTTCAGGTAGGCCGGGGCTTCGTAGGTTAATACAATGTACTTGTTTTCAAAGACATATTTCAGATTACTGTTGCCGAAAGCATCGTTAAGATATTCTGCAACGGTCTTTCTTCCTTCTTTAACAGGAAGAATGGAATTCACGTTCACGTCCTGTTTGCTGTATACGAACAGGTATCCGGTCTGTTTTTCCACCTGGTTAATGAACGACTCCAGAGTAATGCGATTCCCCGTTATTGTTATGATTGCGTCCTGTGGGACCGGGAGGTCGGGGTCTGCGGCCGAAAGCGAAAATGCTATTGCGGAACACAGAATGATTGAAAAAAAGAATTTTTTCATAACTTTGTAAAATTAGATGTTAATACATTAGTTTGTGTTAGCGGTTCTGCCGGCGGATGTTGCAGCATCTGCCGGTTTTTTTAATCTATGGTTATTGTGTTGTTATCCCTGTCCTCTTCAATTTTGAACCGGTAAATCTTTCTCATCGTCTTGAGAATACTTTCCAGCCCGTCATCCTGCCTGAACTTGGCACTGAAGCGGTATTGTGCCAAAGTCCCGTTGGTCACCACTATGGTCGTATTGTAATAAAGCTCCAGTTTATTGACGATCTCAATGAACGGTACATCGTCAAAGGAATAAATCCCGTCTTTCCATAAAAGAAAGCCCGGATCGTTAAAGGTGGAACGCTGCCATCCGTCCTGTTCCCATTCTATGCTTTCATTCGGTTCGATCCTTACAGGAGGCGTTTCCACAGAGGATTTCACCACTTCAAGGGACCCTTCCACCAATGACGTTTTCACATTGTTGTCCTTATAGGCAAAAACATTGAATTTCGTTCCCAGTACACGGATGTCGTACTGATCCGTGTTCACGATGAAAGGCATGGATTCGTCCGGGGCTACTTCAAAAAAAGCTTCTCCTGTCAGTTCCACCCGGCGTTCAGTCCCTGAAAATTTATTGGGATAACGCAGCGTCGAGCGTGAATTCAGCCAGACAACGGTGCCGTCGCTCAGTCTGAAGGATTTAGTCCTGTTGGCAGAAGAAGAAACTTCCATCATATATACAGACGGTTCTTCGTACAGGTCGCGTGTATGGGGTTGCAGGATTCCCCACAGGGCAAATCCGGCAACAAAGACTGCTGCTGCGTACACGGCTACCTGCCTGTAAACTGTGCGTAAATTGTTGCGTTTCCACTTCAGCAGCCGGGTTGTAGCTTTTTCTGCGTCTGAGGAGGAAGGAAAAAGGGACGATATTGCCTTCAGATTCTGCATCCTGCAGAACTCTTTTCCGAGCCCGGGGTCTTGTTCAACGGCTTCCAGAAAATCTTTCATTTCTGAAGGGCTGAGCTCATCGGCAAAATATCGGTGAAGCATTTCTTCCATAGCTGTTTCTCCTTTTCTGACATTAGAACGTTTGAGATGATAAATACCACCAAAGGGAAGTCATTTTTTTTAAAGCAGGTGTTCCAGTTCTTTCCTCAGCCTTCTGAGGGCGATTCCCATTTGGTTTTCTACGGTGTTCACAGAGATTCCCAGGATTTGGGCGATCTCGCTGTATTTTTTTCCTTCTGCCCTGCTCAGGATAAACACCTCCCGGCATCTGGGCGGGAGCCTGTCTATGGCGGCCGTTACCGTCGCTTCCGGATCTTCCCCGGTAATAAGGCCGGTGTCAAGTTGTTCCAGGGCAGCCAGCCGGAGTGCCTGCCCGGCCCTGTAGTCCCTGTCGATCTTCTGATGGCGCAAATGATCAATGCATTTGTTTTTGACAAGGGTGTAGAGATAGGAAGATATGCTGGTGCGGATGCGCAGGGAGTGATGTTTTTCCCAAAGAAAAAGAAATACGTTCTGTACAATGTTCTCCGCTGCCTCTTCTGATTGAACGTACGTGCCTGCAAAACGACAGAGTCGCGCAAAATACGCGATATAGATTCCGTCGAAACGATCTCTGGTAAGTCTTATTTCATTGTTTCCAATCGGGGTCTCCGGATTCATACCGTGCAATTTTCAGGATCCTCCTTACATGTTTGCCTCCCTCGAAACTGGCGTCAAGCCATTCTTTTACAATGCTTCTTGCGTACTCAGGGGCGACAATCCTTGCTCCCAGCGCCAAAACATTGGAGTCGTTGTGCTCACGTGACAAACGGGCAGAAAACAGGTCACTGCAGGCAGCCGCGCGGATTCCCTTTACCTTGTTGGCGCTTATTGAGATGCCGATTCCGGTCCCGCAGATCACTATCCCCCTGTCACATGCTCCCCGGGAGACGGCTTCTCCAACGACAATCCCATAGTCGGGGTAATCCACGCTTTTAGCACTGTCTGTCCCAAAATCCCTGACTTCGTATCCCAGCCCGGTGAGATATTCCTTAATATTTTCCTTTAATCCGTAAGCAGCGTGATCGCATCCAAGAGCAATAACTTCCATGAAGACTTGTTTATCTTACAAATCTATAATAAAATTTCGTAATTTAGCCGCATTATGAAAACTTACAGGCTGGAAGCCCTCACCATTGCCGTAGCATTGGTTATCATGGGCATACTATTGAAAAACGGACTTGACGGTTTTTCCGGAAGGGAACGGACGGTCAACGTAAAAGGTTTGTCAGAAATGGAAGTATCTGCCGACAAGGTTACCTGGCCTCTTGTCTACAAAGAGATAGGGAACAACCTTCAGGACCTCTATGTAAGGATCAACAGGAACAACGGAACTTTGACCGAATATCTGAAATCCAACGGAATCAGCGAAGAGGAGATCAGTGTGAATGCTCCCGAGATCATTGACATGAGTGCAGAACGTTACAATACAACGCCTCCGCCTTACCGGTATAATGTGACGTCTGTCATTACGGTCAGCTCGTCGAAGGTGGACCTGGTCAGAAAGCTGATCAGCGATCAGGGAGAGTTGCTCAGGCAGGGCATAGCCATAATCGGCGGCGAGTACCGTTACAACACGGTCTATTACTTTACCGGACTGAACGACATCAAACCTCAGATGATCCAGGAAGCGACGAGAAATGCCCGGGCAGCGGCAGAAAAATTTGCACAGGATTCGGACAGCAAACTCGGCAAGATCAAAAATGCTTCCCAGGGGCAGTTCACCATAAGCGACAGGGATGAAAACACGCCCTATATCAAGAACATTCGTGTCGTGACGACCGTGAATTACTATCTGAAAGACTGAACAAGAGATCATACTATACTGATATGAACCAGAGAAAAATTGTACAATCACCCTTGGCCCCGCCTGCGCTGGGACCTTATTCACAGGCCGTTGTGTCCGGCGGGTTCCTTTATATTTCAGGACAGCTGGGAATAGATGCCACTACCGGTTCGCTGGTGGAATCTTCAAAAGAAGAGCAATTTGAACAGATATTCAAAAACGTGGGTTTTATTTTGCAGGAAGCGGGATGCGGTTTTGATGATGTGGTCAAGTGTACCGGCTTTCTGATCTGCATGGATGATTTCCCCGTTTTCAATGCCGTGTATTCCCGCCATTTCGGATCACCATATCCCGCACGCTCGGTTTTCCAGGTATCTGCCCTGCCAAAAAAAGGGGCCCTTGCCGAGTTGGAAGTTATTGCCAAAATGACTGATAATCTGTCATTTTGACCGTTTTTCACAGCCTTTTCCCGGGAGGTACACCTTTTGTTGGTATATGTGTTGAAAATACTTTACAGATGTTTAACAATTAACCAATAAGAGGAGGATTAAGTTATGTTACCTACATTGAGAAGAACTCAGAACTGGTGGCCCTCATTGTTCAATGAATTTTTTGACAATGACGGTTTTGGAAGATTGGTCGGAACAACATCTCCCGCCATCAACGTTATTGAAAATCCTGAAGATTACAGGGTTGAAGTTGCTGCTCCCGGAATGACCAAAGAGGATTTCTGCATCCGCCTGGACCAGGAAAACCGTCTGATCATTTGCCTGGAAAAGAAAGTGGACAATTCCAAAGAGGACAAGAACGGAAAATACTTGAGAAGGGAATTTTCCTATTCCCATTACGAGCAGGCATTCCTGCTTCCTGACGATATCCTCAAGGACAAGATCCAGGCTTCCATGGAAAACGGAGTGCTCCGCATCACGATCCCCAAGGATATGGAATCTCCGTCTGTTCCCAAAGAATACACCATCGAGATCAGGTAAGAAGCGAGATCAGGCAGGAAGGCTCCCCCCGGGGGGCCTTTTTCTATTTAAGCACCATGTATGTGATCAGGGATAAGTAATACTCCAGTCCGTAACTGAAATGATCTGTACTTCCCTTTACCAGGCTTACGTTGCCTCCGTTCCTTAAAAAGGTGTTGTACATGTGTTCGGCGATCTGGTAGGGGGCCATGTCGTCATTAACCGTATGGATGATGGTCATGGGGGCTTTGGGAGCCCACGACCCGATCACGGAATGAAAACGCAGGCAGGAGTCAACTTTCCTGATGGATTCGTTCTTTTCCGCCGTGAAGAAGTCAGGGTGCATGTATGTTGTCATATGCCCCGATATCCTGGACGGGATATACGGTCATCAATGAAGCCACTATGTCACTGAAAGAAAATGTGTTTTCTTTTATCACATCAACAAAATGAGCAGGTTCACGGATAATCATGTCCATGTGTTTTTCACAGTACGTGAGTACGGGTAAGGACAAACAGGCCACTACTATTATAATGATTCTTTTCATGAAGTGTACTAATAATATCAGTAAATATAATTTATTTTTGCAGATATGGAAACGTTGAAGCACGAATGCGGTATAGCTGTAATACGCTTGAAAAAAACAGCCGGTTATTATAAGCAGAAATACGGAACAGACCTGTACGGGTTGCAGAAACTGTTCCTGCTCATGGAGAAACAGCACAACAGGGGACAGGAAGGAGCCGGGCTTGCCTGTATCAACACAAAAGCCGTTCCCGGGGAAGAATACATATTCCGGGACCGTAAAACGGGAAACAACGCCATCAATGAAGTATTTGATTCCGTTTATGGCATGATGAACGGAAACAGGACCGGGAAATCCCCCTTCATCGGTGATATGTATATGGGACACCTGCGTTACAGTACAACCGGGAGAAGTGGTCTTTCCTACATACATCCCCATTTGAGACGCAGTAACTGGGCTGCCAAGACACTTGTTCTGTGCGGTAATTTCAATATGACCAACATCCCTGAAATTTGTGAATCGCTCACATCTGCAGGACAGCACCCGCGGTCTATGGCCGACACCCATATCTTGCTGGAACAGATAGGACATCGCCTGGATATGGAAATTGAATATCTCTACCGGGAATTTCACGGTCAGGGATACCGGGGCACTGAACTGACCGGAAAGATAGAAGAACAATTCAATGCGACGGAGCTTCTAAGGAAATGTACGGCTTTGTGGGACGGAGGATACGTGGTGGCGGGAATGACAGGGTCGGGGGAAACTTTCTGCGTAAGGGATCCGTGGGGTATCCGTACCGCTTTTTATTACCAGGATGCAGAAATTGCAGTGGTAGCTTCTGAACGTCCCGTCATCCAGACGGTCATGAACGTAGCAATGGAGGATATTCGGGAATTGATGCCGGGACAGGCGCTCCGCGTTTCCCGGGACGGAAACGTTTCATGTCCGCAGATACTGTCGCCCCGCGGTGTTAAACCCTGTTCTTTTGAGAGAATCTATTTTTCAAGGGGAAGTGATGCCGATATTTACCGTGAACGTAAAGCATTGGGGAAGAACCTGGTAAAACCTGTTCTGGAAGCCGTTGACCATGATTTTCGTAATACTGTTTTTTCTTACATTCCCAATACGGCCGAGGCAGCCTATTACGGGTTGTTGCAGGGACTGGAAGAACACCTGAACGGGATCAAGAAAGAAGCGATCCTTTCCGACAGGACCTGCCATGACACGGAACAACTGGGAAAAATCCTGTCACTCTCGGTAAGGAACGAAAAAGTTGCCGTCAAGGACATTAAACTCCGCACCTTCATTGCCGAAGGAAATACACGTGACGATCTGGCCGCACACGTGTACGACGTTACTTACGGGACGATCATACCCGAAAAAGACAACCTGGTAGTATTGGATGACAGCATAGTCAGGGGAACGACGCTACAACAGAGCATTCTCAAGATCCTGGATCGGTTGCATCCCAGGAAGATAGTAATTGTCTCTTCTTCGCCCCAGATACGATATCCGGATTTTTACGGTATAGACATGTCCAGCCTGGGGCAGTTCATTGCATTCCGTGCAGCTATGGCACTGCTTAAAGAGAAAGGTATGGATGGGCTTGCTGCACGTGTGTACGCACAAGCCAAGAACGAAAAAGAAGAATCCCTCACAAACCATGTACAGCAGATCTATGCTCCTTTTACGGCAAGTGAAATCTCGGCACAGATAGCCAAAATGCTGACACCGGAAGGCACCGGGGCCGAGGTGCATATCGTTTATCAGAGTCTGGAGGGATTGCATGCAGCCTGTCCCGGGCACGGCGGAGATTGGTATTTTTCCGGAGAATATCCCACACCCGGCGGTGTCCGGATGGTCAACAGGGCTTTTGTTCAATATATGGAAAGCCGCAGCACCGGCCGGTAAGGTATCAGATCAGTTTTTTTAAAAGATCGGGGACCTCAACCGGAGTGTTTTTCAATTGCCTGTATTTCTCATACCCATCGGCCGTAAGTTCGAAATGCATTTTTCTTTTATCCTCCGGGCACAGTGAACGGCTTATCCATTTTCCGGATTCGGCCGAACGCAATATCTTAGAGATGTGCGAGGGCGAAAAACCTGTCATTTCGGCTATTTCGGAAGCTGAAAGATGTCCCGTTCGCTTTTTTGTACGGTGTTCTCCCAGCAAACAAAGCAGCATGGCTTCATTCAGGGATATGGAATGGGCCTGGACCAGGCTTTTTTCAAATTCATTGAAAGCCTTCAGGACATCTTTCATCAGACATATTGAATCGTTCATACACGACATCAGATAAACAGGTTAACATCTGCCTGTACGGCACGGTTCATATAAGAGGCCACTCCTCCTATAGTAACGTTATCAAGCAATTCTTCCCTTTTTACACCCATAACATCCATAGACATCTGACAGGCAATGAATTCCACACCGTTGTCGATAGCCTGACGTCTTAGGTCCTCCAGGGAATCTATGCCACGTATCTTCATGATATGACGCATCATACGGCTCCCGGCCCCGAACATGTTCATTTTTGACAGTTTCAGTGCCCCGGAATGAGATGGCAGCATCATGCCGAACATTTTCCCGAATATGTCTTTCCTGACCGCAGGCTTCCGCGTTTTTTTGATCACGTTCAGACCCCAGAAAGTGAAGAAGATACTGACTTTTTCTCCCGTGGCTGCTGCTCCGTTTGCCAGCACGAATGTAGCCAGCGCCTTGTCCAGATCATCACTGAACATGATCATCGTTTTTCCTTTGTTCCCGGCAGATGCTGTTACAGAGGCTTCAGACTGCCTGGGTCTCTTTTCCACAACGGCCCTGAATACTCCTTTGCTGTCTGTCTGTTCAATCAGTACATTCCCGGTTGTCTGACACCAGGCCTGTACGTCACGGGCAAACCCGGGGTCGGTAGCCTGTATTTCCACCCTCTGTCCCGGCTCGATGGCATCTATGCTGTTCTTGATCTTCATGATAGGGCCCGGACATTGCAGGCCTGTCGCGTCTATTTTCAGGGTATTGACTTCCATGGCTGCGGCGCTGGACACTGAAGCTGCCTTGATCTTAGTCAGCGGATCTCCCGAGTCTGAATAGGGAGCAGAAAATGCAGGCGTGATGGGAATGGATTTCTTTTCCGATTCGCCTGCGGCTTCATAAGTCTTGTACCCTCCGCTGAGGTTATACACGTTGCTGAAACCGTTCTGTATCAATATATTGCTTGCAAGGTAACCCCGTAAGCCAACTGCACAGAATACATACACGGGTTTGTCACGGGGGATCTCGTCCAGCCTGTTCCTGAGTTCGTCTACGGGAATATTCAAGGATCCGGGAATGGTTCCCAGGCTGTTTTCAGCTACCGTACGCACATCGAGCCTGGTGACTTCACCGGGTCCTGTTTTTTGCATTTTTCTCCAGTAGACCGGCTTCATTTTACCGCTCAATATGTTGGATGCCACATAACCGGCAATGGCTACGGGATCTTTGGCAGAGGAATATGGCGGGGCATACGCATGTTCCAGCGTGAGCAGGTCGTACACGGTGCCTTGTTTTTTAACCACCTGGGCTAACAGGTCAATACGCTTGTCAACCCCTTCATATCCCACTATCTGACCTCCGAAAAGCCGTCCCGTTTCAGGATCGAATGTGATTTTTGTACTCATTTGCAAAGCGTTGGGATAGTAACCCGCATGAGAATTGGAGTGTGTTGTGGAGGTGAGGTACGGGATATTCAACTGTTTCAGTTTCTTGCCCGGAAGTCCCGTGGAACCCACAGTAAGGTCAAATACCTTGGCAATGGAGGTGCCAATGGACCCTTCGTATGCTATACGGTCCCCGAAGACCATATTGTCTGCAACGATCCTGGCCTGCCTGTTGGCCGGTCCGGCCAGGTAATTGAGCCACGGCTCGCCGCTGACGGGGTGGGGGAATTCTATGGCATCCCCTACGGCATATACATTTTCCGCGGAGGTCCGGAGGTATTGGTTCACGTGTATGCCTCCGGTACGGCCCAGTGTGATCCCTGCCTGTTTTGCCAGACTTGTATCCGGCCTCACACCAATGGACAGAATGACCATATCGGCTTCCAGAACGTTCCCGTCGTTCAGCTGGACCCTGATCAGGGGATCGGGTCCCGATACAGGTACAAATCCCTTAACGGCCTGGCTCAGATGCAGGTCGATGTGCTTTTGGTAAAGATGCTGGTGTACCAGGCCGGCCATGGAAAAATCTATGGGTGTCATCACCTGTTCAGCCATTTCCACGATGGCTACATGTGCTCCTGCAGCGTGCAGGTTTTCTGCCATTTCCAGCCCTATGAAACCGGCTCCCACTACCACGGCCCTGCGGATGGGGTGCGAACGCATATATTCCTTGATACGATCCGTATCATCCACGTTTCTCATGGTAAAGATGCCTTCAGAGTCTATGCCCGGAAGCGGCGGTTTCACGGGATTTGCACCGGGCGAAAGCAGTAGCTTATCATAACTTTCACGGTATTCTTCTCCATTTTCGTTTCTGACAGTGACCTCTTGTTTTTCAGTATCGATGGCTATGACTTCGGAGTTCACCCTTACCTCCATATTGAAACGGGTCCCGAAACTTTCGGGGGTCTGAACGAATAGCTTTGCCCTGTCTTTGATGACGTCACCAATGTAATAAGGCAGACCGCAGTTGGCATAGGAAATATATTTTCCTCTTTCGAACATAATGATCCCGGCCTTTTCGTCATTTCTTCTGATTCTTGCTGCGGTGGTGGCTCCACCTGCCACACCGCCTATGATTAGATGTTTCATAGGGTAAATTTTTGTATTTTTATAAATTGTTTATAGTATTATCTGTTAATTATTGACAAAGGTAAATATTTCCTATGGAAAATAAAATAGTTTCCGGCACAATCGGGTTCATTTTTTTTGTTTTTGTATCCAGCTGCTCTCCGGATGGCCATCCCGAACCTTATGGGGCCCTTCCTTCCGGGGCCCAGATGGAATGGCAGCACATGGCATATTATATGTTTGTACATTTCGGTCCCAATACCTTCACCGATATGGAGTGGGGGAGCGGATTGGAAGACCCGGCTGTCTTCAATCCCTCTGAACTGGATTGCCTGCAGTGGGTGGCCACTGCCAAAGCGGCCGGAATGAAAGGGATCATTATCACGGCAAAGCATCACGATGGTTTTTGTCTGTGGCCGAGCCGTTTCAGCGACCATACAGTGGCGCAGAGTACCTGGCTTGAGGGCAGGGGAGATGTACTGAAAGAATTGTCCTCAGCCTGCAGGGAATACGGGTTGAAATTCGGGATTTACCTTTCCCCATGGGACAGGAACCATCCCGGTTACGGCACAGCTGCATACAACCGGATCTTTGCCAGTACGCTGGAAGAAGTGCTCACTTCCTACGGACCTGTTTTCGAACAGTGGTTTGACGGGGCCTGCGGAGATCTTTCGGTTTCTCCCTATGACTGGGATCTGTTCAACAGGACCGTAAGGGAACATCAGCCACAGGCCGTAATATTCAGCGATGTGGGACCTGGATGCCGGTGGGTTGGGAACGAAACGGGATACGCAGGAGAAACCAACTGGTCAACCATGGATACTTCCGGTTACAGTCCCGGGAAGCATGCACCTCCCTTCGGGATCCTGAACTCCGGCCAGCGCGGAGGTCCTTACTGGATACCTGCCGAGGCGGACGTGTCCATCCGTCCCGGATGGTTCTACAGTCCTGCCACGGACGATCAGCTGAAAACCGTTGATCAACTGATGGATATATATTTTGGATCGGTAGGCCGGAATGCCAACCTGCTGCTGAACGTACCTCCGGACAGAAGAGGGCGGATACCTGCCGGTGATTCGATCCGCCTGATGGAATTCAAAGAAAGGAGGGACAGTCTGTTTTCCGTGAACCTGGCAGGGAACGCCCGGGTAACGGTTTCTAATCAACAAGGCGGGGGGTCCCGTAAGTTCAGGCCTGCCGGAATCACCGACAACGATGACCGCACTTACTGGAAACCCGCGGATGACAGGACCACCGCTTCCTTTACACTTCACTTTGACCGGCCGGTGACATTTTCTGTGTTATCCCTCGGAGAGTACATCCCTTTGGGCCAGCGTGTGGCCCGTTTCATAGCAGAATACAGTGATCCGGAAGACGGGAAGTGGCAGTTGTTTGCGCGGGGTACGACCATAGGATACAGGAGGATGTTCCGCTTCCGGCAGGTAACCTCGGAAAAGGTAAGGATCAGTATTCTGGAAGCCGGTGCCCCTCCCCTGATAAACCGGGTGGAATTGTATTGAAAATTGCTTAGGATCGGTGAAAAAAGATTATTTTTGAATCTGAATGAATAAACTGGCCAAATACATCATCGGAGCTGCCGTACTTGCCATCATCGTATTGATTGTATGGTATTTTCGCAGTATCATTACCTATATACTGATCGCAGCCCTTTTATCCCTCATGGGCAGGCCCGTAGTCAGATGGCTTTCCCGTCTGAGGATCAGGAAATGGCATATTCCAAAAGCCCTCTCAGCACTGATCGTCATGCTGTTCATGTTTGGGGTGGTGGCCCTTGTCATCTATTTTATGACACCTCTGGTGAGCGGGATTGCTTCCCGGTTAGATTCCCTGAAATTGCAGGAAGTAACGGCCATGTTGTCAGAACCTATGCGCCAGATTAATGCCCTGATGCATCATTATTTTCCGTCCGTTGCCCCGTCCGTTACGATCGAATCCTTAATTTGGACCGAGATAGACAAACTGCTGCATCCCCAGATCGTAACCCGCCTGTTTGGATCAGTGGCTTCTTTCCTCGTAAACTTCGGGGTAGGCTTATTCTCGGTGGTTTTCATTACTTTTTTCTTTCTTAAGGAGGAAAATATGTTTGGCAATATGGTCATGGCCATTGTGCCTGAAAAATATGAAGAGAAGTTCTCACATGCCATGAAATCGGTTAATGAACTGCTTTTAAGATATTTTCTCGGTATAGTGATACAGGTGTTCACAATGACCCTCCTCATTTCCACGGGACTGCACTTCATCGTGAGGATTGAATACCAGCTGGCCCTTGTCCTGGGACTCCTTTTTGGCATTTTCAATATCGTACCCTACGTGGGTCCGTTACTTGCAGGATCACTGGGCATTGTATTGGGTATTGTGACTTCCTACGGATCGTCGGGCTATCCCGGACTTGTACTGTTTGTCGTTGCCATGGCCGGCGTATATGTGGGGATAAACATGCTTGACACGTACCTGTTTCAGCCCGTCATCTATTCCAGCAGCATCAAGGCGCACCCTCTTGAGATCTTTATCGTCATCCTTGTTTCCGGATATATGGGAGGTGCCGTGGGAATGCTCGTTGCCATTCCTGCCTATACGGTCTTGCGCGTCTTTGCCAGCGAGTTTCTCTCCCGTTTTAAAGTGGTACAGCGACTGACATCGTAATCCCTGAATATAATGGAATTTGAACGTTCTCAGATATTTATAGCTTTTGCCCTGACCCTTTTTGCCGGACTTGCCACGGGAATAGGATCTCTGGTCGCCTTTCTGACAAAACGGACCAATACCCGTTTCCTTTCCCTGACGCTGGGTTTCTCTGCCGGGGTGATGGTCTACATTTCATTTATGGAACTGATCCCCGAGGCCAGGGTCGTTTTGAACGATCTGCAGGTGGTGCTTTCCTTTTTCGGAGGGATTGCCCTGATAGCCGTGATCGACTTTCTGATACCAGAAGACGAGAATCCTCACGAGATACATCTTTCCGAGGATATGGACAAGAACAAGCGCCTGAAAAGAATGGGAGTCATGCTTGCCCTGAGCATTGGCATACATAATTTTCCCGAAGGAATAGCCGCCTTCATGTCCGGGATGAAAAGCCTGGATGTGGGCATCCCCATAGCCCTTGCCATAGCCATTCACAACATCCCGGAAGGTATTGCCGTCTCTGTACCCATTTACCATGCTACGGGAAGCAGAAAGAAAGCATTCTGGTTTTCCTTCCTTTCCGGATTGGCAGAGCCCCTGGGAGCGCTGGTAGCGATACTTGTCCTTTTCCCGTTCTGGAATCCCCTCCTGGAAGGCATCGTTATGGCAGGTGTTTCGGGGATCATGGTTTTCATTTCCATAGATGAACTGCTCCCCGGAGCGGAACGTTTCGGGAGGCACCATCTGTCCATTATGGGCTTTATTGCAGGTATGGCCGTAATGGCTGTCAGTTTGCTGCTTCTCTGATTTTTATTAGTTTTGCAGATATGAACCTAAGCATCCTCAACGAGATCCCCCCCCTGTCGGACAAGGACTGTTTTCACGTTGTAGAACGTTACAAAACGGAATTCACCTTTCCCCTCCACCAACACAGGGAATTCGAGATCAATTTCATTGAACACGGAAAAGGACTGAAAAGAACCATAGGGGATAGCATCGAATATGTTGAAGACTATGATCTTATTCTGATTTCCGGAGAACGGCTGGAACATGTCTGGGAGCAGGGCAATTGCGTATCTCCCGTAATCCGTGAGATTACCATACAATTTTCCCCGGACTTGCTGCCATCCTGCCTGCTGGAAAAAAACCAGTTCAATACCATCCGGAAGATGCTGGTCAAAGCGGAACACGGGGTGGCCTTCCCCATCGAGACGATTATGAAGGTCTACAATCTGATAGACACCATTGCCAGGGAAGACAAAGGATTTGAGCAGTTCCTGAGGTTACTCAAACTGATCCACGAGCTTTCTGTCTCCGAGAACAGCAGGAGCCTGGCAAGCAGCTCTTTTGCACATGCGGAAAGAAATACGGAAAGCCGCAGGGTATGCAAGGTGAAAGATTACATCAATCAGCATTATACGCGGGAACTTTCGTTGAGCAACCTGTCACAGATGGTAGGGATGTCTCCTGTGGCATTCAGCCGTTTTTTCAAACTGCGTACCGGAAAAACCCTTTCTGACTATATCATAGATATCCGACTGGGTTATGCTTCCCGGATGCTTGTGGATTCCAACAAAACCATATCCGAGATCTGTTTTGAATGCGGGTTCAACAACCTGTCCAATTTCAACCGGATATTCAAGAAAAAGAAGAACATGACCCCCAAGCTTTTCAGGGCCCATTACCGGAAGAACAAATCAACGATATAAAGGAGGCAGCCGGGTTATTTTTGAAAAACCTTGAACGTGTGTGGTTCCAGGGTTATGGCGAATTTACGGGAGGCCACGGGGTATGCTTTGTTTTCCAACAATTCGCGGACAACCTTTTCATCGGAGGACAGGACCACTTGTACTTCAACCGGTTCATCCAGAAACGATTCCACAATGAATGTGCCGTTGTCGTATACAAAAAGACCGACCTTAGAAGGACCTTCAATGCGGACATCCAGGTCCCGGCCCATGAACAGGCGGATCATGTTGAGTGCCTTGTCAGGGTATTCATACAGATCGGCGAAATTGTCCGGGATGGTGAGCACATACATGTTCCCTTTGGCAAAGGAACACCTCAGCAGGATCGGATAACCCGTCACGCCCCTGGTCAGCGGTTTGCCTGCAGATACGATCTCCCAGGAGTCGTTCGTCAGGTAGTGTACCTGGGGGATAAGCAGGTCTTTGCTGCTGGTCCCGTTCCACCCGAAATCGTTGACCAGGGCTTTCAGGTCCGAACAGCGGATTTCTGCAATGGATGCGATCTTATCGGGAATGGCCTTGACCAATCCCGTGGTAACGATCACATCGCCACCCCGTAGTAACTGTTCCTGAATCTTTTGGGCGATGTCCGGGTCAAACTTCGCCTGTTCGGTAAGCAGAACCACTTTTTTGTCTTCCGGGAAACAGGGAAGCATATCCATGGGAAGACCTATCATACCCAGGTAATTTTGCAGGAAATCTTCTCCTGTAGCATGGAAAGGTTTGTAGGAGACAATTCCTTGCGGGCGACCCAGTTCTCCCAGGAAACTGTCTGTAAGGACAAAAGTCTCGGTGGCGGTTTTGCCCAGCAGGGGTTGACGCAGCAGCTGGTTGTAGGCAAACAGGGTTACTTCGGGTGCTTTGGCAAATAAAGTGAGCCAAAGTTGTTCGGCATACCTGTACATACCCATATGGGAGCCTCCGCTGTCCACCCAGCCTCCGAAGTTGAATCCCGGACGCAGGTTGTCCAGATACCTGAAAACATTGTAGCTCAGATAATTTTGCAGGTGTTGTGCCGAGGAGGGATCCCGGGTTTCCGTACCGGTCCATACTCCGTCAAACAAATGAGGTCCGTGTTCCAGGTCAAATCCGAGGCCCTGGAAATGGTCGCACCAGTTGGGATACTTGATGATCACGCGCACATTGGGATTGACCTTGCGGGCAGGATCCAGAACCAGTGTTTTCCCGGCTTCCGTCATCAGTTTCAGGCGGTATTCCGTCCAGCTCATATCGCCTTTGGCTTCTATGCAGAGCGGGCACTTGCAGCTGGTAAAGAA
>LFSY01000145.1:0-16907 GCA_001512865.1 Rikenellaceae bacterium DTU002 | reverse complement strand
AACCTCGTAGGCGCGGGTATAGACGGATACTTTAAAATTTTGATACTGTTGCGCTCCGGCCTGGATCATAACAGTCAGGCCCAGCAGAAATAGTACGATACGTTTCATCTGTGGTTGGTATTTATCATTTTCGTGTTTGGATCTGATCCCGTTCTCCTGCCGTCAGGACTTTCTCGACTTTTTTAAGGTCCCAGTCCACTTTCCCGGTGACAAACTCAGGAACATTGTAGGAGAAAAATGTCATGTTGTAATAATGTACAGGCTTTTGCTGGGGCAGAAGAAAGGGTTTGGAGATGTTCCCGTCTTCGTCTATCTGCGCAAAATAGGGCCTGGTGTAGAGTCCGTCCAGACGACGGCTGCTGAAAACGAACCAGGAGCCCTCGGATGACCAGCTGTGATAGCTTTCCACGTCGTTGCTGTTCACCTCTGTCATTTCCCTGAGCGTCCCGTCTCTCAGATCGTAGAGCCACAAATCGGCTTCCTTGTGCCAGATGGAAAAATTCCCGTAATCCGACATGGTAAGCATAATGTATTTTCCGTCGGGAGAAGGCCTGGCGTAAGAGATGCTTTTTCCCCGGGCAGCCGCATTGATCAACGTATCAACCCGATCCCCGAACGTGCCGGTCTCCGGGTCAAAGGATATCGCGCAGAGGTTGTAACGTATCTGGTCATACTCATCAGGAATGTTCTTGAATTGCGAAGAGCTGAAATACAATGTCCTGCCGTCGGGAGAAAAGGAGGGGAAAGTTTCAAATGCATCTGTCTGCAGCAGGTCTGATGTGAGAAGCTGTTTGCTTTCAGGATGATATACTACAATGTCCGAGGCCAGGTCAATTACTTCCACGCGATGATCCCGGATTGCATGGAAGGCCTGTATGGTCTGGTTCACCGAATAGACCACGTATGCTCCCGACGGGTGCCAGTAAGGATAAACGCAATTGCCCTGTGTCTCTTCCGTTTTGGTGTTTAACATTTCAATTTCGTCACCTGTTTTCATAATGGTCCCTCCCAGTGCTCCGCGGATGTGAAGGCTCATGTTTTCCGGTCTGTTCCGTGAAAAAGAATGGCAATTCATGCAGTTCCCCGGTACGAGCGTATTTTCCAGCAGTGAGGTTTGTCTGAAAGAGGTAAGGTCCCTCTGGTATATGCCCATTTTACTGTACACTTCGTATCCGGGAGCGATCAGCCTGTACACCAGGTAATCGTTGACAGGCACCTGACTGATGTAAAGGGAGAATGGTCTGTATTCTATCCATCCCCTGTCGGAGTATTTCCCCCTTACGGTCACCGTCAGACTCTTCCCGGCATGCTCTTCGAGCATTTTTCTCCAGACGGACCTGCGGAAGGCAACAACTTTCCTTGTACGCACACGGATCATCCGGCCCTGTGTCCCTTCCAGGCATACCTCTGTCTGCAGTGCGTCATCAGTAAGCTGGAAATGCAGCGGGGCTATGTTCAGCGGAACCGTTACTTCACAATAGTCGGGAAAAATGGGGGGGAGTTCCTGCGATGTTTGCAACCCGGTTTCACTCCCATCACAAGAACTGAAAAGGATCAGGATTGTGATTGTCTGTATGATGCATGTCTTTTTCATTGTCGGAAATGTAAATAATACCAGTAAGTGCCCGAGTGGTTCTTTTTCAGGACTTCTTCGGGATTGGAGGAGTTCAGATATAAATTCTGATAAGTAGCCAGGTTTTGCATGACTGCTTCGCTGATGGGGTAGGGTACCGTGCGGAAAGGATCCTCGTGGGTAAGTGACCATATATACAGGAGCGCTTCCTGGTAACTAACCGGTAGCCTGGCATACCTGAGTTCCATACCCAGCGGGAAATATTCCTCGAAACGTTTCAGGTCTTTTGTCAACAGGCAGTAGGCCAGCAGGTATTCGTATGCCATATAGTGCGTCATGTCCTGTTGGAGCAATATACCCAGCATCATGTCTTTTTCCTGTTCCGAATCGAAAAAATCTGTTTTGGTCCTGTGTTTTCTCAGCGTTCCCCATTCGGGATGGCTGTTGATCCCTTCTTCGTCTTCCAGGAAACCGATCACGTAGTTTGCCCAAGCTTTGTAGAAAAAGGTGTGTTGAAGTATGATCAGGTATTTGCGGGCTGCTTCATACTGGCCGTTGATCAGGTTGGTCTCAGCCAAACGCTTGACAGACCGGCCGCTTTTCCAGTAATTGGGCAATGATTCCATGGCTTCGAAGGCAAAACGCTGGGCGGTATTTATGAAACCCAGGTGGTAATAGACTTCCCCGGAGATCATGGGAATGGTAAAGTCCCTTACAAAAGTGGGTATCAGTCCTTCCGGTCCGTTCTGATAGTAATGGAACATGTTGTCTGACATCATGCCGCTTTTGCACAGGGAAAGGTTCAGGCAGGCTACCGAGAGGGGTGAGGAGGGTGTTTTCCTGTCTGCCTTCGCAATGGCTTTTTCCCATTGTTGCATCCTCACGTAATGGTCGTATGCCATAATGTCTTCCTTGCTGATTTCCGTGTTGACTGCTACCATGTAGCTGCCCAGGCAGAAGATTCCAAGGGACAGGAGAATGCCTGCAAGGGATGCGTTCTTTTCCTTTCTGAAGCGGGATGGCAGGAGGAATCCGGAAAACGGGATGATCAGACACATGATCCACATCACCCATACTCCCGACGGATACAGGACGGGGAAACGGAAAAAGTCCGTTCCGTAAACCAGGCGGAAAAAGGGATATTGGGGCAACAGGGCTTTGGCCAGAAAGAAGATCCCCGCGAGGATGACCAGAGAGGGTAACGTTACGATCAGTTTCTTTTTCAGGGAATGCTCCCGTATCCATTCCACAGCAAGGCATCCCAAAGCGAAAAAGATCACCGATCCGCCAGCCATCCAGTATATTACAGGGATCATTGCCATTACATACACGTAACGTGCAGGGAGTGTTTTGAGATTGAAGTATATCTTCCAGGCTCCCAGCGTTATCAGTACGGATATGATGCCCGCGGGCATAAAATTTTCATTGCAAAGCAGGATCCAGTAGAAAATTGGCGGTATGAAGGAAAGGGCGAACCATGATCTGAAGGGGTACACGTGATTGCCAACCGAGAATATGAGACGTTGCAGGAGCATCAGCAGCACAGAAAGCATGGCAGCTCCCGCCCAGGAGAAGAGAAAGAACTGTGTGATAAAGGCTCCCAGGTAATCGGCAATGCCACCGGGTTTAACGGCCAGATCCATGAAATAATCTCCCGTGGTAAGGAAAAGCTGAAATTGCTCATGGTAATGCAGGTGGTGAGGATACACCAGTCCAAAGAACAGGAAAACGGCCAGCCCGAACAGCCAGGGAAGCGTTTTCCGAAAATGATCAAATACCTTGTTCATGACCAACTTGTTGTTTTATACTAACATTTTCTGCGGGTACCCGCTTGTACAGGCGTTCGATGTCCGTGGCGCCGAAGGGCAGTTTCCCGCGGGAAAGTTCCGGAATATTGTATGATTTGAGTGTGTGACGATACATATCCGGGTCTTTTTGAGGCAAAACAAACGGCTTGTGTACATTGCCTTCAGGGTCTATGTAACAGAAATAAGGTTTCCCGTAAAGACCGTCATCCCGCTTGCTGGCAAAAACGAACCACCGGCTGTCGGAGGACCAGCTGTGATAGGTGTCTGAATAGGAAGAGTTGATGTCTGCCAGACAGTCGGTTTCCCCGGTTGCCAGGTTCAGCAGCCATAGATCCGTTTCCTGGTGCCAGATGGGGAAGGTCCCGTAATCTGCCACGGTATACATGAGATACTTACCGTCCGGTGAAGTTTTGGGATGGCAAACTGACAAACCCGAGGCAGCAGCACGGACCACCGTGTCGGCCCGGTTTCCCCAGGTCCCCGTAGCGGGATCGAATCCGATCCTGAGCAGATCGTACCTCAGGTGAAAGATACTGTCGGGAACCGTCAATTGTTGAGCGTTGCAGTAATAGACGGCATCGCCTTGCGCAGAGAAGACCGGAAATGTTCTGAATTCCACGGGAAAACCTTCAGGGAAAGGAATGATGCGGTTTTGGTCCAGATCTACGATTACAAGGTCTGATGCCTGGTCATATACCTCTAGACGTTCGCCTTTCAGGGAATGGAATCCCGGGAGGACCAGGTTGGTGGAATATACGGCATACCGGCCGGAAGGATGAAAATTGCCGTAAACGACCGGGGAGATCATTCCTTCTGTAAAGATATTGAGCTTGCGCAGTTCTCCGTTACGGTTCAGAACGGTCCCTCCCCCCGGACCGCGCATATGGAAGAAAGACAATCCGGGGTCCTGGTTGCCGTAAGTATGGCAGTTCATGCAGCTGTTTTCGGTAAGATGGTTGTCTGCGATGATCCGCTCCCCGAAATTTTCAATATTTCTTTCTGCCAGTTGTATGGATTTCCATACTTCGTATCCCGGTTCTATAAGCCTGTAGCTCAGGTACGGGTCCACGGCGTGGGCAGTTACGTTCCAGGAAAATGGTTGGTATTCGTACCATTGTCCCTGGATTCTTGCACGTACAGATACTGTAATGACCTGTTGATTCTCTGAAGCTTTAATAATAAGTGAACGCCATTTTCGCAGAGGGATCCTGATCTTGTTGCGTCCCTTCAGGGTGAGGGTCTCACCACGGGTTGTCAAACCAACATCAAGTGCCTCTGCTTCTGTGATCATGAAGTTAAGCGGAGCGATGTTCACGGGTATGGTAACATTTATATAATCGGGGTAGATGGGCGGAAGGGTATCAGATATTGTGATATCTGACGCTTCCCTGCATGCATTGGGAAGTACCAGCAGGAAGAACAGCAATATGAATTGTGTGAGTCTCATTTATTCAGGTATAGCAAAATGATAGTAAAACCAGAATGTATTGCCGTAAACATCGTGCAACGGCGCCGATAAGCCTCCCGCCTCTTCGTAGCTTCTTGTATATTCAATAAACTGATTCACAGCTGCAGCAGGGATGTTGTATTGCCTGAGCAGTGTGTCCGGGGCGCTTTCCTGGTAAAGCGATACAAGCAGTGCCTGTGCGTACACACCCGGAACCCGTTCAATTTTCGTGTCAAACCACCTGTCAAAAGCTTCACGGAATGAGGGAATGTCTTTGTTCAGCAGATGAAAACATAGCAGGTAATCGCGGGCAGTTGTATTGTCAGGGTTGTTTTCCAGCAAAAATTTCAGGGAAGTGAGGTAATCGTCTGACAGGCGTACCGTATCCATGGATGGGATCATCGCCCTGAGGGGAATGTCTTCCCGGGACAGCTGTTCCCTTGCCTGCCGTGCCCATTTCCTGTAAAAGAGGGTTTTATCCAGAAGGCCGAGGTATTTTCCGGCGGCAGGGGCATCGCCTATGGCAATGTGTACCTCTGTCAGTCTCCTGGCCAGCCGGGAACTTCGGTGGTCCGGAGAGAAGATCGTGCCCAGCATGGCGGCATGTTGCGCCATGTTCATATCCCCGAGCCGGTAAAACAATTCGTTGCTGAAAGCAATGGTCAGCGGGGTGGATAGCTGGGAAACGGGAAGGAACAGTCCGGCAGGTCCGGGCTGGTAAAAATGAAACAGCCATTCCCCCATCATCCCGGTCTGCGAAAGCGCCAGGTTGGTATAATAGGAGGCGATCCTGTTATGCAATTTATATCTCTGTGCCAGCAAAAGGACCTTTGCCCATTGTTCCCGCTGGCTTTCATAATCCAGCTCCAGGATCTTTTTCCATGTTAAGTCCGGCTTAAGGGTAAGAGGTTCTTTTACGGGATGCCTGTATGCCTGTTCCGCTGTCAGCAAGAAAACGGGGCGCATGAGCAGGGGAAAGGCAAGTGCTGCCAGGGCAGGCAGAAGCGTGTAATACCATTTCCGTTTTCTTTTCAGGATTCCGTAAATGCTCCAGGCGATGGTAAAGAGAATGATGCCGTGACCGGCAAGGTAATAGAGCAGGGCTGCAGCAGGAAAAAACAACCACAGGTAAAGATTGTGGGAACGCAGACGCGTAAAACCCAGCAGGGCAAGCAGCGCCAGCAGGGTAGAGAAGGTGCTGCTCAAAGGGTAATGCAACCCGCAATGAAACAGGAACTCGGTCACAGCCGGGATCAATGCCAAAAGCGAAGATGTCAGGTGACCTGTCCCAAATCTTCTGAACAATTGGCGGAACAGGACCCATATTATGAACAGGGTAACAGTAATGATTGCAGCCCCTCCGGCAGGATGAATGAAGCATTGGGTAAGCATGTCACCGGCGTAACGGGTTAACCATGCCGGTTTGTCCAGGTAGGAGAGAAAATAGTCAGGTGAATGAAGAAACAGGATCAACTGTTCCTTCAGCAGGTTGTGATAAGGATATACCAGAAGGAAAAACAAAAAACACCCCACGGCAGGGATTCCTGCCACCAGCCATGTTGTCAGTGTTTTTCTCCTCATCATTACCGGGTCATATCAAGTATGAACCTGCCTACGGCCGTTTCCCTGTTCTCTTCGATGCATTTCATGCTGTATTCCCTGAACTTTTCCTGAACTTGTTCCCACTGTTCCAGGATACGTGCGCCGTTTTCCCCGTCTGTTACGGACTGGTGCATTCTCCTGAGCAGGTACAAGGTCTGGTCTGCCTCCGTCTTGACTTCTTTCCATGCCTGGAGTATTTCATTCTGGGGGGTGCCTCCGGCTGAACTGACTGTGTCCAGCCGTACCCGGATATTGCCCGGTTCGACCACCACCAGGAGTTCCTGGATGTCCAGACGCAACTGGGGCCGCATGCGTATGATTTTCACCTGTGCCGAGTCGGTTTTCCCTTTGAAAACAAATGACTGATCGCTGACCTGCAACGAATCTATGATCCGGGGCATCACCCCGTCCAGAGGCACCAGGAAAACGTATTCTCCGTTATATTTTTCATCAGGCAGGGTGCCTTCAATCTCATATGTGCGATGATCCGTACAGGAACCCAACAGAAATACAAGTAAAGGGATGATTAGCAGTTTACTATTCATAACATACAAATATAATGAAAAAAAGGGGCAGCTCCGGGGAGCCGCCCTTTTTAATAAGGATTATGATCCCTGTGAATTACTGTGTTTTGAACATCCAGAACCAGGCAGTGCCCCAGGAACCGGCTCCCGGTTCGGGGTAAGACAATACCATGTTGGTTCCCGTGAGTTTCAAAATGTCGTAATTGTACACGGGCGCATTGCTTTCGTTGGGGGATTTTCCGCAGAGAACCGTTACGTTCTTTGTGTTCAGTTTCCCTTTTGCCCAGACATTACCGCCGTCATCGAGGGTGATCTTGGACATGTCGAAAGTGAAAGAACCCTGTTGGCTGGTGCCGTCGTTGTAGTTCTTGATCAGACGGGCACCTGCTATGGTAAATTGCATGCTGGCGCCGGCACCTTCACCGGGAGCCTGGCCGTTGATATCGCCAAGAGGAACAACCCACCAGCAGGGAGCTGCACAGCCTATGTAGCCGCCGTTACCCCATACACCGGGTCCGGTGACATCGTCCCATACCCAGGTCTGTTCTCCGGTAGGTCCGCAGAACAGAGCCCATTCGGGTTCCACGTCGTAGAGTTCTTCAACATTAACAGTCACTGTCTTGGTGATCTTGGTGCCGTCTGCGTTCAGTCCCGTGAAAATGATGTCATTGGGTCCTTTCATCATCACCTTGACGGTCCCTTTTGTTCCCACGAACAGGCCAACGCCAAAGTCCCATGAAGACAGGCAGGCGTTGCCGTCGCTGTTCAGATCGATATAATTGGAATTTTTACCGTCCCTGATCTGTGGTACCGCAGAGATATTGAGCTGACTCTCCGTGATCCCGCCCTTGAGTTCCTGTCTGATCTCTACGGGCTGACAAGCGGAAAGCAGTACAAAAACGGCTAAAATCGCAAGGATTATACTTTTTTTCATATTATAATGTTTTATCGTTTTCAAAATACTAGTTCCAGCTTCCGAACACGGCATCGGTACCCCATCCGGGATTCTGCTGCAATACACCGTCTGAAAGATCAACTTCGGATGAAGGCAGTGGCAAGAAGCCGCGGGTTGCCTGGTAACGGGCTGCATAACCGGCACCCTGGTCTTTCATGACGGTTTGTACACCGCGGTTCCAGATGGTCTGGCCAAGCTGGCCTGTAAGCGCACTGATGGCATAATTATCGCCCCAGCGACGCATGTCACCCCAACGCAATCCTTCAAAAGCAAGCTCAAAACGGCGTTCATGTTGCAATGCTTCGAATGAATAGGAAACGGGTTCAAGACCGGCACGCGCACGTACCAGGTTCATCTTGTCGGCCGTTTCGGTCAATTCGGAGTGCATGAGCAATACATCGGCAAAGCGTATCAGGATCAGGTCGGTCTCGTGAGCCAGCTGGAAGTCGTCAGATTCCCCGTCACCGTAATATTCGGTGGAAGAGGTAAAGCTGTTGTACAGCGTTTTAAGACTGCCGTCGGCCTCGTATTCCTTGGTTCCTGTAATAGCGATCACTTTCTTCTGCCAGAATGTGCTTTCTTCCATCAAAGCGTCTGCTCCGTATACGTAGTTGGGCCTTTCGGCAGCAGCCAGTATGGAGGCTTTGCGGCGTTTGTCCGTAGGTTCCTTTGACAACCAATCGTCCCACAGGCGGGGATTGACAGTTCCTGCACCCCAGCCCTGTCCGAAGGGAAATACATTTTTGTACTGATCGGATGTGCCGGCATTACGTATCGCAAAGAACAGGCAGTACTGGTTGGAATAACCAATGGTAGTACTCCAGCTTGCCAGGTGCGAACACTTGATGGCAAAAACGGTTTCCGGATTCGTTCCGTCCTTGAGCCAGTATTCGCCCTTGCTCTTAAGATCCTGCACATAGTAATAATCCTTTGCACTCAGGGAGTTGCTGTAAGGCCATAACCTGCGGTAGTCGTTGGCCAGTGTATGGCCGCTGTTGTTGATACAATCTTCCAGGGCGGCAATTACTTCGGCCTTTGTAACGGTTCCGGTAATATTGAATTCTTCGTCCATCATGGGCAGTTCAGTCTTTCCGTAGAATCCCGTGTAGAACAGGAAGACACGGGCCAGTAAGGCCTGGGCTGCCCAGCGGGTAGCATGTCCTTCACCCGAAACGATGGCGTTCCATTTGTCGTTAGGCATGATGTCGGAAGCCTTCTTCAGGTCGGCGGCAATGAATGCGAAGATTTCTTCCTGGGTCGACTGGGCAGGGTACTCAGCCACTTCGGATACACTCTGGGGGACCTGGGTGATCAGGGGAACGTCCCCGAACATCTGGACCAGTTCAAAATAGAACAGCGCACGCAGGAACAGGGTTTCTCCCATCAGCTGGTTGCGCAGTTTTTCGTCTTCCACCTTGTCCAGGTTGGCAATGGCCATATTGGCGCGGCTGATGCCGGAGTACCTGTCGGACCAGAAACTGTTGTATTGGTTCAGGTCGACATACATCAGGTGCTCCAGACTCGTCCAGTGCTTGTCGTTCTCACCGCCTCCTGCGAACATGTCGTCAGAAAGGAGCTGAGCTGCAAAATAGTAGGAGTTTCCACAGTTTGCAAGCACCCTGTTGAGGGTGGCGTACACCCCGGTTACCATCTGGATGGCATCGTCTGCCGTTTTCGGATAGTTACCGGTGTTTTTCTTGGTGTAGCTATCCGTGTCAAGGAAAGCTTCACAACTCGAAAACAGCAGGGCAGCAAGTGCTATGAATAATATCTTTTTCATACTGTATATCAATTAAAATTTAATATTTAAACCTACCATATATGTCCGGGGTGCGGGGTAGTAACCAAGGTCAATACCCTGTACCCAGCCCTGATCAGCTCCGTATCCGATTTCGGGATCAAGACCTGAATACTTGGTGAAGGTGTAAACGTTTTGTGCAGAAACATACAAACGGACTTGTCCGAAGGGCAATTTGCGGAAGGCCTGTTTGAAATCGTATCCTAACTGAACATTCTGGATCTTTACATAGTCTCCTTTTTCAATATAGATATCGGAGATGTTCTGCCAGTTGATGTTACTACCTGTGGTCAGGCGGGGTAATTTGTTGGATGTGCCTTCTCCCGTCCAGCGTCCGAAGATATCGGTTGTGAAGTTCTGCAGGGGGGAGTCAGCAAAAGAACGGTATGACTTGGCGATCTCCTGTCCGAAGGCACCGGCACCCGTGATGCTGAAATCCAGTCCTTTCCATGCAAAATAGAGGTTGAAACCCAACAGGAAGTCGGGATGTCCGCTACCGATCATGGTACGGTCGTCTTCGGTGATCTTACCGTCTCCGTTGTGGTCAACAAAGATCAGGTCTCCGGGTTTTGCTCCGTCGTATTTGGCTGCGGTGTTGTTCACCTGGTCCCAGTTCTGGAATACGCCGGCTGTCTTGTAGCCGTAGAAGTATCCCAGGGGGTAGCCTTCCTGTGCACGGTACATTTCCGTGGTACCCTGGCTCAATACGTTGGCAGCACCGTGGATGATGCCTTCTGCGTTCGCGATACGGGTAACCTCGTTCTTGTTGTAGGTGCCGTTCACAGAGATCCCGTAACGGAAATCACCCACAAAATCATCCCATGTAAGGGCCAGTTCCACACCGGTGTTCATCACGTCACCACCGTTCACGGCAGGGGCGTTCAGACCGTATACGGCCGGGATGGGGGCGGTTAGCAGCCAGTTGCGTGTCATCTTCTGATACCAGTCGAAGGCAAGACCCATGCGACCTCTGGCAAAGCGGGCGTCCAGACCGATATTCAGCTGTTCGGAAGTTTCCCAGGTAACATCGGGATTGGCCAGAATGTCGGCATAACCGCCAACGGTCTGGGTTTTTTTGTCAGCTGCAAAATAATATCCGTTGCTCACGTCAAAGGCAATGGTTGACAGGTACTGGAAGTTGGAAATGCTGCAGTTACCGTTCTGTCCCCAACTGGCGCGGATCTTCAGAAAGTCAATGATATCGGCGGCACCGGCCATGAAATCTTCGTTGGAAACGGTCCAGCCGACAGAAGCGGAAGGGAAGTAACCCCAGCGTTTGCCCCTGGCGAAGTTGGAAGAACCGTCAGCACGGAAGATCAGGGTGGCCATGTATTTTTCCTTGTAGTTGTAGTTGATACGGCCGAAGAACGATGCGATGGCGCCTTCACCCCATACGGAACCGCCGGCTCCGCGTTGTGAGAGTTCAGTGGGTTTGGTATTGTCTACCCAGGCATAATTCATTACATCTTTTATGTTGGTATTGGGAGAGATGTAGCCCGGGAATATGGAGTTGGCACCGGAAGAATTGAGGTTCAGACCCATGCCCCATTTTTCTGCTGTTTGTCCAATCAGAACATCAAATTGATTGTCATTCAGATTGAAAGAGTAGGACAATGTATTGTCTACCTTCCAGTCATGTCCCATGCTGCCGCTCTGGCTGACATTGTCAATAGAGGTTCTGGCGTTGTTGGACCAGGCAGAGATGGCTGTGTAGGAACGGTAGTTGCTTGCGCTCATGTTGTACCCGAACTGTGACCGGAAAACCAGGTTTTTAATGGGCTGGATCTCCAGGTAAGCGGTCGTACGCAACGAATAACTCTTGGATTGATTCAGACCCTGACCGTTATTGGAGAAAGCTCCTATGGGGTTGCCGGTATTTCCGTCAAAACGCCATCCGGTGGATTGTTTGTCTTCGTAATTGAACCAGTCACCATCGGCGTTGTGTACAGGTAACAGGGGGTTGGCAACCAACAGGTTGTGGATGGCGTTCCAGTAAATGTTCCCCGTGGCCACACCGTTGTTGCTAATGTAATTGTAATACAATGTCTCCCCAAACTTGATGATGTCAAAATCACGTCCCTTCAGAATCACGTGTTCCGAGTTGATCCTGGCGGTATAGCGCTCAAACTGGGCCTGTACCGGTTTTCCCAGGATACCTTCGCTTCCGGAATACGAGAATCCCATAGAGAACCTGGAAAGTTCACTACCTCCGGTGATACCGACGGCATGGTTCTGTGTGGGAGCGCCTTCATTGTAAGCTTCCTTGAACCAGTTGGTGCCTTTCCAGGACCCGTTCATAACGGATTGATAGAGATCGGCGGGAAGCAGGTTGGCCCAGTCATAGGCGGGGTTCCCTTCGTTGAAGCGGATCTCGTCCTGGATTACCATATATTCCTTAGCGGTCAGCAGGTCGGGGCTCTTGGCCAGGAATTGCTGTCCGTAGTAACCGTCATAGGTAACGGTGGTTTTTCCCAGTTTCCCCTGTTTGGTGGTAACCATGATAACCCCGTTGGCGGCGCGGGCACCGTAGATGGCTGCAGATGCAGCGTCCTTCAATACGTCAATGGACTCGATGTCGTTGGGGTTGATGTTGTCCAGATTACCCCCGACCACTCCGTCAATTACATATAAGGGAGAAGAGGATCCGATGGTGCCAAGACCACGGATGGTGACCTTGAACCCGGAACCCGGCTGTCCGTTGTTTTGAACGATAGTTACACCGGGAGCCTGGCTTTGCAGAGCGGTGAACGGGCTGATGGTGTTCAGTTTGGCGATGTCATCGCCTCTTACCTGAACGGTAGCGCCGGTCACCAGTTTCTTTTTCTGCACACCGTACCCGACAACGACCACTTCCTCCAGAGCCTGTGCGTCTTCCTGAAGCAGGATTTCCACAAAGGTCTGATTGTTCATCAGGGCGATCTCCTGGGTAACGTAGCCAAGAAATGTAACTACTAAAGTTGTGTTGTCCGGGACATTGTTCAGAACAACACGCCCATCTGCATCAGTACTGCCTCCGTTCATAGTTCCCCTGACGACAACATAGGCGCCTACAACAGGTCCCATATTGTCAGAAACTACGCATGTAACCGTACGACCTGACTGTTGCAGATCACCGTATGCAGCAAAGGATATCCCTGTTCCAAGAAGCAACAGAAAAATCCCTGCAAACAGACGTTTCCAAAGATAGTTTTTCATACGTTTAGTTTTTTGGTTAATAGATAGTTATTGAAATATTAATAAAATATTGGTTTTGTTTCAGGTAATGACCATTTCAATTTTCAAATATAGAGGGTAAATGTAATAAAAATAAGTATTATTTTATCTGAAATTGACACTTTTTTATCAGAATGCTTTTTTTCATTTCACATTCTTGATAAAACCTTATTTCCCCTTACTAAGTAACAACCCTCACAAATATAGCAAAACATCCCTTTCCGGGTACTTACCGATACTTTGTTAATTGTAAAGTTTTAGATAAAATAATACTTGACTGAAGCGTTTTGCGGAATTACTTTTGCACCGTGAAAGAAATGCTGATTGTCTATCGGTTAGGGTTAGGTTAGTTAGTAAGAGAGAGGCGCATGCAACAGAAGAGGTTAATTGTTGCAATGCGCCTCTTATAATGTTTTTAGTACTATGCAATCATTTGAAGAAAGATTGAACGAATTAACCTCCGGTTATCAGGAACTGTTGTCAAGAAGAAACGTTGCGGAAGAAGATCCGTCCGGTTGGTTCTCCCGTTACCGTTATCCTGTTCTGACAGCCCAACACGTTCCCCTTGAATGGAGGTATGACCTTGATCCGAAAACCAACCCCTGCCTTTTACAGCGATTGGGTGTCAATGCGGTTTTCAATGCCGGTGCCATATTGTGGAAAGGCCGCCATATCATGGTCGCCAGGGTGGAAGGGTTTGACCGGAAATCATTTTTTGCCGTTGCGGAAAGTCCGGACGGGATCAATCAGTTCAGTTTCTGGAAAAGGCCGCTGGAGATCCCGGAATGGGGAGAACCCACCACCAACCTGTATGACATGCGTTTGACTGAGCACCAGGATGGTTGGATCTACGGAGTTTTCTGTGCCGAGAGAAAGGACCCCTACGCAGCGGCCGGCGATCTGTCTTCGGCAGTAGCCTCGGCAGGGATCGCCCGTACCCGCGACCTGAAAACCTGGGAGCGGCTGCCCGATTTGAAATCACGCAGCCAGCAGCGGAATGTGGTATTGCATCCCGAGTTCGTTGACGGCAAATATGCTTTTTATACAAGGCCGCAGGACGGGTTTATTGATACCGGGAACGGAGGGGGCATAGGATGGACCCTTGTGGAGGACATTACCAACGCCAGGGTGGAAAAAGAGATCATCATCAACAAGAGGCATTACCATACCATAAAAGAGCTCAAGAACGGGGAAGGGCCCGCTCCCCTGAAAACTTCCAAAGGATGGCTCCACCTGGCGCACGGGGTCAGGGGATGTGCCGCCGGTCTGCGTTATGTATTGTACCTGTACGTTACTTCATTGGAAGAGCCCTGGAAAGTGATCGCAGAACCTGCGGGACATTTCATGGCACCGCAAGGAGAAGAACGCATTGGCGACGTTTCCAATGTGTTATTTTCCAATGGCTGGATCCGTCGCGATGACGGGACCATCCTGATCTATTACGCATCCAGTGATTCACGGATGCATGTAGCCTCCACAAACGAGGACATCCTGCTGGATTACTGTTTCAATACGGCGCCGGACGGATTGACCAGCGCCGCTTCTGTTAAGAATATCAACAGCATTATCACAAAGAACGGGAAAATCTGATCTTTGTCCTTTGTAGGGTATTAAGCTTCTTCTCCGTCTATCGTTACGATGTTTCCGTTTTTATCGTATTCCAATTCGGTAACTTTCAGACTGCGTAACCAGGTCTTGCCTCCCGAAGGAACGCTGTCGTGAAAGAACAGATACCATTTTCCTTTGAATTCAACAATGCAGTGATGTGTGGTCCAGCCTGTTACCGGTGTAAGGATCACTCCCCGGTACGTGAAAGGTCCGTAAGGGTTGTCCCCCGTTGCGTAGCAAAGTTTATGGGTATTTCCGGTGGAATAGGAAAAATAATATTTCCCGTTGTATTTGTGCATCCATGAAGCTTCAAAGAAACGCCGGTCGTGATCGCCCGCTGTCAGTACGTTGCCTTCCGGGTCCAACAAGATCACATCCTTAGGCTCCCCGGCAAACTGAAGCATGTCGTCACTAAGCCGGACCACCCTGGAGGGAAGTGCCGGCTGGTCGTTTTCAGGCTCATGACCGCATTCTATGGCCTTGTTGTTCCGGTAACGCTGCAATTGCCCGCCCCACAGGCCTCCAAAGTACATATAATGCGAGCCGTCATCGTCGCGGAATACACAGGGATCTATGGAATAGCTTCCGTGCATGGGGGCGTCCAGGGGTTTGAAGGGTCCTTCGGGCCGGTTGCTGACGGCCACTCCAATACGAAAAATATCGGTTTTGTCCTTTAAGGGAAAATACAGGTAATACACACCGTTTTTGTATGCCACATCACAATCCCATAACTGGCGTCCGGCCCAGGGGATATCCTTTACATCCAAAGCCACACCGTGGTCGGTCACTTCGCCATCGGGAGTTTCCATGGAGAAGACGTGGTAGTCGCGCATATCAAAATGATCTCCGTTGTCGTTTTCCGGAATGCCCGATTCAATATCGTGGGAGGGATAGATGTAGAGCCGCCCTTCAAAAATATGAACGGAAGGATCGGCAGTAAATAATTGGGGTATCAGGTATCTTGCTTTTTTCATGATCTTTTTTGTTAGGGATCTGTTAATTGTCTTCTTTTCTACGTGCGGCCAGTTCTTCCTGGATGGTGATCTCTGTTTTTTTATTGATTTTGTAAAAGAACAGGCAGGCTACGCTCACAAAAAATGTCAGGGTGGGGTAAACGCTCATGGACAGTTTGATGCCGTTGACTGTTTCGGCAGACTGGACCGCAAGCTGTTCGCTATAGCCGCAACTTGCCAGGATACCTGCAACAAGCGCTCCGCCAATGCTCAGACCGGCTTTCAGTCCGAAGATCATGGCCGAGAAAATGATGGCGGTGGCTCTCCGGGAATTCTTCCACTCGGAATAATCGGCAATATCGGCAATCATGGCCCAGAGCAAAGGGGTGGATATCCCGTAGAAAAATCCGTGAAGCATTTGGGTGGCGTAAACCGGAATGATGGCCTGCGGACCGTAAAAATAAAACATCAGCAGGCACAGGGCCGAAAGGAAAAGACTCGTCCCGAAAACATCCCGTTTGCCGTACTTGTCTGCCAGTGGTTTGGAGAGGGATATACCCACAAGAGTCATTACGATCCCGGCGGCATTGAACAGACTGAACCCGGATGTGGCGGCATCCGTATTGTTAAATCCTACTTTTCCCAGAAAAGCAGCCAGGTGTTCATGGTTCAGGTAATGATCAAAATAGTAGACGTACATGCCGCCTTTCAGGGAAAGTGTAATGAAAACGAACACAGTTACTATGAGCATGACAATCCACGGCTTGTTCTTTACCAGGTCTTTAAGATCTTCTTTAATGGTTGATTTTTGTTCCGGTTTGGGGATGATCCTTTCTTTTGTGGTAAGGAAGGTTATGATAAAGAAAACCACACCCACGGCAGAGAAAAGGATCATGGTGTTCTCGAATCCCCTTGTTTTGTCCCCGTCACCCAGGACCAGTGCCAACGGCAGCAAAAAGCTCTGAACGATCAGCTGGGCTATGGTTACGGCCACAAACCGGTACGAAGAGAGGCTGTTCCGTTCACGCATGTTCCCGGTGATCACCCCGCTCAGCGAAGCGTAGGGCAGGTTGTTGGCCGAATAGACCACCACCAGCAGGAGGTAGGTGATGAAAGCGTAAATAATTTTTCCTGAAGGACTGAAATCGGGGGTGCTGAAAGCCAGTATGGCCATGGCGCCAAACGGTACGGCGGTCCAGAGGATCCAGGGACGGAATTTGCCCCATCGGGTATTGGTCCTGTCTGCTATGATGCCCATAATGGGATTGAAAAATGCCCCGAACATGCCTCCGAAGAAGATAATGAAAGAAGCAGTGGCAGGAGGGATCTTGTACACATCGGTGTAGAAGAAGGCCAGAAATGTCATCAGGGTCTGGAAGATCAGATTAGCTGCCAGGTCCCCCAGGCTGTAACCGATCTTTTCCAT
>LFSY01000106.1:1211-1468 GCA_001512865.1 Rikenellaceae bacterium DTU002 | reverse complement strand
TTTTTTCCGGCCGCAGAAGACACCCCTCACGACCCGATGTTACAGGAAATGTACCGGGGTCTGGACGAGCACGTTTTCGATACCGGCAGGGTGCCAGAGCCGGTCAGGGAGGTTCGTGACATGGAAGCTTACAGCCACAGAGAAGGTCTGGCACTGAATGCGGAAGAGATAAGGTACCTGGAGGAATTGTCTGCCCGTCTGCAAAGGCCCCTGACAGATTCAGAGATATTCGGTTTTTCCCAGGTCAATTCAGAGCA
>LFSY01000106.1:0-1140 GCA_001512865.1 Rikenellaceae bacterium DTU002 | reverse complement strand
GGAGGGCATGTGTTTTTTGTTCCCGAATTTCCCGACCGGCCGGGATCTTTTAAGACCATTCCGTACGATACGGTGATCAGCCTGAAAGCAGAGACCCACAATTTTCCCACTACCGTGGAACCTTTTAACGGGGCAGCTACCGGGAGCGGGGGAGAGATCCGGGACCGCATTGCCGGTGGAAGAGCTTCTTTCCCGGTAGCCGGAACGGCCGTTTACATGACTTCGTATCCCAGGCTGGAGAATGGTTTGCACAGGGAACAGGGAAGGGAATGGATGTACCACTCCCCGGAAGATATATTGACCAAAGCCTCGGACGGAGCAAGCGATTTCGGCAACAAGTTCGGGCAACCCCTGATCTGCGGATCGCTTCTGTGTTTTGAACATATGGGAGACGGTCAGCGGCTGGGATACGACAAGGTCATCATGCTGGCAGGAGGCGTTGGCTTTGCCCGTATGCAGGATGCCCTGAAAGGAAAACCGCGGAAAGGAGACAAGATCGTACTCCTGGGCGGGGACAATTACCGAATAGGCATGGGAGGCGGAGCGGTTTCTTCCGTGGCAACGGGGGAATACGGGAACGCCATTGAGCTCAATGCGGTGCAGCGGGCCAATCCCGAAATGCAAAAACGCGTCTACAATGCCATCAGGGCACTGGCCGAGAGCGGGGAGAATCCCGTGATATCCATTCACGATCACGGAGCCGGCGGTCACCTGAACTGTCTGTCCGAACTGGTGGACGATGTGGGCGGTAAGGTGGACATGGATCGCCTGCCTCTTGGGGATCCCACCCTCAGTGCCAAAGAGATCATCGGGAACGAATCCCAGGAGCGCATGGGCCTCGTATTGTCTCCTGCAGACGTGCCACTGCTGCAGGAAACTGCGGCCAGGGAACGGGCCCCGATGTACGTAATAGGGGAGATCACCGGCGACGGACGATTTACTTTCGAGAATTCACGTACCGGTGAAAGACCTATAGACCTTGAGCTGGAGGATATGTTCGGGTCGGTTCCGCGTACCTTTATGGAAGATGCGACGCTGGATCCCTTATTTGAGCCTCTTGTGTGCCGGCAGGACGATGCTTCACTTACAGGATATGCAGAGATGGTGATGCAGCTGGAGTCGGTGGCCTGTAAGGACTGG
>LFSY01000111.1:278-19929 GCA_001512865.1 Rikenellaceae bacterium DTU002 | reverse complement strand
ACCGAGCCCCGGCCATAACCGTTGATGTTGATATGCGTATCATCCCTTTTCTGAGCAAAAACAGGCGCGCAGGCCAGAACCAGGGTGAGAAATATGACAATCCGTTTCATCCTTTCTTGTTTTCACAAAGAAAGAGATAACGAAAATTGAGGCAGTCCGCAATTTAAAAGAAGGACCACTTCAACCGGTACGCATTGTAAAAGACGGACCAGGGACGATCAGACAGAAGTGAGGCTGTCCCTGTATTCTGCCGGAGTTTTACCCACTGTTTCTTTAAAGACTTTATAAAAAGAGGATTTATTCGAAAACCCGCACTCGTATCCAATGGCTTCTATGGAATAGATGTTTCCGGGATCTGCCAGCATTTTTTTGACAGCTTCCACCCGGTATGCATTGACCAGGTGGAAGAAATTCTTCCCAAGGCCAATGTTCAGGACTTCTGTAAGCTGGTGTTTGGGGACATTCAGATCCGAAGAAAGGACCTCCATACTCAGATCGGGGTTGAGGTATGCTTTATGTTTGTCAAAATAGGCAAGCACTTTTTCCCCCAGGTCTTTTCTGTCCCCATCGCTTAACAAAGGTTTTTTGTATTGCCTGCTCTTTTTTGTTACCAGCCATTGTTCGGGGATGTTTTTTTGCAGCAACCCGTAAAAGCTCAACATATAAACCAAAACCAAAAGCATTGAGTAATTGAATATATGAGGAGCCATAGAATGATACCCTCTGATAATGAGAAAAGAGGACAGCATAAACTCCAGAATGCAATAAACCATGTAAAACAGGGTCACGGACAAAAGCCATCTTATGTTTTCGTTTCTTTGAATATTTGAAGTTTCATTCAGAAGATTGGTACGGTATTTATGGATCATGGATATGCTTAATACGCTGTATACCAGCCAGGAAATAAGGTTGATAATGGTAAAAGACAACCTGAACAGGTCATTGTCGTTGATATATGCCAGGACCTCGAACAAAACAAATGGCACAAGGTGGAAAAGCTGAACATATTTCAGGCGAAACCCTGCCTCTGTAAGCGATCTTACATACAAATACAACGCTGCATTGAACAACAAATGCGAGCCTGATAATAAAGGTCTTTGAAATACCTGGTAGTCTATCCCGCAAGTCAGAAACTCAACTGACAACAACATCATCCAGGCCGACAACACCTTATCAGATACTGTCCGTTCTTTTTTTGCGAACATAAGTATTGCAGCGAAAAGTGCCTGACAAAACCCTATCCAGACAAGGACATTCATATACTCCATAAAAACAAATTTAGTAAATATCGGCACGAATCGTATATTTGTAAAGACCTGAATAAAATTGAAAATGAACAAAACCTTACATGTACTCGCTTTTTTGAGCGGAATCGTCCTGTTTGCCGGCTGTACCATCCAGGAGGTTCCTTTTGAGTATTCTGCCGCCCAGGCCCAGGTACTGGCCAGACTCGACGGGAATATTTACCTGGCGCAGGATCCTGATGATGAAGATCAGACAGCCACGCTTATGATAGAGACCCTTTATATGCCACCTCACTGGACGTTTGTCCTTGGCAGGGGGTTTACCGTTTACGGGATCATGGCGTATTCTAAGTTCATGGGGGGAGAACTCAATGAAGGGTATCCCCTGCAACTCTATTTCAACCTTTCCAAAGACGGTGAACAAATGACACTTGCCATTGCTCCCGATTATGAAATGCTGGGAGAGATCGTAATTGACTTCCCTTCGGAAACGAGTCTGAGAATGACTATTGAATCTTTAGGGGAAATGGTGTTTAACCTGGTGGAGGAGTAAATGAAATCCAGGGATCACTACCTGAAATTGTTACATTCCCGGGTGGGCAACCCTAAAATGATCGCGCACAGTCTGGCGTCTGAGGCTGTCATGAGGGCACTGGCCCGCAGGTTAGGGGAAAACGAGGACGCCTGGGGCCTGGCCGGATTGCTTCACGATATTGACGTGGAGCTGACAGGGGCCGATCCGTTGCGGCACGGACCACAGGGAGCCCTCATGCTGGAGCGGGAAGACCTGCCGGCAGAGGTGCTGGATGCCATTGCCATGCACAATGAAAAGGCTACGGGCGAAAAGAAACGCACGACACTGTTCCAGCACGCCCTGGCGGCAGGGGAAACCATCACGGGACTGATTTTTGCCGTGGCACTGGTGTATCCGGACAAAAAAATATCCAGTGTCAAAACCAAGTCGGTAACCAAGCGCATGAAAGAAAGGATCTTTGCCGCATCTGTCAACCGGGACGCCATAATGGAGTGTGAACAGACAGGCATTCCGCTGAGCGAATTCGCGGCCCTCGCACTGGAGGCGCTTTCCCCGATCGAGGAAGAGCTCGGCTTTTAAAAGACCGACATCAGAAAATTAACAGGGCCAGGCAAAAGACAACAAGGCCGATCAGCATGAAAGACAGGGAATACTTAAGGATCTGGCCCGCCTTCAGTCCCGTGATCCCCAGCAGGGGAAGGGCCCAGAACGGTTGCAACATGTTGGTCAGCTGATCTCCGTAGGCCAGGGCCATCACCTCTTTGGCGTAGCCAACTCCCACAAGACCTGCCGCTTCGATAAGTACGGGACCCTGCACGGCCCATTGTCCTCCGCCGCTGGGAACGAACAGGTTAACCAGGGCAGCGCTCAGGAAGGATAACAGGGGCAGTGTCTGCGGTGTGGAAACCGAGACAAACCAATGGGTGATCACTACCAGCAGTCCCGAATATTTCATAACCCCCATGATCCCTGCATAAAGCGGAAACTGTATAATGATGCCCGTAGTGCTGCTTACGGCTTTGGCAGCTGCGTTGCCCAGTTTCGCGGCATTGGGAAACGCCATCAGTACCAGTGCGAACAGGATGATGTTCACCTGGTTCAATCCCAGGGTGCTTTCGCTGCCCGAAAAATAAAAGAACAGGAAACCAGCCAGAAGCAGGACCCCGAAAACCGGGAGCATGAAAGAGCGTTTTCCGGTGGTCCGGTCGTCTTTCACAAGGGACTCTGCAGGCGGAAGGTCCGGAACGTTCCCCGGGTGCTTCCCTGCGAAATACCGGGAAGTCAGGGGGATCAGAAGCAGCAGTACCCCGGTAACGGCCAGGTTCATGGGAGAAAAAAGGGTCGTGCCCAAAGGGATGATCCCGGTGGATTCCATCAGGAAGTGCCCCCGGTCGGCCACCGAAAGCGGGGCCGATCCCGACAAACCGCCGTGCCAGACCATCATGCAAACGTAAGCCGAGGCTCCCAGCAGCCCGTAATTGACTGCCTGGCCGGAACGGGAAGCCTGCTCGGCGATCTTTTTTACCAGTATGGCCCCGAAAACCAGGGCCAGTCCCCAGTTAAGCCATCCAAAAATCAGGGCGGTCACCGTCAGTATGACCGTCCCCCTGACCGGTTTGCGGCTCAGGATGCTCAAACGGGAAGAAAGGCGGTCCAGGACGGGGGACAGCGCCAGCATGTATCCCAGCAGCAGGATGAGCACCATTTGCATAGAGAATGCCAGGAGGTCCCAGAATCCCTCTGTCCAGCAGATCAGTACATCTATCAGCCCGGCCGGGCCCGGTCGCAGTGCCGGGCCGAATAACAGTGCCAGGATCAAGGTAATGCCCGTGAGGCCCAGGGCGAGGATCAGGGGATCGGGAACAGACAGTCTGTGTTTTTTCATGTCCTTGCGGTTTCAGGTTTGGCTTTGATTGGAATATGAAAGTAATCGTTTTTTTTGGATTATTAAAAAAGTTACTATATTTGCCACAAATTACTAAAATAGTAACATTAATAATAAATAGTAACAGTTATGGGTGAACCCGGAAAAAAAACCACGGAAATCAAATTGCTGGAAGGGGGACGGATGCTTTTCTGGAAATACGGATTCAGGAAAGTAAGCGTTGAGGAGATCTGCCAAAGTGCCGGAGTAAGTAAAATGACATTCTACCGGTATTTTGAAAGCAAGACCGCATTGGCAAAACGGATACTGGACGGGGCTGTGGAAGAAGGCATTGCGCGTTTCAGCGGGATCATGGACAGTGAGGTGTCCGCCGAGGAAAAAATGCGCAGGATCATACTTTTGAAAACGGAAGGGACTGCTGATATCAGCCGGGAGTTCATAGAAGATATTTACAGCAGCCGGGGCGAAGAACTGCAGCAATACATGATGCAGCTTACAGGGAAAACAGCCGGGATGATCATCGAAACATTCCGCAAGGCACAGGAAAAAGGCTTTTTCCGGAAGGATTTCAAACCCGAGATGCTCATAGCCATGAGCATGAAAATGATAGACCTGCTAACCGACAAACACTTGAATTCAATTTATTCCAGCGCCAACGAAATGATCGTGGAGATGACCCGGATCCTGACCTGCGGCATTTCGGCTAAAAATGAGATATGAGATTATGAAAGTCCCCGTTGTCATTTGCCTTGTTATGGTTTTGGGCCTTTTTCACACAGGCCGGGCCCGGGCTGTGACCGCACAGCCGCGTCCGGGTGCCGATACGACCGAAAGCCGTAAAGCGGATACTTTGCCGGGGGAATTGGTGCTGAGGGGGCAGCTCAGTTCATGGGCAGGAGCCGGGATCCGCTCTGTTTCTGCCGGCATGCGCTACATCCCGCAGTTCGGTTTCCGGATAGGAGACCCTCCGGGAAGCCGTGGACTAAGGGTTGAAGGGGAAGTGGCAGGGAATATTTATGCACATTACGGAAGAGAACAGGGAATCACCGGGAAGGACTTTCAGGCAAGACTGTACCGGGGATGGGTGCGTGTTGCGGGGTCCCGCACAGAGCTGCGGCTGGGCCTGCAAAAGATCAATTTCGGACCGGCCCTGATGTTGCGTCCGCTGATGTGGTTTGATTCCATGGATCCCAGGGATCCCCTGCAGTTGACCGACGGTGTGTGGGGCGCGCTTGGCCGGTATTATTTCAGCAACAATGCCAATCTGTGGGTCTGGGGCCTGTTGGGAAACGACCGGCAGCGACCCTGGGATATCGGGCTCTCATCTGCCCGCATTCCGGAATTCGGAGCCCGGCTTCAAATTCCCGTTGCCACGGGTGCTGCAGGATTTTCTTTCCATCGCAGAAAAACCCAATGGCACGGGCTGTACGAGAACAGGTACGGCATTGACCTGCGTTTTGACTATATTATTGGATTCTGGGCAGAGGCAGCCTGGATCAATAAAAGGGGAGCGGCCGGGGTTATGACAAACCAACAGTTATGGATGGCGGGAGCCGATTACACTTTTGGTCTGGGAAACGGGTTGAACATCATGGCCGAACATATGCTGATCTCCAACGCGGAAAAGCCTTTCGACCTTACAGAAAGACGGCATATGAGCGCGATTTCCGTTAACTATCCCCTGGGATTGTGGGACAATCTGAGCTATATTTTTTATTTGGACTGGAAAGGAAAAGGGACCTATCATTTTCTGCGCTGGAAACACGCTATGGGTTTTGGGGACCTGTACGTGATGGCCTATGCAAATCCCGATGAGTCTGTACTGCCCGATACGGGCAACACGGCCGGACGTTTGCCGGGCAAGGGGATACAGATCATGCTGGTGCTGAGTCACCAGGCAAAACAGTAAACATGCAATTTTTAAATAACACAAGATATGACAGACAATGCTATTGTAACACTTCGCGAGCTCTACAAAAGGTTTCCTGCGGGAAAGGGAACTTTCACCGCTCTGAAGGACATTAACCTGACCTTCGGTAAAGGGGAGTTTTCCGGTATAGTGGGACCGAGCGGTTCCGGAAAAACCACGCTTTTGAATATCATAGGCTCACTGGACACTCCCACAGAAGGGACGGCTACCGTTCTGGGAAAAAAGATCAATGTGCTGTCTCAAAAGGAAGCGGCCGCGTTACGGAACAACGGGATAGGATTCATATTCCAGACCTACAATTTGTTACCGGTCTATACGGTTTATGAGAACGTGGAATTTGCCTTGTTGCTGCAGAAAATCAGCGCCCCGGAAAGAAAAAAACGTGTCATGGAGTCCCTCCAATGGGTAGGACTGGCAGACCGGGCAGCCTCCAGACCGGCCAGCCTTTCCGGCGGAGAATGCCAGCGCGTGGCCATTGCCCGGGCCATTGTCAAGCGGCCGGCACTGGTGCTGGCAGATGAACCCTCGGCGAATCTGGACTCGGCCAATTCACACCACATTGTCAGGACCATGAAGGAGCTGAACAGGGAACTGGGAACCACATTCTTGTTTTCCACCCATGACGAAAAGGTGATGCAATACCTTGACCGTATTATATATTTGAAAGACGGCGCCGTAGAAAAAGACGAGTTATGCTGATATTTACATTGTCATTCAAAAACCTTATGGGCAACGGGAGGAGGACCTGGCTGAATGTTTCGGTACTTTCCCTGGCCTTTGTCGTCATCATATTCTTTAACGGATTGCTTGACGGTTGGAACAAACAGGCAAAAACAGACACGATTGCCTGGGAAACGGGATACGGACGGCTGAGCCACCCGCTGTATGATCCTTACGATCCGTATTCTTTTTCCGGTGCCCACGGCATTCCGGGTCTCCCGGAAGAAGTTTTGACGGGGGGACAGACGGTCTCCGTCCTGGTTACCCAGGCCTCGGCTTACCCCAACGGCCGCCAGGTGAATGTGCTGCTCAAAGGCATTGATCCCGCACAATCCCTGCTGGAGCTACCCTCCCGGTGGCTCGACTCGTTGCCGGAAGGGATCCGGGGAACGACCATCCCTGCAGTTATTGGACAAAGGATGGCACGATCTGCCGGACTGAAGACCGGGGACCGGATGGTCATACGCTGGCGGGATGTGAACGGGACCTTTGATGCCAGGGAGGTGACCGTTGCAGGGATATTCAAAACCAATGTGCCCACCGTAGATGCGGGACAGCTTTGGATCCCCCTGGAAATGTTGCGCCTGATCACGGGGATGTATGGAGAAACAACGTATTTTGTCATTGGAGAAGAGTTGGCCGGATCTTCCCTGTGGACAGGGGACAGGACAGGTTACGGGGGGTGGCGTTATACGCCACTTGATACATTGATGCAAGACATTGAGACCGTTGTGGAGGCCAAACAGGGAGGGATGATGGTCATTTCGTTCCTGTTGCTGTGCATAGCCCTGCTGGCCATTTTCGATACACAGGTGTTATCCATATTCCGCAGGCAGAAAGAGATAGGGACGTATATAGCCCTGGGGATGACCAGGTTAAAGGTGATCATGCTTTTTACCGTTGAAGGGACCATACATGCCCTGCTGGCGATCCTGCTGGGTACGCTCTGGGGTATTCCACTCCTGTCCTGGCTGCACCGTACGGGAATTCCCATGCCTGATATGAGCGATCAGGCCGGTCTGGCTATTGGCGAGAAGATCATTCCCGCATATAGTATGGCCATGATCCTCTCTACCGTCCTGCTGGTTGTGATCACCTCGTTGATTGTAAGTTATATACCTGCACGAAAAATTGCCGGGATGGAACCTACCCGGGCACTTAAAGGGAAATTGTTATGAAAAAGTTTTTGTTGAAAGGTATCCTTAAAGATAAAGGCAGGAGTCTGCTGCCTGTGATCGTGGTTTCGCTTGGGGCGCTGCTTACGGTATTTCTGTACAGCTGGGTCAAGGGGGTCATGGGTGATTCTATAGAAATGAGCTCGAATTTTGATACGGGCGATGTAAAAGTGGTTACTCGTGCCTATGCCCGGCAGGCAGATCAGTATCCGAACGACCTGGCAATATTGGGGGTGGACACACTGCTGGAGGCTTTGAAAGCCGGGTTTCCGGATATGGACTGGGCCCCGCGCATCCGGTTTGGGGCCCTTGCCGATTTTCCCGACAGCCTGGGAGAAACACGGGGTCAGGGACCGGTCGCGGGATGGGCCGTGGACCTGTTAGGGGAAGGTTCGCGGGAACCGGAACGTTTTAACCTGCCGGCTGCCATTGTCAGGGGCAGGATGCCCGAAAGTAGAGGGGAAGTCCTTTTGGCGGAAAACCTGGCCTCCCGGTTTGATGCCGGGCCGGGAGATTCTTTCACGCTTTTCGGGACCACCATGGAAGGCGGGTTTACTTTCGTTAATTATACCATAGCCGGGACCGTTCGTTTTGGGGCCACCGGACTGGATCGGGGCGCCGTCCTGATGGATTTGCAGGATGCACGTGCGGCTTTCGCCATGGAAGATGCGGCGGGGGAGATCCTGGGATTCCTGCCGGTATTCCATTATGATGACCGTATGGCACAAGAGGTTGTGTCGCGTTTTCAAGCCGGAGCAGGCAGCGGGGACGGTATTTCTGGACAGGATCAGGAATATGCACCTGTCATGATTACCCTGGGCCGGCAGGCGGGAATGGCCGAAATGCTGGTCTATGCCGAGGCCATAAGCGGGATGCTGATCTTCCTGTTTGTGCTGGCCATGTCCATTGTGCTGTGGAACGCCGGCCTGCTGGGCGGGTTGAGACGGTATACGGAATTTGGAATCAGGATAGCGTTAGGGGAAGACAAAGGGCATATTTACAGATCGCTGCTATGGGAAGCCCTGGTCATCGGCAGCATAGGTTCGATCCTGGGTACGTTTGTGGGGGTGGTCTTCGTATATATATTCCATCATGTTGGATTCAACTTTTCTTCCATGATGCAGCAGGCCAGCATGCTCATACCGGGGATTATGCGGCCGGCCATTACTCCGGCCATTTACTACATAGGTTTTATTCCCGGTGTCTTATCCATGCTGCTTGGCAACGCACTGGCCGGCCGGGGTATATACAAACGTCAGACATCCAGGTTGTTTAACGAACTGGAAGTATAAAACAAATCAAGATGAAAACAACAATATTGCTATTTGCCCTGATCTTGTTCACGGGACTGCTGACTTTGCAGGCACAGGAACAAAACGAAGCCCTGACCATCCTGGAAAAAGTAGACAGGAACCTTTCGGCTCAAAACAGGATCTTTGAATCTTCCATGACCATACACGGCAGGAGGACCTCCCGTACCATTACTTCAAAAAGCTGGAGCCGGGGAGAAAAGGAAGCCCTGACCGAATACCTTTCCCCGGCATCCGAAGCCGGTACAAAGATGCTGAAGCTGGAAGACCAGCTGTGGATCTATACCCCGTCGGCAGACCGGACCATTCAGATATCCGGCCACATGTTACGGCAGTCGGTCATGGGGTCAGATCTTTCCTATGAAGATATGATGGACGACCGAAAACTGACCGAGGTCTATAGTGCAGAAGTAGTGGCGCGGGACACACTCGGGGGTGAGCGGGTGGTGGTGCTGCAATTGACTGCCCGCCGTGGCGATGTGGCCTATCCCGTACAGAAGATGTGGATAGATGCGGAAAAGTTCGTGCCCTTAAGACAGGAAATGTATGCCCGCAGCGGGCAGTTGCTCAAAAGGGTGGACTTGTTTGAGGTGAGGCGTATCCAGGACCGGTGGTTTCCCACCAGGATGGTATACAGGGATATGCTCAAAACAGGTGGCGGCACGGAATTTACGGTTTCTTCGATTGTTTTTGACACACAGATCCCGGAACATATATTCAGCAAAGCCAGCCTAAGGTAACAGGCGGGCCGGGGGGGGGGTCAGGCGGTCTTTTTTAATTTGATGACCAGGAGCCGGAACATGTCGCTGTCCTGGTTAAAAGGACGGTGGGGGATGTTTTTCGGACTGTCAATGAGCATGTCTTTTTCCACTTTTCGTGTTTCGTCCCCTATTTCTATAAAACCTTCGCCTTCAAGTATGTAGAAAAAAACATCAATAGGCGTAGTGTGCAGTTTCAGGCCTTCTCCTTTCCCAAGGGAAATGTGGACCACCTGTACGGCGTCTGTGTTGAAAATGATCCGGGCGTCCACACCATGCGGATTATTTGAGGTTTCCAGATCTTTATAGGAAGAGATTTTCATAAGTTATTTCTTTTGGGTTACATTAAACAAAGATAATAATTATTATATTTGTTTTAGTTCACAACCATTCCATTATGAGTATTCCAGACAAACGAATTGTATTGGTTAGTTTGCTGGGAGGGTTTATTGGCATCGCCGCGGCGCTGCTTCTTCTGTATGCGACCCCCCAGTTTCAGCTTATCCTGTTGGCTATTTTATTTATTGTGGGAGGAGAAGCCTCCTTTATGGTATGGGGCATAAGCAAGATCAACCATAAGGAACGGAAATCCCTCAGGCTTCTTTTTTACACTGGAATATCTACGCTCATCTTTGCCGTTCTTTTATTGTCTTTCAGGCAATACCTGGAAATGTACACGTTGAATATTACCGCACTGGGCCTGACATTGGGCGTAAGCATCCAGTGTTATATCACGAACAAACTCTACAAGGCCTATAAAAAACCCTTCCCGTTGATTTTGTTGATCATCACGGTAACGTTGTTGCCAGCCACCATACCTTTTGTGGTATATAGTCCCTTCTTGTTCCAGACCAGTTCCCGGGTACTGGCCATTCTTTGTTTCTTGTATGCGGCAGATGTTTTTTCGGGAGTGCTGTACTTGCAGCACAAAAACAAAAAATAATATTATATTTGCTTAAGTTCAATATTATACCATTCTCATGAGCATTCCGGACATAAGGCTAGTTTATATGAATCTTGTCGCTGCCCTACTGGTTTTTGTAGCCGGCATATTGTCTTTTATGTCGCCCGAATGCCATGTTGTACTGCTTGCCATATTGTTCATCGTCGGAGGAGAAGCGGCATTTGTGACATGGGGGATGGACAGGGTACACCATCCCGAAGCAGACCAAAGACCTCTGAAGTTCCTTGTTTATATTGGACTTTCTGCCATATTGATGGCAGTGGTCATCCTGTTTTTCAGATCCTATCTGCAAATGTACGCCATACAGTTCACGGCCGTGTTGCTGATCCTGGCCTTTATCATGCAATGTGTCCTTTCGTATAAAATATACCGGGTACTCAAAAACAGGGGTTCATTCACGCTGATGATTGTATCATTCTTCTTCCTGTTCATGACGTTGCCCTTCCTGTTTTATCCCCCTTTCTCACCCGGGCTCCGGTCCGTTATCATCGGCATCCTGAGTTTTGCGTGCACCACCACGATCCTTTTTGGTTTTTTCCAGGCACGCAAAAGTGTCATACAGGCCGTACGGTAATACCACCCCTTTAAACCTTACTGCCGTTTTACAGTCAAACATTCATTGAATGTTTGTTAATTTTATATGTAGATATAATGTCAAAAAGAGTCAGATGGATCATCATTGGCCTGATAGTGCTTATCACGGGAGGGATCATATTCTATCCAATGGTCAGAAGGAAATTCAGCAGGGAAACAACCGGGATCGTTCCCGGGGGGAACGGATTCCGGCAAAGGGTACTTAACGTGAATGCCCAGATACTCACACCACATCCCATGTCTGACCATACCGTCACCACCGGGGATATTCTGCCGGCAGAAGAAGTGAATCTGATATTCGAGGCATCCGGGAAGGTGGTGGCCATTTATTTCACCGAAGGGGCTTTTGTTGAGAAAGGGACGCTTCTGGCCAAGATCAATGATGCCCCGCTACAGGCGCAGCTCAGGAAGCTCGAAGCCCAGGTGAAACTGGCACAAGACCGCGTGTACCGTCAACAGACGCTGCTGGAGCGTGATGCGGTCAGCCAGGAGGCGTTTGAATCGGTACTGACCGATTACAACAAACTGCTGGCCGACATAGAGCTGGTCAGGGCCCAGATAGCACAGACAGAATTACGGGCTCCGTTCGACGGGGTAATCGGACTCCGTCAGTTGAGCGAAGGGGCTTTCGCCTCGCCCGGGACAAAAATCGCCACCCTGGCGAAAGTCTCGGAACTGAAGATAGAATTTGCCGTTCCGGAAACCTATGCCACCGATATCCGCAGGGGCACCCCCATTGAATTTACACTGACCGACAACCAGGGCCGGGAAAGAACCTTCCGGGCCAATGTGTATGCCGTTGAATCGGGTATTGACCGCCAAACACGCACCCTGATGGTAAGGGCACTCTATTCCAATGTGAACAACCGTCTGATGCCGGGAAGGTACGTATCAGTCAAGATACTGAAAGCGGAAATCCCCAATGCCATATCTGTTCCCTCCGAGGCCATCATTCCTGAAATGGGAGAGAACCTTGTGTACGTATACAGGAGCGGGAAGGCACAACCGGTAACCATAGAAGCGGGTTTGCGTACCCCGTCAAGGGTCCAGGCACTGAGCGGAGTGGCAGCGGGAGATACGCTTATCATATCCGGAGTGATGCAGCTGCGCAGCGGCCTGGAAGTCATTATTGACCAGTTTGTGGAGGGAGAAGACAGCTTATGAATATATCCGAATTAGGTATAAAAAGACCTGTTCTGGCAACAGTAGTGGTCCTGGTCATTACCCTGTTCGGTCTGATCGGGTACACATTCCTGGGCACCCGGGAATTTCCCAGTGTGGACCAGCCAATAATTACCGTTAGCACCAGTTATCCGGGGGCGAATGCAGATGTGATCATGAACCAGATCACAGAGCCGCTGGAACAGAACATAAACGGGATCCCCGGGATACGCTCGCTGAGCAGTGTCAGCAGTCAGGGAAGTTCCCGCATAACCGTTGAATTTGAATTGAGCGTTGACCTGGAAACAGCGGCCAATGATGTGCGTGATAAGGTATCCCGAGCCCAGAGGTTTTTACCCAGGGACTGCGATCCTCCCACCGTATCCAAAGCCGATGCCGATGCCACCCCCATCATGCAGATCAGTGTCCGCAGCGACAAACGGTCCCTGATGGAAGTCAGCGATATTGCCGACCTGACGGTTAAAGAGCAATTACAGACCATCCAGGATGTGAGCGGGGTTTCCATTTGGGGGGAGAAACGTTATTCCATGCGGCTGTGGCTCGATCCTGCCAGGATGGCGGGGTACGGAGTGACACCCATTGATGTGAAAAACGCACTGGACCGGGAAAATGTGGAATTGCCCTCGGGGCGTATAGAGGGGGACAGGATAGAATTGTCCATACGTACGCTGGGTCTGATGACCTCTCCCTTTGAATTCAACAACCTGATCATCAAACACGACCGGGGACGTATCGTTCGCTTTCAGGATGTGGGGCGTGCCGAGCTGGGACCTGAAGATACCCGCAGCGCGTTTCGCAAGGACGGGGTACCCATGGTGGTGGTCGTGATCATTCCGCAACCGGGCGCCAACCATATCCTGATTGCCGATGAGGCCGTCAGGAGGGTGGAACAAATGAAAAAAGACCTTCCGGAAGATGTCATGGTGGATGTGCTGTACGATAATACGCAATACATAAGGGCCTCGATCCGGGAAGTCCGCAATACCATATTCATTGCTTTCTTCCTGGTGGTCATGATCATCTTCGTATTCCTGCGCGACTGGCGCGTTACCCTGGTCCCGGTGGTGGTCATTCCCGTTTCACTGGTGGGTGCTTTTTTTGTGATGTACCTGGCCGGATTTTCCATCAATGTGCTGTCCATGCTCGCGGTGGTGCTCTCGGTGGGACTTGTGGTGGATGATGCCATTGTGGTTACCGAGAATATTTATATCCGCATTGAACGCGGGATGTCCCCAAGGAAGGCCGGTATTGAGGGCTCCAAGGAGATCTTCTTTGCCGTTGTTTCTACAACGGTCACTTTAATCGCCGTCTTCCTGCCCATCGTTTTCATGGAAGGCATGACAGGGCGTTTGTTCAGGGAATTCAGCGTAGTCATTGCAGGGGCCGTGGCTTTTTCTTCACTCGTGGCGCTGACCTTTACCCCCATGCTGGCGACAAAACTTCTGAAAAGAAGGGATACCAAAAGCTGGCTGTATGCCAAAACAGAACCTTTTTTCCAGGGGATGATCACCGGGTATATGCGCATGCTTAAGGCCTTTATGAAAATCAAATGGGTGGCCCTGGTCCTGGTGGTTGTCTTTTTTGGGGTGATCGCCTGGTTCTGGAATGCGATCCCATCCGAATTGTCTCCCCTGGAAGACCGTTCACAGTTTACCGTCCGGGTAACAGGTCAGGAAGGAAGCACATTTGAATACATACGTGACTTTACGGACCGTATTGCCGGGATCGCGGATTCGGTGGCCTATGAAAGAAGGGCCCTGACCTCCCGTTCCTCTACGGGAAACGGTTTTGTGAGCGTGATGCTTCCCGATATCAGCGAAAGGGAGCGTTCACAAATGGAAATTGCCGAAGAAGTAACACAACGGGTGGCCCGTGAAACCCAGGCCCGCGTATTTGTGCAGCAAACCTCTACTTTCGGAGGAAGGCGCGGCGGTATGCCGGTGCAGTATGTCCTGCAGGCGCCGACACTTGCCAAATTACAAAACATCCTTCCCCGTTTCATGGAAGAAGTGGAGAACAGCCAGGTATTGAGAATGGCAGACGTAAACCTGAAATTCACCAAGCCCGAGACACGTATTGTGATTGACCGGGACAAGGCGAATTCCACAGGAGTCAGTACAAGGAACATTGCCCAGACACTGCAGTATGCCCTGAGCGGTCAGCGTATGGGGTATTTTTACATGAACGGAAAACAATACCAGATCCTGGGAGAGATCAACCGCCAACAGCGGAACAAGCCGGCAGACCTGAAGTCCATATTTGTCAGGAGCGACCAGGGACAGATGATGCAGCTGGACAACCTGGTCACCCTTTACGAAGATGTGGCTCCGCCGCAGCTTTACCGTTACAACAGGTTTGTCTCGGCAACCATTTCTTCCGGGCTCAGCCAGGGATACACCATAGGGGACGGACTGGAGGAAATGGACAGGATTGCCTCCCTGGTGCTGGACGACAGCTTCCGCACGGCACTGGCAGGAGAATCCAAAGAATTCAGGGAAAGTGCATCGAGCCTCATATTTGCCATGGTCCTGGCGCTTGTTTTGATCTTTCTTGTTTTGTCCGCCCAGTTTGAAAGTTTCAAGGATCCCCTGATCGTGATGTTTACCGTTCCGCTGGCCCTGGCCGGAGGACTGGCCCTGATGAGCTGGACCGGGCAGACAATGAACATATTCAGTCAGATTGGATTGATCATGCTCATTGGCCTGGTGGCAAAGAACGGTATCCTGATCGTGGAATTTGCCAACCAGAAACAGGCTGCCGGGCAAATGAAAACGGAATCCATCACAGCTGCTGCCGCACAGCGGTTGCGTCCGGTACTCATGACAAGCATATCGACGATCCTGGGTCTGATCCCGCTGGTATTTGCCTCGGGAGAAGGTGCCAACGGACGTGTTGCCATGGGGGTTGCCGTTGTGGGTGGTCTGGTTTTCTCGACCCTCATGACGTTGTTCATTGTACCGGCCATGTATGGTTACATTGCTACAGACAGAAACAAAAAGAGAAAAACAGAGGAGGGTGTTCTATGAAAAGACATATGCATAAGCTCATGATTGTTAGGGTCATGATTGTCCTGGCCGCGGCGGTTCCCCGAACCGCCCTGGCGGCCACGGCGGGGGAAGATCCCGTGACCGGGAACCTTATCGAAAAACACATTACCCTGGCAGAATGTATTGAAACCGGACTGCAGAACAATTTCTCGGTGCGCATAATGCGAAACCTGGAACAACAGGCCGTCAACAATGCCACAAGAGGCAATGCCGGACAGCTTCCCACCCTGGGCCTGAACGCCTCCTACGGAGGAACCTGGTATGACAACAGGTATCATTATCCGGACGGCGAAGTGACATCGGCTTCTTCGCTCAACAATAACGTACAGGCGGGAGTAGATCTGAACTGGACCGTGTTCAACGGATTCAGCATCCGGGCTACTTACGAAAAATTGCAGGAAATGAAAATCCGGGGAGCTCTGGACATGCGCCTGACCCTGGAAGATTTTGTGGCTTCCGTCGCTTCTGAATATTATCATCTGATCAGACAGCGGGTACGGCTGAGTAATCTGCGGCAGACGGTATCGCTTTCCCGGGAACGTTTGCGTATAGTTCAGGAAAGCTTTCACATCGGGGCTTCTTCCGGCCTGGATTACCAGCAGGCACAGGTGGATTACAATGCAGACACCTCGGACTACCTGACCCAGGTGGAACTTGTGCGAAGATCGGTCATCAACCTGAACAAGCTGATGGCACTTGAAGATATTGAAAGAAGGAACATCCCCGCAGATACGGCCATCGCATTGAATTGTTGCCTGGACAAGGAACAATTGTGGATGAATACGCTCAGGAACAATACTGTTTTGTTGCAGGCGGTAAGTGAACGCACCATTTCAGAGCTCGACATGGAACGGGTAAAGAGCAGAAATTATCCCTACCTGAGACTGAATGCCGGTTATGGATACAGGCAATATTGGTATACAGACGGCAATTATGACAGGAACAACCAGTTCGGGCCCACTTTGGGAGCATCGCTTGGTTTTGCGCTGTATGACGGCGGGAACAGAAAAAGGGAACAGGCAAACGCAAAGCTGACCATCGAGAACAGCCGCCTGCGACAGGAACAGCTGGAAAATTCCCTCAGGGCGGACCTGGCAAGTCTTTGGATGGCATATGACAACAATCTGAATTTGTGGGACATAGAAAAAAGTAATTTGCGTGTGGCACGAAGCAATTTCGAGATAGCCATGGAACGTTACCGGCTGAGGGAACTTTCAGGCATTGAACTGCGTGAGGCACAGCTGAGTCTGCTCAAATCCGAAGAACGCCTTTCCACGGTGGAATATAATATAAAAGTATGTGAAATCTCCCTGCTTTTACTAAGCGGAGACATCCTGACAAGTGCCTTATGACTGTTTTGAACAACTTTTTTCTGATAAATCTCTTACTTGTTTTTTTGACATCCTGTAGTATGAATCACGAAAATCCCCTATTGGAAATACCTCGCGGCGGGTACGGAGAGCCTCCTTTTGACCGTATCGAATTAACGGATTACAAACCGGCACTGATCCGGGCCATTGAGGTTGCCAAAAAGCAGGTGGACGCCATTACTGCCAACCCGGAACCCCCCACTTTCATCAATACCGTGGAAGCCCTGGAAAGAGCGGGTCAGGAAGTCACGTGGGTAAGCACCATTTTTTTCAATCTGAACGAGGCGCACACATCTGAAGAAATGCAGCAACTGGCACAGGAGCTTTCCCCCCTGCTTACAGATTATTATTTGTATGTGTCTCTGAACGAAAAGCTGTTTCAACGGGTAAAAGAAGTCTACATAAAGAAAGACACGTCGCAACTTACAGAGGAACAATGCCGCCTGCTGGATGAAACGTACAAGGAGTTTGAACGCGGAGGAGCAAATCTTTCTCCGGAAGAGAAAAAGACCTACGGCGGCATTCAGGAGAAGCTTTCGCTGGCTTCCATCAAATTTTCGCGTAATGTGCTGGCCGCCACCAATGCCTATACACTTCATATAACAAATGAAGACGACCTGGAAGGGCTTCCGCCTTATATGGCAGAAATGGGAAAAGAAGCAGCTCTGGCACGCCAGGCGGAAGGATGGATCTATACCCTGGATTATCCCAGTTACGGAGGATTTATGAAATTCAGTGCACACAGGGGTTTACGGGAACAAATGTGGAAAGCGTACAACAGCAGGTGTCTGCATGAATTCAGCAATCAGGACCTGATCCGGGAGATCGTTTCGTTGCGGCTTGAATCTGCCAAAATCCTTGGCTATGGGAAGTATTCCACTTATGTTCTGGAACAGAGGATGGCCAAAACCCCGGAAACGGTGCATCTTTTTCTTCAGGACCTGATGAAAAAGACGCTGCCTCACGCCCTCGAAGATGTGGCCGTGATACAGCAGTTTGCACGTACCAAAGGATTCAGGGGATTGCTCATGCCCTGGGATTTTTCTTACTGGTCAGAAAAATACAGGGAAGAGAAATTTGATCTGAGCGAAGAATTGCTGAAACCGTACTTTTCACTGGAAAAGGTTCAGGAAGCCGTATTTTCGCTGGCCGGAACACTTTACGGGCTGCAGTTTACACCGGCGCCCGAAGTCCCTGTTTATCATTCCGATGTCCGGGTATTCCGGGTAACTGACCGGGCGGGACGGTTTATGGCCTTGCTCTATACCGATTACTATCCCCGGGAAAGCAAGAACGCAGGTGCCTGGATGACTTCTTACCGGCAGCAACACATCAGGGATGGTGTTGAATTCCGTCCGTTGGTTTCCCTGGTGGCCAATTTTACCAAGCCGACTTCAACCACTCCGTCTTTGCTGACATTCAGCGAAGTGACAACATTGTTCCACGAATTCGGGCACTGCCTTCACGGCATACTGGCCGAAGGGTCCTATGCATCCCTGACCGGGACCGGTGTTGCCAGGGATTTTGTGGAACTGCCTTCACAGATTCTGGAGAACTGGGCCTACGAACCCGAATTTCTACAGACCTTCGCCGTGCATTACCAGACAGGAGAACCCCTGCCCCCGGGAACGACAGGGAGGATCCTGGACTCCAGGAATTTTCTTGCCGGGTACTCCCAGGTAAGGCAATTGCATTACGGGATGCTGGATATGGCCTGGCACGATGCGGACAGTGTCCCCCTGGCGGATATTGTCCGTTTTGAAGAAACAGTCCTGGAAAACCACCTCGTTTTGCCCCTGGTCCGGGGGAGTGCTTTTTCTCCTTCCTTCTCTCATATTTTTGCAGGCGGTTACAGCGCGGGGTATTATTCCTACAAATGGGCCGAAGTCCTGGAAGCGGATGCTTACGAGTTGTTCAGGGAAAAAGGCATTTTTGACCCTCAGGTGGCCGAAAAGTTCAGGGAACATATACTTTCCCGCGGCAACATGGAGGACGCCGACGTATTGTACAGGAAATTCCGCGGACGCGATCCCCAACCCGAGGCGCTGATGCGTAAATTATTCCCGCCCCGGTAGGTCAGGCGTTTCAATTTTTTTGATCCCGTCCCTGGATGCCACCACTTTAAAAGCACGGAAATCCGAATGGTCTTCCGATCGTACCTGCATAATAATGTGCAGGTTGTATATCTTAGGCGCTTCAATGGTCAGAAGATCCCCGGTTGTTTCGTCCAGTTTCATGAGGGGGACCAGGGGATTGTCCATCTTCTGGGTCAGGCGGTTGATGTGCAAACGGAAAATGTCGTTGATGCCGTCTACGGTATACAGGTTGTTTTCCTCCATTTCCCGGCTGTCAATATGCACCAGCTTGCGGTACAGGATGATCTTTTCGTCCAGTAAGGAATATTCAGACATCATCCGATTGGAACAGTTGCGCAGGTCCATCACAATGGCGGGGACTTTGGCAGGCGAGATGAAGTCCATCCCTTCCTTGATCCACCCAATGGCTTTGTCTTTGAACCGGACTGTGGATTTGTGGTCGAAATACTTGCCTTTTCTTTTATAAGCAAAGTAATAGCGCATCAGATCCTTGATACGGTCCTTGAGCATATAACTGATCACCAGGGCCAGGAACAGGGGAATGGAAAACATGCCGAACCTTCGCTGAAAGATGAATGCCACCACCGTGGCAAAGATCATGGCCACTCCCGCGGCAATGCTGTAATAGATCTGTTCCAGGGCTATGCCGTCCTTTTTTTGATCGAGGGTAACGAAAAGATCACTTTCAATATATTTTTTCAGCAGGCCGTACCGGTACACCAGCTCTTTGTTCTTTTCCCTGTCATAGGTGTCCAGCACGCTGTAACCCATCTTCCGTTTGTAGTGATATTCCGAAGTGACAAAAGACCGGAGGGCCTGTTCTTCTTCAGGGCAACTGCCC
>LFSY01000111.1:0-123 GCA_001512865.1 Rikenellaceae bacterium DTU002 | reverse complement strand
ACGGAAACCATTTTGATCTGGTACACGAATTCGGCGGTATTGTCCTTATCCGGATTCCCGGCAAGGGTGGTGAAGGCCTGTTTCAGGTAGCGGAAAGGGGCCGCATCCGCCCGGCCCAGATCA
>LFSY01000096.1:612-986 GCA_001512865.1 Rikenellaceae bacterium DTU002 | reverse complement strand
GAAGCCACCCAGCGCGGCAATTTGAAATCCGTCTGGTACGATTCCCCCACAATAGGGTTCCAGCGCCGGATGACCGTTTATACGCCCTACGGCTACGAAACCAATCCCCGGAAGAAATACCCGGTATTGTATCTGCTGCACGGTGCCGGAGGTGATGAAGAGGCCTGGAGCAGCATGGGACGTGCCCGCCAGATCCTGGACAATATGATTGAAAAAGGAGAAGCCGAGCCTATGATCGTGGTCATGCCTAACGGAAATCCCTGGCAACAGGCCGCAAAAACGCTTATGTTGCCCGAGAAGGAATTCCAGTGGGGTGATCCGAACACGGCCAACCTCTATGTGAACTCATTGGTAAAAGACATCATTCCTTACGT
>LFSY01000096.1:337-510 GCA_001512865.1 Rikenellaceae bacterium DTU002 | reverse complement strand
ATGTTCGGGTACATTTGCCCGCTGAGCATGGGGATCCGTGACGGACAGGAAATTGACGCAGAATTGCAGGCCATCAAAAAAGTCGGCTACAAACTCTACTGGGTAGGCTGCGGAAACGAGGATTTCCTTTTTGAATCGGCCAATGCACTGCACCAGGCACTGGAACGCAACGG
>LFSY01000096.1:0-208 GCA_001512865.1 Rikenellaceae bacterium DTU002 | reverse complement strand
ACTGGAGGGCCTACCTGACCATCTTCGGAAAACTGCTTTTCAAATAAAGTGCTGCCGGAAACTTTGAAGTGCTTCTGGAAACCTTGAAGTGCTGCCGGAAACCTTAGAGTGCAACCGGAAACCTTGAAGTGCTGCCGGAGACCTTAAAGGGATTCTTTGATTATTGGTCAAAGAATCCCATTCCGTCCAGCATTTCTATCAATTTCAA
>LFSY01000055.1 GCA_001512865.1 Rikenellaceae bacterium DTU002 | reverse complement strand
TCCGCTCGGGCGCATCGGGTGCCAAAAGTATGGTATGCCCGGTCTCCAGCGGAAGCGGGTCTATGAATCGGCCCGTGCCCCTGTCGTCAGAGGTCACGTAGCCTTTGAATTGTTTCAGTTTCTCAGTATTCGGCCGGGTAATGGTGTTCCCCACCACGTAGCGCGGAAACCGGTTGGGACGCCCGTCCATCAGGTAGGCCTTTCCCCAGTATTGCGACGGCAGGAACTCCAGGTTGAATCCCGCACTTCCTTCCAGTTTTTCAGGGAGGGGGTTGTCCAGGTAAACCGAGATTTCCACCCCTTTTCCTTTTGCCGAGACAACCACGCGCGATTCAAAACCGTAGTCTTCGTAGCGCAAGATGGATTCGATGGATTGTGTCTCCCGGTTGACTGTCCGGGTGGGAATTGCCGGCACCAGGTCCCATTGCTCCGGCGTATTGGAGAGCCTGACGGCACCGCCCTGTGCCGTCCGGACGCCATGGTGAATGAGTTCAATACCGGCTGTTTTCTCATCGTTAAACCCCCCGGTAAACAGGTTGCTGTATACCAATACGTTAACACCCTGTGTCTGGAAATATTCCAAATCGTTCAGGGTGAGGTTCTGGGCTTGGGCTTGGGTTTGATTGAATGTCGAAAATAATAATACAAACAGAGATAGAAAAATGTATCGTTTCATCAGAATCATAAAAAAATATATTGTTTTGATTGCCATAAATGCAGAAGGTTTAATACGTTATGCTTAAATCTATTATATTTGCGAAAGGGGGTGCAACGCACACATTGTTCGTTTCCCTCATAATGAGGAAGTTACGAAAATCAACCCCCGGGGGGTCGATTTTCGTAACAGGCTGAAAATCAGCTAAACGAACAATGTGTGCGTTGCACCTCAAATCAAAACTAATATCATGACTCAAATCCTATCTTCCTGCGGATTGCTGTGCAATGAATGTGAGTTCTACAGCAACCAATGCGCCGGTTGCTACCGGGTAAAGGGTGCTCCTTTTTGGGCAGCCGAACACACTGCAGAGGGAATATGCCCTTTGTTCAAATGCGCTGTTATGGATAAAAAGTACAGCAGCTGCGGGCAATGTCCCGACCTGCCCTGCGAATTGTTCATCCGTATGCAGGATCCAAACACCTCGGACGAGGATCACCAAAAGTCACTCAAGGAAAGGGTGGCCCGGCTGAAAGAGCAAGTAAAGGCATGAGAGAATTCTGGCGCACCAAGGTTCCACCTCTTTTTTTCCTGCTGGCGATACTGTCCTCTTGCTCCCGGACAGAAGGGTGGGGACCCTATACCCCGCAGGAAGCAGGACGGTTGGTAATCGAAAATTTGCTCTCACGTCCGGAGTTTATGATGTACTCTACGCCCGAGGCATATGGGATTCATTATGCCGAGGCTTGCGCGGGGTTTGGGGCGGTGCGGCTGGCGGGCGCGCTTAAGGACTCGGCGTTGCTACAAAGGCTGGCCCAAAGGTATGCGGTGGAGCGGACCGATACCATCCCCAACTCGGCAAATCATGTGGATGTGAATGTCTACGGTATTTTGCCGCTGGAGCTGTACCGGGTGGGGATGGGGGAGGCGTTCCGGGAGCAGGGGTTGCGGTATGCCGACGGGCAGTGGGAGGATCCGTTGCCGGGTGGATTGACGCGCCAGGTGCGTTTTTGGATCGATGATATCTGGATGATCGCCTCGCTGCAGGTCCAGGCATTCCGCGTAACCGGCAAACCGGAGTATTTGGAAAGGACGGCCCGGGTGGTGGCGGCTTACCTCGAAAAACTGCAGCAGCCCAACGGCTTGTTTTACCACGGCTCGGAAGGTCCGTTCTTCTGGGGCAGGGGAAACGGCTGGGTGGCCTCGGGACTTGCCGAGTTGCTTACGGAGCTGCCCCAAAGCGATCCGCACTACAGTGCCATCCTTGAAGGGTACAGCAGAATGATGAAAGCACTGCTGCACCATCAGGGTGAAGACGGCATTTGGGGGCAGCTCATAGACCATCCCGGGTCCTTCAGGGAAACCTCGGGCAGTGCCATGTTCGGATATGCCATGCAGGTGGGGGTGAACAGGGGATTGCTGCCGCGACGGCCCTACGGCAAGGCGGTTGAACGGGCGTGGAAAGGCCTCGGCAGGTATCTGAATGAAGACGGGACTTTGCGGGAAGTATGTGTGGGAACGGGCCAAAGCACGGATATTAATCATTACCTTACACGTCCCCGCGTGGCGGGAGACCTGCACGGACAGGCTCCTCTGCTATGGTTCGCATATAGTTTGATAGCACCTTGATAGTACCTTGATAAACAGCAATATAAATAATGAAATTTTCCGCATTTATCTTTTTTGTCCTTTTTTTGTCCGGTTGTGAACCGTTCAGCTACAAATTCCATATCATAGTCACGGAAGTGCCGGTGAACCTGGGCGCTTTGAACTCGGCGTACGACGATTGGAATTCAGATCTTCCTTTCCCTTACGAACGGTCCGAGATCTGGTTTTCCTCGAACAGGAACTCCTTTGGAGGAAATTTTGACATAGTGGCCGGCAGGCTGGATTTTTCGTACCATGAAGACCACAACATCCTGGATCTGAGTACGGGGAACGAAGCATACGTTGCGTCTGCCCCGGCCTTGTTGCCTGTGATTAATTCCCCGCACGATGAGCTGGGGCCGCACAGCTTTCTGACCGGGGAGGATCTGTTGTTCCTGTATGCAACAGATCCGGGCGAGGTGTTTGAAATCCGTTTTGTAGAGCTTACCCGCTGGAATTACGGGACCGGGCAAACGGTAAGCGATCCGGTACCCGTTGCGGGTCTGAACCAGGCCGGGGACAACCTTTATCCGTGCATAGACGAAGAAAACAGGAAGATCTACTTTTGCAGCAACCGGGACGGGTTGACTTATGACATTTATTCGGCACAGTACAATTCGCCCATCTCAAAGCAATCGCTTATAGACGGGGATATAGCGCATATAACAAAGGAAACTGTTTCGAGTGGCTATGATGATAAATGTCCTTATATCTATGGGGATTTCATGGTATTTGCTTCAAACAGGGAAGGCAGTTACGACTTGTGGTATTCCAAAAGATATCATGATGAATGGATGGAGCCCATTAAACTGCAACCTACCATCAATTCCGAATATAACGAATACCGTCCCGTGTTGTTCCAGGTCCTGGGCGTAGATCTGATGGTATTCTCCTCTGACCGTCCGGGCGGCAAAGGCGGGTATGACCTGTATATTGTCAAGATCGGGAATTATCTGAATTAACGGAACCTGTCTTAAGATCCATACGTTCAATCCCGACAGCGTTTTCGTTTTGCAATTCTGTTTGAGTATAATAATTACCTTCTGGGGGGAAAGTAGTTGTAGAGCACGTTCTCTACATGCCACAGCATGGGGCTGACTTCTTGTCCGTCGGCAGAGATGGTCGTGAATACAATAAAAGCAGGTTGTCCGTTGAGGATCTCTTTTATGGTAGTCTCGGTGCCGTCTTTGGTAATCAGGCTGAAGTCGTGAAGTTCCATTCCCTCAATGTCTCCTTTGTCCCATCCTTTGAAAGTGGGCTCAACACCCGGTGAATATGTTTTCTTATCGTCTTTTTTGCCTGTTTTTCCTTTAATTACAAAGTCGTTCAGGTAGTCATCCATGGGTTTTGAGCCCCCGATGGTGCCTTTTTTGTCAGCTACAGACAGGATGGTCCAGCTCATTTCATCAGTATTGTCGTTGTTTTCGGCAAGGGTGTTGCTGAATCCCCTGGTATATACTATAATCCCGTTTTTGTCAACCACCATGCCTGTGATCCCGTTCTTTACAGGGATAGGCCTGACCTTGTGAAGCCTGGCCAAAAAATCGGGCATTTCCGCCGGTGTGTAATAAAATTGGAGATGCGGATATGCAGCTTCGTCAAATGCCTGGGCCGGGGAGTTGGTAACAATAACTATGGTCTGATCAGGGGCGTTTTTATACTTTTTTGGCATTTTTTTCTGTGCATCCAGGGTTGCTGGGAAAACAAGCAGGGCAGCTAATGCTATGGCTGATACAACGGTAGGGGTAAATTTCATCGTGTTTTTTTTAAGTGATTTAAACAAAGATAAAAAAAATGCAGTCTTCCGACTCATTACGTCATGTTTTGGCGAAGTGGGGATCTATTTTTGTGAGCGGATTCCGGTCCTGTAGTTTGCTGGTCTAACACTTAAACATATTGATATGATGCGAATTGTTACTTTATTATTGACAAGCCTGATCTGTCTTTCCTGTACTCCGCAGGATGCTGTCGTTACGGATGATGAGCAGGATAGTGGCATTACCTTGAACCAAACGGTGATCAATCTTTCTTCCGGTAATACCTTACAGATAGATGCCCGTTCAGAAGCCCCTGTAACCTACCAGTCCCAGAATCCCTTTATTGCACGCGTTTCGGTAACCGGTCTGGTTACTGCGCAACATGTAGGATCAACCAGAGTGCGTCTGGACAATGGAAGCGATACCAGGGAAATTACTGTCAACGTTAATCCTGTGTACAATCTGTATCCCGATCCCATATTGGAATTTGGCATCACCAGGACAACCCTGTTGCAAAGATTGGGTACTCCCGACAATGAAACCGATGAGGGCTTTGCATATTTTAATTATTCTGCTGCTGCTCCCTATGTGGTATATCTGTTTGACGAAAACGACCGACTGGAAGTCGCTGCGGTCATAGTCAGGACAGAATATACTACCCCTTTGGCTTCCCATCTGGCTGAAAGATACCAGTATTATGCATCGGACGATGAATACTATTATTTCATAAATGCCCTGACATTGGACGATGCTACAATAGGTATATTTTTAACCCTGGATAATGCTGATTACTGGCAGGTCATGTACCTCCCCTTTGCAGAAACAAAAACCGTCACTGAGAAAAGGCATAATCATAAGACAATGACCGGCAAAATCAATGCATTTACCACGCAGATGCGTGCAATGCAACCTTAATGCTTCCGTTTTTTCAGCATTTGTCCCACCTTGTAGTATAGCGGTTTTATTCATACGATTTGATCATCCCTGTCAAGAAGCCAGTCGTTTCTTACACTTTCAATGTATGCAATTCCTATCCGTTTGTATGGGCCTGAAAATTGATTATAGTAATTCCATGCTATGAAT
>LFSY01000030.1:14795-19485 GCA_001512865.1 Rikenellaceae bacterium DTU002 | reverse complement strand
TTTTTTGGTGGCCTCCCGGTGCTGCGCGTTGATGCTGTTGAAACGGTCGCGAACGTATCGTTGTGCATTGAAGGCTTTAATGATGCGAATCCCCGATATGGCTTCTTCAAAGTGGCTTAGCAACTTCCCCAGAAGACCCTGTGAAATCCGGGCTCCGGATCGCAGTGCCCGGGTAATCCTTCCAATGAGCAATGCCGACACAGGCAGGGTCAGCAACGTTACCAACGTCAATTTTGGGCTCATGTAAAAGAGCATGGAAAGGAACCCAACGATAAGCAGGGGGTCACGGAAAATGACGTGGAAAGAGCTGGCTACCGAATTCTGGACCTCGTTGACATCGTTCGATATGGAAGAAAGCAGATCTCCTTTCCGCTGCCGGTGAAAATATCCTATGTGCATGCGGCTGATCTTACGGAACAGGTCCTTCCGTACGTTTAGCATCAGGTTAGTTCGTACACTTACCAGGATCCGCTGGGAAAGGTAGTGTGTGATATTGGAGAGCAACGAAGCCAGAAGCAGGCTGACAGACACATAAACCAGAGCCATCAACACCCCGTCATCAGTTCTGATCCTGCCCAGGTGGAATCGGAACAGATCTGAAACATATGCCACAGAAAAACTGTATTCCGGTCTGGCAATCTCTCCGGTCAGGGTGTCCGGTTCAAAAAGAACGGTCAGCAAAGGCGCTATCAGTGCGTAGTTGGCTATCCCGAAAAGAACACTCAGCACGGAAAGGACAAGATAGGAAGGCCAGTACCTGCCGAACGGTTTCCCGTATGCCAGTATACGCATAAAGGCTTTCATCGGTCTTCGATTTCTTCGTAATCTACGTAGTCTCCCGTATTTTCCCTGATATGTTTTTTTCGTGACCTTCCGGACCCGGTCGTTTCCGGGGGTTGTTGCCTGCGTTGCATACTGCGTATTTTCAATGCCAGCAACCACGGTATCAGACGTATAAAAAAATATCCTGCAAGAATTATGATCAGAATTATCGCAAAAAAGCTCATTTTAATCCAGTATTATGGTAAGGGGTTTCCCTTCAATTGTTGTGCCGCGCATTTCAAACGGTCCCAAAATCTGAATGTCGGCTTGCGGATCAAGACAGTCTTTCTGTGTGAACAGTGCCCGCGTCTCCCCCTTCTCCGAAAGAAATACCGTTTGACTGTTTGTATAGATGACCCAGTATCCCGTATCGTCTGCCCTTAGGAAACGGGGAGCGCCCGTCAGATAGCCCGGCAACTGGAAATCGTTCCACAAGGAAAGCACATTGCCTGATTTGTCGTAACAACGGAGTATGTTGTCCTGGTGCACCAGAAGGATCACGTAATCCTTGTTCCCCGCCGGATCAAACACAAAGGGGCCATAAAGAATACCCGTCGTATAAGACCTTGGATAAGGGGAAACGTTACGGCCCAGCCTGTCCAGAAGATACAGCCTGTTCCCAATGGAGAACAACATCTGTAGTTTATTGTTCTTTAAAAAATCTATCTGTTCCACCCTGTCCTGAATGTTCCCCTCCATCTTCTTTTCCCACAAGGTCTTGCCGGCATGGTCCCTCAGTATAAGGCGACATTCGGGCCAGGGAGTCTGGAACAATTCGTTATCTTTCAGGGTCAGGTGGTTATAAACTTTGTAGGGAGGGGTACTCCTTTGCAGGCTGTCCTGTACGACCCCTTTCGCCAAACGTATCTCTCTTTGACGTGGAACAAGAGGCGATGTTTCAAGGGAGTCACCGTACACGGACAGATGCGCATACATCCTGTCTTCCAGTGACGAAAATTGTAAAAAAGCGTATTGGGCATTGTACATCCTCCAGGACTCCAAACGTTCTGCATATCTTTTATCGACCAGTGAAGGAAGCCAGTCCGTACCGACGGAGGCCTGCAGGAACAGTGTCAGGCCCGAAGAATTCATGATGCCCGAAGAGGCTGCGGTCTGTGAAATGGCTGCGGCAAGACTGTGGAAATTCCCCGCTGCGTGCCGGCGGAGGATATCATGCAGCACTTCCCGGGATCCGAAGAGAATGAAAGGGCCCTGGTAACAATAAAAGGCAGCCGGGGCAAGGCTGAAAACAGGGCCAAACATCTCGGATAGAAGGCTTGGGACGGGGTTCTGCATCACCGTTCCTTCTTCCTGTTTGTTCAACAGGGCAAACTGGATCCTTGCCTGATGAATATACCGGGAATGTATGACTCCTATCCATTCCGGGGCTCCGCGAAAGGGGACACAGGCCAGGGTTACTTCAGTCGGGTACAACAGGTTGAACCAATCAATCCTGTCTTTGTCCGGCATTTTTCTGCCGCTTTTTTTGAGTTCGGAAAACCTTCCCACCCGTTCCGTATACCGGGTCACATCTGAAAGGCCCAGGGTTATCCCTGCCAATGTGGCAGCAGGTAAGACTTCCGGGGCCATAAGCTTTTGCGGCTGCTGGCCCTGCCAGGCCGCAAAATAATGTTCCTGGCCTGCGGGATATAAAGAATATCCGTCCATTCTGATCTCTTTTCCGTCGATATACCCGTCCAGCACAGTCCATCGGGCGGTATTCCTGAGAAAGGTTGCGTATTTCTGCATAGGGACGCCCAGAAGGGCTGCAAAAAGGGAAGAGATCCGGTCGTGAGGAAGAAAGATCCGGGTAGGCTTTGAGACTGGTGTTTCGCTTACCATACGATCAAATTCAGGATCATAGGCAAGGGAATTGCCCCTGAGCATATGGCGCAGTGATGATTCCAGCACCACCAGTGAAGAAGAGGCGATCAGCAGGTTTTCCACATGCGACACGTATACGGTTTTGCCTTCCTCCTCCCCGTAAAGCACAGAGATGGTCTGTCCGTCATATGCACGGGTTATGTGGGACCCTGGAGTTGTGGCAATAAAACGGTCCCACCACCCGGGATCCTCTGCCTCTGCCGTAGAAATTATATAAAGAGCCGCTATCGTGTTTTTTGCTGAAGGGTGCAGGGAGCACAATGCCTCTGCACGGTCCAGTTCCGGGCATTCAGAGGCGACAAAGGTTTCTATCCGGCCTAAGAACATACGCATTCCTTCGGCAGGATGGAAAGCCCGTTCAAAATAACTTCCCGGTTCCATTGTGATGCGGGCCAACGTGTTCCATTGGCTGAAATGCTGCACCAGCAATGCATCTACAGGGACAGCCCGGTAGGTATCGTTTCGTACCGTGTGGTTTTCCCCGGATCTGAAAAGCAACTGAAATCCCAATACCGAAGCTCCCAGCAAAAGGGCGGAAAGAAGTATAAAAAATATAAGTGTACGTTTGCGCATCAAAGACAAAGATAAAACATCAGTTGGCAACCTCAACTAAAAATTTTATCCTGACCAGCCGCACTTCTTCTTCAGAATAGTCAGAACCCAGCTCCTTAACCGCTTCTGACAATGATTCAGATTGTGCTTCGTAACGGAAATAATCAAAGATATCTTCCAGTTTGTCATCGTCAATGGTCTGTTCCAGATAATAGTCAATATCCAGTTTGGTGCCTGAGTTTACAATGACTTCAATTTCTTCAATCAACTCATCCATGGACAACCCCTTGGCCTCGGCAATATCTTCAAAATCCATTTTGCGGTCTATGCTTTGGATTATATACACCTTATTCAGGGACTTGTTGATCACAGACTTCACCACCATGTCCTGCGGCCGTATGATCTCGTTTTCCTCGACGTATTTTTCAATCAGCTCCACAAATCCCTTCCCGTACTTCCGGGCCTTCCCCTCTCCTACGCCCTGACAATGCACCAGTTCTTCCAGGGTAACGGGGTACAGGATAGACATGTCCTCCAGGCTGATATCCTGGAAAATAACGAAAGGAGCCAGTTTCAGTCTGTGTGCCATATCTCTCCTCAGGTCCCTGAGCATTGACATCAGGACCGTGTCTCCCCCCCCTCCTCCTGCCTTGGTCTGCGTATCGGCCGAGGCATCCGTTTCCTCTTCCATTTCCCTGTCCTCAAAAAGCATCAGGGGTGAGGGATTTTCCAAAAAATCCTTTCCTGCCTGCGTAACGGACAATGCGCCGTATTTCTCTATGTCCTTTTCCAGAAAATGAAGCACAATGCCCTGCCTGATGATCGCATTCCAGAAATGCGCCGTCCTGTCCTTCCCCATTCCGTAGACATCCAGTTTGTGGTGCTGGTAGGATTTGATCATGGCATTGGACACCCCTGCAATAATGTTGGCAATATGTTCTGAATTGAATTGTTGCAGGGATTTTTGCACTGTCTCCATCACCAGGCACATTTCTTCCTGCCCGTCAAATTGTTTCCTGGGATGCAGGCAATTGTCACAATTCTTACAATTGTCCTGTTTGTAATCTTCCCCAAAATAATTGAGCAGCACCTTTCGCCGGCAAACGTTACTCTCGGCATAGGCGACCGTTTCCATAAGCAATTGTTTGCTGACTTCCTGTTCCGCGATCGGTTTGCCCTGCTTGAATTTTTCCAGTTTCTGAATATCCTTGTAACTGTAAAAAGCGACACAAACGCCTTCTCCTCCGTCCCTGCCGGCCCTTCCGGTCTCCTGGTAATACCCTTCCAAAGATTTGGGAATATCATAATGTACAACAAAACGTACATCGGGTTTGTCAATTCCCATTCCAAAAGCGATCGTGGCTACGATCACATCCGCCTCTTCCATTAGAAATTTGTCCTGGTTTCCCGTCCTTGCCGAGGCATCCATGCC
>LFSY01000030.1:9182-14756 GCA_001512865.1 Rikenellaceae bacterium DTU002 | reverse complement strand
CCGCTCTTTCCCCCATGAGTCCGGATAAATCTGACCAGCTCCCTGTTCACATCGACTTTTGGCCTGATCTCGTAATACAGGTTTTCCCGGTTGAATGAAGTCTTGAACACCCTGGCATCCATCATTCCCAGGTTTTTTTGGATATCCTGCTGCACCTTGGGTGTGGCCGTTGCCGTCAGGGCAATAAGGGGGGCCTTGCCTATCTCTTTGACCAAAGGCCGGATGCGGCGGTATTCCGGCCGGAAATCGTGCCCCCATTCAGAAATGCAATGGGCTTCGTCAATAGCGTAGAAAGAGATCCTGATCTGTTTGAGCAATTGGATGTTTTCGGGCTTGGTAAGTGATTCCGGGGCAACATAGAGCAATTTCGTCTTCCCTGCAAGGAGGGCCTCTTTGACTTCGATGATCTGTGTCCTTGTCAGTGACGAATTCAGAAAATAGGCCACCCCGTAATTATCGGCGGAAAAACCGCGGATGGCATCCACCTGGTTTTTCATAAGGGCGATCAGGGGTGAAACGACAATGGCCGTACCTTCCATAAGAAGGGCCGGCAACTGGTAGCATAATGACTTGCCTCCTCCGGTGGGCATCAGTACAAAAGCATCCCCTCCGTGCATCAGATGGGCAATGATTTCTTCCTGCTGACCTTTAAAAGAATTGAATCCAAAATGCTTTTTCAGCTGAAGGTGCAATTCGGATGAAGTACACATATTTTACTACCTTTGTCCACTAAGTTATACGTTTGTTTTGTTCTTACAAAATTTTATGAACCCACCACGTCAGGATATTCAACAAACAGCGATAGAAGTCATTGAAAAAGAACAGCTTGCCATTAGTTCGTTACGTGACTCCATTGACCGTTCATTCCTCAGAACGGTGGAAATCCTTCATCAGTCCAAAGGGCGCCTGATTGTTACGGGCATAGGGAAAAGCGCCCTCATAGGACAGAAGATCGTGGCCACCTTCAACTCCACCGGGACACCGGCCGTCTTCATGCACGCTGCAGATGCCATTCACGGAGACCTGGGGATGATCCAGCCCGGCGATACGGTCATGTGCCTTTCCAAAAGCGGGGAGACCGCCGAGATTAAAGTCCTTGTGCCGCTGATCCGCAAAATGGGCAACACGTTGATAGCTATGGTCGGGAACAGGGATTCCTTCCTGGGCAGATCGGCCGATTACACCCTGCTGGCCTCAGCCCCGCATGAAGCCTGTCCCAACGACCTTGCCCCCACGGCAAGCACGACCGTCCAGATGGTACTGGGGGATGCCCTGGCCGTCTGCCTGCTGAAACTCAGGGGCTTCACTCCGGCGGATTTTGCCCGGTTCCATCCCGGGGGCTCTTTGGGTAAAAAATTGTATATGAGGGTGTCCGACATTATGGATCAAACACTGCGACCGGCAGTCGCTCCAGGAGAATCGGTCCGGAACACCATCTTTGAAATTTCGCGTAACAGGCTTGGCGCCACTGCCGTTCTGGATGATTCGGGGCAATTGCTCGGGATCATAACCGATGGAGATGTGCGTCGTATGGTTGAAAAGAATAACAGCCTGGATGGTCTGAGTGCTGCAGACATCATGACAAACACCCCCAGAACTATACCTTACGATCAGCTGGCCGTGCATGCCTACAGGATGATGCAGACCGGCAAGATTACTCAGCTTATTGTCCTCAAAGAAGAAAAATATGCGGGGATGGTTCATATTCACGATATTATAAGAGAAGGAATCGTATGAATACATTTGATCCCAATATGCCCGGAGCGGCCAACGGCAGCTACTTTGCACTTCCCTTTTCACTGCAGGAGGCTGAGATTGTCCTGATCTCGGTTCCATGGGACGTTACCACTTCATACCGCGCAGGAACACATATGGGACCCGAAGCCATTACAGAAGCTTCGGCACAGGTTGATCTCTTCAATGCCCGCGTCCCCGAAGCCTGGAATATCCCGCTGGCGACAGTCCCCGTACACGAAGAACTTCCCATCCTGAACCGTTCGGCCCGGAAAATGGCCGAAAAGGTCATCCAATGCTGGGAAGACGGGGAAGACCCCGGGAACTGCGGCCTGGGAGATGTTCTGGAACAGGTCAACCAGGCCTGTGCCCGCATGAACAGGATCGTTTACCTGCAATCAGCAGAACAGCTTCGTTTGGGAAAAATGGTCGGAATCGTGGGAGGAGACCATTCCGTTCCCCTGGGATACCTTCAGGCACTGGGAGAACATTACGGATCTTTTGGCATGCTTCACATTGATGCTCATGCCGATCTTCGCAAGGCTTACGAAGGTTTTGCCTACTCCCATGCATCCATCATGTTCAACGCGCTGAACACAGTCCCTTCCATTACGTCCTTGACACAGGTTGGGGTACGGGACTATTGTTCGGAAGAATACGAAAGGATCCGGAACGATGCCCGTATTGCTTTCTTCCCCGACGAATCCCTTCATGAAGACCTTTACGAGGGCCTTACCTGGAGGGATCAATGCCACAGGATCATGGAAAGTCTTCCGGACCAGGTGTATATCAGTCTTGACATAGACGGGCTGTCTCCCGACCTGTGTCCGCACACAGGCACTCCGGTCCCAGGCGGACTCGGTTTTCAGCAGGTTGACTACCTGTTGTACCTGCTGGCCTCCTCCAGGCGCAGGATCATAGGTTTTGACCTGTGTGAAGTGACTCCGGCAGATAATGATCCCTGGGATGCCATAGTGGGAGCAAGGCTTTTGCACAAAATTTGCTGTTATTCATATCTTAATAACAAGAAATAACGTTACCTTTGTCCTTCATCATAAGAACGATCAATATTTCAAACAATAATTTAACAATGAGAACATTTAAGATTTTATCAATCGCCCTGCTGGGCGTAATGCTTGTTGTATCATGCAACAGCGGCACTTCAACTGCAAATGCCGATTTTTCCAAAGGTGCCGTCGATTCGGTTAGCCGTGCCGTTGGTTATTCGCTGGCTTCAATGGTCAGGCAATCCAACTTCGGCGATCTGAACAACGAGATCCTGATCAAGGCATATAAAGAATTGATGGCAAAGGAAGAAGACCCGACACAGGAAGAAATGATGTCCTGGAACAACGACATCACCTCCTACATGCAACGTAAAAGTGTATTTGAAGGAGAACGGAACCTTAGGGAAGGTGAGGCATTCCTGGAAGAGAACAAGACCAAGGAAGGGGTTGTGGTACTTCCCAGCGGACTTCAATATAAGATCATCCGTGAAGGTAACGAGATCCGTGCAACAGCAACCGATACGGTAGAAGTACATTATCAGGGCACCTTGATCGACGGCACCGAATTCGATTCTTCCTATACCCGGAACGAAATGGCCAAATTTCCCCTGGACAGGGTAATTCCGGCCTGGACCGAAGGAATGCAGCTCATTGGTGAAGGAGGAAAGATCATACTTTACGTACCTTCAGAACTGGGATACGGCCCCAACGGAGCCGGAGGCGTGATAGGGCCCAACAGCACGCTGGTATTCGAAGTGGAAATGAACAAGGTTTTCCCCGCCGCTAACTAACAGGGAAAGTGGAAATCGAAGGAACTTTACTGCAAAAGCTTCCGGCATTCAACGGGACAGGCCTCAAGGGAAACTGGGTAAAACAGGAATTCATCCTGGAAACCCGCGAATCCACGTACGCAAAAAAAGTTTGCATATCTGTATTCGGAGAAGACAGGGTCCGTGATCTGGAGACGATGTCAACAGGTGATACCGTAAAAGCTTCTGTCAATATTGAATCCAGAGAATTCAAAGGAAGGTGGTATACAGAAGTACGTGCATGGCGCCTGGAAAAGATGCTGGCCGCAGCCGCTGCCCCTGTCGATTATCCTGTTTCCGCCCCTATAACGACGGATCAGGACGAAGGAGAGGATGACCTTCCTTTCTAGGGACGTTCCTCCAGTAAGTTAGCTGACGCTTTGCATACCTGCGCGTATTGCGCTGTATCAGCCGGACCGCCTCCTCCAAAGGATATTTGCCTTCAAAATGATCAAACAGCTCCCTGTACCCCACTGTCTGGAGTGCAGGGAGTTTTCTGTACCGGTACAATCCCCGGGCTTCTTCTTCCAGGCCGGCTTCCATCATCTGCAACACCCTGCGGTCAATGCGCCGGTATAGTTCTTCACGGGGCCTTTCCATGAGAAGAACCTCTGTACTGAAAGGTCTTTTCTTTGGGGTGTTTTTTAAAAAAGTGTGGTAGGGCTTCCCCGATAACAGGCAAACTTCTGTCGCCCGCATGACCCTGCGTTTATTGGACAGATCTATGCGGCCGTATGTCACCGGGTCCATTTCCCTGAGACGCATACGCAATTCGTTCAGGCCCCCGGGGGTTTCCGCCATTTGCATCAGTTCCTTTCTCAGAACAGGGTCCGGGACGGGCATCTGGTCTATTCCGTTCAGGAACGCATCTATGTACAAACCGGAACCTCCTGTCAGCAACAGGTACTCGAAGGAGGGAGCCAGTTGCATGACAAGATCCCACGCTTCCCGCTCATAATCCCCTGCGGAATAAGGCTGGTGTATGGAATGTGTAGCAATGAAATAATGCCGTACGCCTGACAACTCTTCTGTTGACGGACGGGCAACGCCAATTTTCATTTCCCTGTAGATCTGGCGGCTGTCGCAATTGATGACCGGAGAACCCAGCAGGCGCGCTATGGCAAGACTTTGCGCGGTTTTTCCCACGCCCGTGGGTCCCGTCAGTATGATAATTTTTGTAGCCATTCCAACGTATTTAGTCCGTCTGCGTAATCCGTGAACCGGGGATACTGTGTCTGTCCCAGGGGAAGGCTTTCGGTGCCTGCCACGCACTGAATGAATTCTTTGCGTGATGATATGAAATCCAGGGCATCCTCCCGGCTTCGGTACCTTACCAGGTGAAGCATTCCTACCGGGGTGTTCAAAGCCTCATCTTCAGTGATGATACAGGTATCGGGAATGACCATAACGTCCGGTACGCTTCCCTCGGACATCAGGGCACAGGCCTTTGCATGCCGGAAAGCATTTCCATAATGTTCATGATTCCCCAGAACGGTTCGTGCCGCAGAAGCAAATCTGCCGGCAAACCTCTGTTTGTCAAAATCCTGCGGAACCAGCAGAAGGGTAACGTTACGGCACCCCAGTCCAAAATACAGAAAACAATCCTGAGCCAGGGCGGCAAACTGTTCACCGGTTTCGTTCCCTTGCAGAAACGCCACCGAAGTACGGCCGGTGCGAATGAGCATGGCCTTCCCAAAGAATGATCGCCGGTAATGCATCTCGGCATGTGAGCCTCCAGTAAACAGGATCGCCCCGGTGTCCTGACTGACCCGGGTAACAAACCGGACGTGTATCCCCTCCATACAGCCGGCATGCATGGCACCCATCGTTTGGATAACAAACGGAAGCAGCACATTGTCGGCAGAGGACAGTTTGATCTCAATCTCTACGGCTGCAGGATGTGCAGCGGCATAGGCCAGGGCACAGACCACATCGTGCCAGCAGACCAGCGGAATGTTCCCTGCGGCAACAATCGAAAGTTTCCGGGGCGCCGTTTCCTGAATTTTCAGACAGAGCAGTTCGCT
>LFSY01000030.1:5829-9057 GCA_001512865.1 Rikenellaceae bacterium DTU002 | reverse complement strand
GTATTTTCGCATGATGTGCCCCGGCGAGATATACAAAACCCTTGGAGCTCCCTGCGAGGGCCAGTACAAGGAAAAGGGCAGCCGCTTCCTGTCCTTTGGTTTTCACGTTTCAACAGAAGAAGAGATCCGCATGCAACTGGGTGCTATGAAAAAAAAGTTTTACGACGCAAGGCATATCTGCTATGCCTACCGCCTGGGTCCCGCAGGAGAGCCCTGGCGTGCGAACGATAACGGAGAACCTTCCTCCACCGCGGGAAAACCCATCCTGGGGCAACTGTTATCCCATGACCTCTCGGATGTGCTCCTGGTGGTAGTCCGGTATTTCGGCGGCATCAAACTGGGAACGGGCGGGCTTGTGAACGCATACCGGACAGCAGCCGGGAATGCGCTGGAACATGCATCCGTCATCGAGAAGCGCGTACTGGAAACCATGCTGCTGCAATACAACTACGACCAGACAGACAAGATCATGAAAGCCGTACATGACACACAGGCCCTTGTTGTGAGCCAGTCTTTTATGGAAGGGCCCCTCCCGTGCCGGCTGACCGTCAGGGTGCCTCCGTCCGGCAAACAGACTCTTTTATCATCGCTGGAACCGACATAGAAAGAAATTGTAATTCATCAGATATGAAATCACTCATTTCAATCAACGACTTCAACAAGGAAGAAATNNTTGCAGGTACTTGACCTTGCCGGAAAATACGAAAAGGACACCAACCGGCCCATCTATAAAGATAAGGTAATCGCCTGCATTTTTTTTGAACCCTCCACACGAACCCGCCTGAGTTTTGAAACGGCTGCAAACCGCCTGGGTGCGAGGGTCATTGGTTTTTCTTCCCTGAACGCTACCAGCATTTCCAAGGGAGAAAGCCTGAAGGACACCATCAAGATGGTCTCCAATTATGCCGATATGATCGTAATGCGGCACCCTCTTGACGGAGCCGCAAGATATGCCTCCGAAATCGCGGGATGCCCCATTGTCAACGCGGGAGACGGCGCCAACCAGCATCCCACGCAGACCCTGCTGGACATGTATTCCATATGGAAAACGCAGGGCACCCTGGAAAATCTGTCCATAACCATGGTGGGTGACCTGAAATACGGACGGACGGTTCACTCCCTTTTACAGGCCATGAGCCACTTCAATCCCCGTTTCCGTTTTGTTTCCTGTGACGAACTGGCCATCCCCCGGGAATACAAAAATTTTCTTGATTCCCGCGGCATTCCTTATTCCGAGCACAAACTGCTGGAAGGACAGATCCTGAACACGGACATTCTCTATATGACCAGGATCCAGCAGGAACGGTTCCAGGATCCCATGGAGTTTGAAAAAGTCAGGAACCTGATGAGCCTGGACGCTTCCATGCTGACCGGGGCACGGCCCAACCTGCGCATCCTGCACCCGCTGCCCAGGGTCAACGAGATCGCCACCGATGTGGATGACCGGCCCGAAGCTTACTATTTTGAACAAGCCCGGAATGGTGTGTACACACGTATGGGCATCATTACCTATCTGATGAATCAATAATGAAAGGATCATGGAAAACAAGAAAAAACTTAAGGTAAGCGCCATCAGGAACGGGACTGTAATTGACAGGATCCCCGCAGGCGAATTATTTCATGTCATTGAGATACTGGGACTGGCACGAGGCAATTTCCAAATGACTTTTGGAACGAACCTGGAAAGCAAGGTGCTGGGCACCAAATCCATCATAAAGATCTCTGACAAATTCTTTGAAGAAGACGACGTGAACCGCATTGCCCTGGTAGCCCCGGATGCCATCCTGAACATCATCAGGGAATACCAGGTCGTGGAAAAACGACCTGTTGTAATACCTCCCGAGATCTGCGGACTGGTAAGGTGTCTCAATCCAAGATGCATAACAAATCACGAACCCGTAAAAACACGTTTTACCACAGGAATAACGCCGGAGGGACTGGTGCTCAGATGCCATTACTGCGAAAAGGAAACCGGTCAGAAACACTTACAGATCATTAACAATAATTAATTTTTGATTGTATTTTTTTACTTTATATTTGCATTCTCAAATAATTCGTAATAAAAACTTCGAACAATATGAAAACCACCCACAATTTTAACGCAGGGCCCTGCGTCCTTCCCAAAGAAGCCTTGAAAGCAGGCATAGAAGCATTGCAGGATTTTAACAACACGGGAATGTCGGTTATTGAAATTTCCCATCGTTCCAAAGACTGGGAGGCGGTAATGAACGAATGCCGTTCCCTGTGGAAGGAATTACTCCATATCCCCGACAATTATGAGGTCCTGTTCCTTGGAGGCGGTGCCAGCCTTCAGTTTTGTATGGTTCCCATGAACCTGCTCAACAACAAGGCTGTCTACCTGGAAACAGGTGTCTGGGCAAAAAAAGCCCTCAAAGAAGCCAAAGCGTTCGGAGAAGTGGTGACTGCTGCCTCTTCGGCAGAAAGCACCTACAACCACATCCCCAAAGGATACGCGGTCCCTTCCGACGCGGATTACTTCCATATCACCACCAACAACACCATCTACGGGACCGAGATCCATACAGATATGGACTGCCCGGTTCCCCTGGTCGCCGATATGTCTTCCGACATCATGAGCCGTCCGGTGGATGTTTCCAAATACGCCCTGATTTATGGGGGAGCCCAGAAGAACGTGGGACCGGCCGGAGTGACTTTTGTGATCATACGCAAGGACATCCCGGGAAAGGTATCCCGTCCCATACCTTCCATGTTGAACTACCAGACACATATAGAAGGAGAATCCATGTTCAACACCCCGCCCGTTTTTCCCATATACATCATGACACAGACCCTCAAGTGGCTCAGGAACCTGGGTGGTCTGGAAGCCATTCAGCGGATCAACCGGGAAAAGGCAGATCTGCTATACGGTGAAATTGACCGCAACCCCCTGTTCAGAGGAACGGCTGCCAAAGAAGACCGTTCTCTGATGAACGTCTGTTTTGTCATGTCCCCCGGGCGTGAATCGCTGGAATCAGAATTCATGGATTTTGCCAAATCCCGTGGCATGGTGGGCATCAAGGGACACCGTTCTGTCGGAGGTTTCCGTGCTTCTATCTACAATGCCTGTCCCAAAGAAAGTGTACAGGCACTGGTGACCTGTATGCAGGATTTTGAAAAAACACATAAATAATCACGTCATGAAAGTATTGGTAGCTACTGACAAACCTTTTGCAAAAAAAGCCGTTGACGGCATCCGTTCCATAGTGG
>LFSY01000030.1:0-5797 GCA_001512865.1 Rikenellaceae bacterium DTU002 | reverse complement strand
GCAGGGGCAGGATACGACAATCTGGATCTGGATGCCTGCAGCAGAAACAATATTGTGGCCATGAACACGCCCGGACAAAATTCCAATGCCGTGGCCGAACTGGCCATTGGCATGATGGTCTATATGGCCCGCAAACAATTCCAGCCAGGCACCGGCACGGAGTTACGGGGAAAAACGTTGGGCGTCCATGCATACGGAAATGTAGGCCGTCTGGTGGCCGCGCTGGCAAGGGGCTTTGGAATGGAAGTGTATGCGTACGATCCCTTTGTTCCGGCCTCGGCCATGCAGGGAGAATCGGTGCATGTGGCCAATACGCTGGAAGACCTGTACAGCCGCTCGGACTATCTGTCCCTGCACATCCCCGCCAATAACGAGACCAAAGGCTCCATCGGCAAATCCCTGCTTTCTCTTATGCCCAAAGGAGCGTGTCTTATCAATACGGCGCGGAAGGAAGTGATCAACGAAACGGAGCTCGAGGAGGTCCTGGCTGAACGAAAAGACCTCAAATATGCAACCGACGTGGCTCCCGGAAATATGGAAGCCCTCCGGGCCCAGTTCGATACACGTGTCTTCTCCACACCCAAAAAGATGGGTGCCCAGACAGAAGAAGCCAACATCAATGCCGGTCTTGCCGCCGCACGTCAGATCGTGGCATTCTTCCGGGATGGTGACACTACTTTCCAGTTGAACAAATAAGCCACCGGGCTTGATAATAACATTTTTATGGTAAAAATTAAACCTTTTGCAGCCCTCAGGCCGCCCAGGCGATTTGTGCAGGAAGTGGCTGCCCGTCCCTACGATGTGCTGAATTCAGCCGAGGCAAAGGCCGAGGCCGGTGAAAAATCGTTGCTTCACATAACAAAACCCGAGATCGACTTTGATCCGTTCATAGATGAGCACTCCAGGGAAGCGTATGACAAAGCCGTTGAAAATTTCCGCCTGTGGCAGGAACGCGGATGGCTGGTCCGGGATCCCCGGGAAATGTACTATGTTTACGCCCAGACCATGGAAGGCCGCACCCAGTACGGACTGGTGGTCTGTGCGCATATAGAGGACTATATGTCCGGGAAGATCAAGAAACATGAACTTACGCGAAAAGACAAGGAAGAAGACCGCATGGTCCATGTAAGGATACAAAGTGCCAACATCGAGCCGGTATTCTTTGCCTATCCCGATGTGCCGCGGATAAACAGTATCGTGGAAAAAGTCGTATCCGGACCGGCCGAATTCGATTTCACTGCCACTGACGGGTTCGGGCATCATTTCTGGGCTGTGAGTGACGCTGAAGACATCCGGCTTATCACAGAGATATTTGCTTCTGTACCTGCTTTTTATGTTGCCGACGGACATCACCGCACCGCTGCTGCTGCTCTGGTGGGAGCCGAACGCAGAGCCGCCAATCCAAACCATACCGGGGAGGAAGAATACAATTATTTTATGGCCGTGGTGTTCCCTGAAAGCCATCTGAAAATCATAGACTACAATCGTGTTGTTAAAGACCTGAATGGTATGGCTCCCGAAACGTTCCTGCAGGCCCTCTCCCGTGACTTTCTGGTAGAATGTCTCTGTGACCGGGAGACCCCTTATGCACCATCCGGTCTGCACAATTTTTCCATGTATCTTGACGGATGCTGGTATTCGTTGAGCGCACGCGAGGGGACCTACAACGACGATGATCCCATCGGGACTCTGGACGTGACGGTGCTTTCCAGTCTTGTATTCGACAAACTGCTGGAAATCAAGGATCTGAGAACCTCCAGGCGCATTGATTTTGTGGGAGGCATAAGAGGCCTGGGAGAATTGAGGAAAAGGGTGGATTCAGGAGAAATGGCGGCCGCTTTTGCATTATACCCTGTTACAATGAAGCAGTTGACCCACATAGCAGATACCGGGAACATTATGCCGCCCAAGACCACATGGTTTGAACCCAAACTCCGCAGCGGCCTGGCCATTCACACTTTCTGAATTGCTGTTTTTCCCGCATTGTTGCCGAAATAATAATCCCGCACCATTTGGTCGGGATTTTTGTTTTCTATACCTTTAGGGCACTTTTTGCTTTCAACTTCTGTTTTCTTTTATTATTGCTGCTACCATGAGGATTAAAAAAGTTCGTGTCTCTAATTACCGCTCCATAAAAGATACCATCGAAATCGATTTTTCACAACTTACAGCGTTTATCGGCCCAAACAATTCAGGAAAGAGCAACATCCTGTGGTGTATTAATAAAATCCTGGGAAACGAAAATTCCACAGCCGATATTTTTACGGAAAAAGACGTATACCAACAGGATCCCAAAAGGGATATTGATATCGAGATCGAATTTGACGAACCGTTTGTTTACGAACCGTTTGAAGGGGAGGAACCTGCCCGCATTGACAAGATCAGATGCGTGTACAAACTTCACAGGGATGGTCCTTACAAAGGAAAACGATACCTGGAAAAACATTGTCTTACCAAAGACAACCGGATCGTACAGGTACTTGCAGAAAAACCCGGCGTTGGCAGCACACAGCTTTTCAAAACCCTGTCCTGTCCTTTGGAAAAAATCAGGGAAAAGATCCCGGTCGTATATATTCGTACCGACAGGATCACCACCCAGTCCCGATCGGATATCCGTCTGACATTGATGAACAGCCTGCTGGAAGAAATCAACAAGGATTTCCTCAGAAAAGACAATACGATCTCCATTATGAATTCCGACGGAACGGAAACGCAGGTTCCCAGGAAACAGTGGTTTGACCAATGTATAGAAGAAGCCATGATCACCCTGAGAACCGAAGCATTTACCCGTCTCAAGGATACCATACGGCAGTCCATGCTGGATTACCTGGGCTATGAAACGGTCAAGGATGAGGACGAAACCCTGTGGGATATCTATTTCAAACCCATCACCTCCCGGGACTTTTACCAGTCAATGGAAATGTGCCTGTACGAAGAAAACCGCATCACACCCCTCAGGGCCCTTGGGGAAGGGGTACAGAATGCGATCATTCTTTCTATACTGAATGCTTACAACCAGGAAAAAAGCCATGGATTTATCCTGATGCTGGAAGAACCCGAGATGTACCTGCATCCCCGCATGAAACGCAACCTCTACAGGGTCCTGCGGAGTCTGAGCGAAAAGAACCAGGTGATCTACATAACACATTCCACAAATTTCGTATTCCTGTCAGATTTCGATTCGGTAAGGATGGTTACCAATGACGGCAACGGGACCCGTGTACAGGGCCCTGTGTGTGATAAGGCGGATCAACTGAAAGAAAATTTCAAAAATATCATGTCCACCGAGCTCAACGAAATCTTTTTTACAAAAAAAGTATTGCTGGTGGAAAATGAATTGCAGAAAAAGAAATTATTAGACTACCAGGTAAGGTTTGGCCTCGATTACGACTTGCTGGGTGTTGCCATACTATACGTGGGCAACAAGTCCGATATGCTTGACTTTGTTGAACTGGGACTGGCGTTCGGGATAGAGGTTGCCGTTGCTTTTGAGATGAAAAGCGCTTTTTATGCTGACATACGGGAAGAAGAAGCGGAACTCAACTCCAGGCTTATGGCCGGGAGGGAAAGAGGTGTCAGCGTTTTCTGCGCTGCCGGCGATCCCGACATCCCCGTTCCCGGATTCATTCAGTCCCTGATCGACTGGATCACAAAAACCGGACGATCCTGACACCCGTGCAGGAACCGATGCCGTTGGCATAGCCAATCAGCGTCTTTTTGTCTATGACTGCCTTCCCCTCAGAGGAAGAAGCATGCAGGAAACCCATTTGCCTTTGACCATTGGAGCAGCCGCGTCCGTCGGGGCAACAATCGTGCTCACAGGTATAGTATTCGTAAGCAAATGCCACGTGGCTGATATCCAGCCCTTCGGTATTGGTCACAAAGCAGACCATATCCCCGTGCTGTATCTTGTCCAGGTTTTTCTCCAATTGCGATTTGGGAATATAGAAAAAAGTCCCTTCCGATAATTTCTGTTCAACGGCTCTAATGCCCTCAACCAGGATGGGATCTGCGGCCAATTGGGGGTATTTGTCCGCATGAACAGACATATAGGAAAACGATTGGTCCAGTGGAGTATCCGCTATCTGCCGGCTGACCTCAACGGCCAGTCCGCGGGTCTCTGCCTGACGTATCCATTCACTGGTATAATGGATACGGCTTAAGTACCCGTCAGTTATTCCCTCCCGGTAACGAAACTGCCTCAGATTCTCACAAAAGGCTTCAAAACCGTGATCTTCCTGCCGTGCGGTCAACGCCATACAGACACAGGCTTCCACCAGCAGAATACAGTCGGTACGTGCCAGTGAAACGGTCAGCATTTCCGGGGTTTGCTCCAGTGTCCCCCCCACATAAGGGGTTTCCTGCATGGCTTCTGCCGCCTTCATGATCAGTACGGACACGGATTCGTTGCGCAGGGGTACCAACACGTCCATCACTTTTTCAAAAACCTTTTGATCTTCAGGGGTATATCTTACCTGATCGGAAATACGGGCTCCTGGATGAGCGAGGGCTATCCACGGGATCCATAACAAACACAAATAAACAATAGTACGTTTCATCCGACAAAGATAACTTTTCTTAATTTTGTAATATACCTTATGAAATATTTAATCGGTATACTGACTCTTTTGGTCACGGCCTGCAGTACACAGCCGGACTCCGACGTGAACCCTGACATCATCCCGCTGGACGGACCCTGGGAATTTGCAACGGACCACAGGGACCGGGGCATTGAGGCCAAATGGTACAACCGGACACTGGAAGATACCATCACCCTGCCGGGCACGACAGACCTGCGGCAAAAAGGATTTTTCAACAACGATTCCTCGGCCTCTCACCTCCATCGCATCTACACATACGAGGGGCCAGCCTGGTACCGGAGAAAGGTTATCGTACCCGAACATTTCCGGGACAAACGCATTTTCCTGCACCTGGAACGCACCAAAAGTTCCCGGTTATGGATTGACGGAAGGGAAACCGGGAATTCCCGCCTTCTCCAGTCTCCACAGCGTTTTGAGGTAACCCACATGCTGGATCCCGGTGAACATACATTGACATTGCGCATTGACAACCGGCTTTCGCTTACCCCTTACGGCAACGCCCATATATATTCCAATGATACCCAAACCAACTGGAACGGTATCCTGGGAGAGATGTTCCTGCTGGCCAGAGATTCCCTGCATATAAAACATATGCGGATTACACCCGATATCACAGCCGGAACAGCCAACGTGCTGTTGATACTGGAAAACCCGTATCCGGAGGACCCTCTGGAAGTGGAAATCCAGGTAGAAAGAACCTGCAAAGGGCGCACAAAACACCTCAAAAAGCGCCGCATTAAAGGCCTGTGGAAAGACTCGGTACTCCTGGAATATTTTCTTGACCATCAAATGCGCCTGTGGGATGAATTCAGCACCCCGCTCTATCGCCTGACGGCCACCGTCTCGGCCCCGGCAAGGGGAATGAAAGATACCCGCACCGAAAGTTTCGGGATGCGGGAGTTTTCAGCCGAAGGCACGCAGTTCCACATCAACGGCCGTCCCGTTTTCCTGCGCGGCAAGCACGAGGGGGCTGTTTTCCCTCTTACGGGGTTCGCCCCCATGGATGTAGCCTCCTGGGAAAGGGTTTTCCGCATTGCCAAAGAATACGGGATCAATCATTACCGGTTCCATTCCTATTGTCCTCCCCGGGCCGCGTTCATTGCTGCCGACAGGGAAGGCATGTACCTGCAGGCCGAGCTTCCTTTCTGGGGCGGATTGGATAATGACAGTACAGCTCTTGCCTTACGCGAAGAAGG
>LFSY01000127.1 GCA_001512865.1 Rikenellaceae bacterium DTU002 | reverse complement strand
AATTCCGTTGTGGCCGGTTTCAGGAATTTTGAACCCAAAGCCTATTTCAAGGCAACAGAAGGGGCGGAAACTCCTCCCGTGGTTTCTTTCTAAGGATCACATCCCGGGACTTTCCAGGGGAAGTGACCTCCCGTCGGGTGTAACGAGCGTACACCCGGCGGATGCATCACATATGTGCCCTATGATATCCATGTTGTATTCCCTGCAGAGGATCTGATAAGAATCAAGGGGCATGGTAAAGAGCATCTGATAATCGTCCCCGCCGTTAAGAGCGGCTACCAGGGGTGACAATTCTTTTTCTTTTTCGGATTCGGCAAAAGTAAAGCATTCACGCGCAATGGGGATTTTATCTACATAGACCTTTGCTCCTGTTCCCGATGATTTAGCAATACTTAAAATGCCATGAGACAATCCGTTGTTTACAAGGCACATGGAAGTTGGTATCAGCTCGTCTTTCCGCAGGTTTTCCAGCAGCGCTTTCGGCAGTTCAGGCTTCAGGTACCGCTCCAGGATGTATTCGTATCCTTGTAGTTCGGGAAGCTCATCCTTCCCGCATTCCCCTGAAAAAACC
>LFSY01000129.1:540-845 GCA_001512865.1 Rikenellaceae bacterium DTU002 | reverse complement strand
GAATCGGTCAGGAGAACATCTGCAGTCACATTGACCGGGCGCTGGAAAGAGCCAGAGAACTGAGTGCGACGTAAGTTTTTTCTAATTAGGGGCTGCTGAATAATTTATAAAACGTTGACTGACAATAAAATAAGTTGACAAAAATTTGCGTAAGTGCAAGAAATTGAGTATTTTTACTCCATAAACCTTGCATTATATGATACGCTACAAGAGCTCCATGCAACTTTCAATTTCTGAATTCAAGATGCCCTTTGAGGCAAAATTAGATGAGAATAACCGGTGGGTTGTTCTTTCAAAAATAGTAC
>LFSY01000129.1:0-477 GCA_001512865.1 Rikenellaceae bacterium DTU002 | reverse complement strand
GCACATCATGAAGACAGACGATCGTGGGGTGATTGAGATGATCCAGGAAAATCCTTATATGCGTGCGTCACGAGGATGCAGCTACATATTGAGTGGCTAAAATATGAAAGCTGTGTTCGTAACTGTCAAAGAGATGGGAGTAGGCCTCCCGCAACCGGCATACAGGTGTAGGTTGCAAATCGCCGAATGCCGCTTCTGAGGCAAGACAGGGGTGGTGAGCGATTCGGAAAAATCAGCACAAGCTGGAAGATGAGTATATAAGAGCTGAATGAGAATGAATCATCGAAGAAGCATCGTTAGGGTTAATAAAGTCATATCAAAACCAGTGGCTGTTATGTACTGCTGGGACAAGAATGGGGGAAACCTGTTTACCGCCCATTTGGTATGCGGTGTATAGATGACAGGAATTATATGCAGGCTCTTTGGCGGAACGTGAGAACCAGGTTGCAAATGATAAGAGAAAAAGCCATAAGCGAA
>LFSY01000093.1:4022-32665 GCA_001512865.1 Rikenellaceae bacterium DTU002 | reverse complement strand
CCGTTCCACAAACCGGGAAGTTCAAGCGCTTTTAACTCCCTGCCCTCCATGCTTTTATGTGATATGAAACCGGTCTTGTCATCGCGAAAACCAGCCAGCCTGTATACTGATCCGTCATAGGCCCTGAATGAACAGACAAGATCCACCGGGTTGAAATGTGTGGTATGAAATGTCTGCCCTCCAAGCTGCACTTGCTCGAGTATCTGGAGCGATCCGCATCCGTCCCTGTCCCTGACCCGGAAAGGTCCTCCCCCGGGCTCCCCGGTGGAGCGTACCATACCGCAAACCCTAAGGGGCCGGTTCAACTTGGAAAACAGGTAGGAACGGAACTCGTCCCCTTCCATGGGGGGATGCGTGATACCAAACGTGTCTTCCAGGAAACCGGCCATCTCTTTCATCAGCAACGTGTCTGCCCCTTCTTTCAGCTGACTGATATAGGCATAAACCTTTCTCCTGCAGTACAAGAGGTATCCGGCAAGCACTTTCCTCCAGTGGATCACGGGAGCGAGCGACGCCTCGGGGACCACGTTGTCTATGTTCCTTATAAATACCATATCCTCCTCGAGGGAGTTCAGGTTGTCCAGAAGCGCTCCGTGCCCGCCGGGCCGGAACACCAGGGATCCGTCGCCGGCACGGAAGGGACGGTTGTCTTTATCGGCGGCTATGGTGTCGGTTGCCGGGCTTTGGGTCGAGAACCCGGTTACAAACTGCACACCCAGTCTTTCCTCATACCGTTCACGTACCAGTTCAAGTTTACGGACGAACCATTCCATGTGTTCGGATGAAACGGTAAAATGCACTTTCACCTTGCCGTCAGGCTGTGCCGTACAGTGCGCAGCCTCTACCAAATGCTCTTCGAACGGAGTTCTGGGGCCATCGGGATATTTGTGGAAAGGGATGAGTCCTTTGGGTAAGGAGGCAAAACCCAAACCCTCCTTCTCCAGCAGCTGTGTCAGCGTTTTGAGCCTGTCCCCGGGATCATGTCCCTTCAGGCCGGCCAATAAGGGATAAAAGGCAAATTCGGACATCCTGCTGAAAAACCCTTCCACGGGGCCGGACAATGCTTTGTTCCCCTCCCCGGCCAATATGTCCCTGGCCTGGAACAGGTCTTTGAACATCCTGGTGGCGGCTCCGGAAGCGGGAACAAACTTAACACGGCTGCCGTTCCACTCATCGTAACGTTTGGCCAGATCACGCTGTTGCTGACTGTCAAAACAGACAATCCCGTTTCCGGGCACGGCCGGTCCCGTTATGTCCAGGGGAGGAAACCCCGTGGAAAAATACCGGAGTTGTGATTCTACATCTTGCGGCGTCAATCCTTTGCGTCGGATGTATTCCAAGTCTTGTGCGGTAAACATAATGTCAGTTGCCTGTATTGTTCCGGGGTCCATTCCCTGCGGTACACATATGCATTTCTCTGTGTTTCAAAATCGTGGGGTGCGTCGCGTAACCGTTTATCTTCAACAAATATAGGAAAACATCGCGTGAAAAGCAAATGGGCGGGAACAACGGGAACCGGCGGAAGATCAATGGTGTGATCCTTCAGATCTTCCCATCCGAAATGGCGGGCCAGGGCGCGTAACACGGTCTGCGAAGCGTTCCGTTTTCCTTCCAGGGAATACCCTGCGATATGCGGAGTTGCCAGATCGGTTATCTTTACAGTCGAAGGATCGATGTGCGGTTCACCCTGCCAGACATCCAGTATGATTCCTCCCAGCCGGCCCGATGCCTCACGTAATGCCGATTCATCAACGACTGCACCGCGTGAGGTATTTACAAAACAAGCTCCATTTCTGAGCGACCGGAAGAATTCCCGGCCGGCCATACCCCGGGTCAACGGTGTCAGGGGGACATGCATGGTAACAATGTCTGCCTCTGTAAGCAGACGGTCCAGGGTGGAAAAACCTTCGGGCCCCTCAGTAAGGGCCCTTGGCGGATCGTTCAGTATGGTTTTCATGCCCAGGTGCCTGGCCAGATCTTCCACTTTCTTACCTACATTCCCTACCCCCACTATCCCAAGTGTCATCTCACGAAGGTCCGTTTCCCCGGCTCGTGCCCAGGCAGCAAGTGCCGTAAAGAGATACTGCATCACAGCCCCGGCATTGCATCCGGGAGCCGCAGTCACGGTTATGTTCCCGGAAGCACAGTATTCCAGATCAATATGATCGGTGCCTATGGTTGCAGATCCTATAAAAGATACGGCACTGCCCTGCAGCAGGGAGGCATTACATACCGTACGGGTCCGGATGACCAGCGCATCGGCCCTCCGGACATCTGACGGACCTATCATGTGCCCGGGCATGCGCGTTATGCGGGCATGGGAAGCGGTTATCGCATCCAGAAAGGGGATCTGTGAATCGGCTATGATATGCGGTCTGGTATCCACGGCTAATGAATGACAACCTCCTTGACAAGGTTTTTGTTCAACTTTGCGTTCAGTTTCCCTGCAAGAAAGTTCTTTTGCATGTCCAGTTGGCAACGCAGCACCGAGGACTTCACCTTTACCGTGTAGATCCCGTCCCTTAAGGAACGCTGTCCGCATTCCCTGGCGGCTGATTCACCCATGAGCTCATCCCATGCATGGTGAAGTCGGAGTTCCTCAAGGCCTTCGGCAAGGCCCGTCTCCATCAGGGTTTGCTCAAGCACCTCCTGTAATGTTCTGGTCTTTTGTCTTTTCATCTTTAAAAACTCCACGGACAACCCGGAAAATGGTATGCGGGCCTCCCAAAGTATGCATGATTTCTTCTATGCGAACCTTGTTACTGTCGGTCAGGAATATCTGGCCAAATCCGTCCTCTGCCACAAGGTGCAGCAGGTTAGACACACGCCGTGCGTCCAGCTTGTCAAAAACATCGTCGAGCAGGAGTATGGGTGCCAGGTTTTTCATTTGCCTTATCAGTGCAAACTGAGCCAGCTTAAGAGCCAGCAGGTACGTTTTCTGTTGTCCCTGCGAACCGCACACCTTCAGGGGATATCCTCCCAGGGAAAAACATATGTCGTCCCTTTGAATACCCGTACCGGTATACTGCAGCATCATATCTTTCTGCCTGCCCTTTTTTAGCATGACAGCCATACTATCCCTGTTCAGGTCCGAATCGTACCGCAGGTCAACCGGCTCTTTCCCGGAAGAAAGCAGGCCGTAATAATGGATTACATGAGGATGGAGCAAGCTGCATAGTTCCCTTCTCCTGGCGTGTATCAGATCCCCCCTGGCGGATAATGCGGCATCCAGCGCTTCCAGTACGTCTGTAGTGAACCTTTCCGTTTTCAGGAGTTTGTTCCTCTGATGCAACAGCTTTTTATATTCAAGTATGGTCTGAAGGTAGTCGGGTTCTGTCTGTGAAAGCAGGAAGTTCATATACTTGCGGCGCTCTTCCCCGGATCCGTAAACGAGTGAGGTGTCCTGGGGCGACACCATCACCACCGGGATCAGACCCAAATGAAGCGAAAGCTTTTCGTATCGTTTGTTGTTTCTTTTGAAAAACTTATCACCTTCTCTGGAAACGGAACAGGAAATTTTTTCATGAACTCCCGAATCCATGGCATACTGTCCGAAGAGCGTAGCTTCACCTTGTTCATAGGCGATCACATCCCTGTCAGGAACGGAAACCGAGCTCTTGCAAACGCTCAGATAATAGATGGCATCCAGCAAATTTGTCTTTCCTTCGCCGTTATCTCCGTACAGGACATTGATCCCCGGAGAAAAATCCAAAGCAGCAGCATCAATGTTTTTAAAATGAGAAACCAACAAACGGGACAAATACATACAGATTCCTTCAACAAGTATGCAAACATAGCAAATTTTACGTATATTTGCCGCCTCAAATTAAAGACCTATGTCAAAAAATAAAACCGGTTCTAAACATAAGAAAGAAGAAGCGGCAGTAGTTGCCGAAGCCATCAGCAAATCAGAAGAATTTCTGGCAAAATACAAAAACCATCTGATCTATACCGTTGCAGGGGTCATTATCCTGCTCGGCCTGGGGTTCGGATACATGAAACTGATCCGTGAACCAAGAAGAAACGAAGCCCTTGCCCAGATGTTCCCCGCGGAGCGTTATTTCCGGTCAGATTCGTTCGCCCTTGCCCTGAACGGGGACGGCAACGTTTTGGGATTCAAAGACATTATTGACCAGTACAAAGCCCTGCCGGGACAAGTAGTTTATTTTTACGCAGGCGTAAGCGAACTTCAGTTGGGCAATTTTGGGCAGGCTATTGAATACCTCAAGAAATACAAATCACGGGACGAGATCATCCAGGCACGTGCGTGGTGCAACATAGGAGATGCCTATGCCGGTCTTGAAGATACCGAAAGTGCCCTTACGTGGTATCTGAAAGCAGCCGCTTACAGGGATAATGCCTATGCCGCAGCGTATTACAGGAAAGCCGGTATCCTTATGGAGGAAAAAGGCGACTATGCCGGGGCCCTGGATATGTACAAAACAATCAAGAATAAATATCCCCAGACACTTGAGGGATACGAGATCGACAAATACATTGCGCGTCTGGAGATGTTGATGCTTCAATAAGGTCTTGCTATGGGAAGGGCTTTTGAATACAGGAAGGCAAGGAAAATGAAAAGATGGGGCAATATGTCCCGTACTTTTACCCGGTTAGGCAAAGAACTGACCATTGCCGCAAAACAGGGAGGTGCAGATCCCGAAAACAACCCCAGGTTGCGGGCCATCGTGCAGACTGCACGTTCCGAGAACATGCCCAAGGACAATATTGAAAGAGCCATCAAAAGGGCAGAGGAAAAGGACAAGGGCGATTACCGCGAAGTGGTATATGAAGGATACGGACCTCACGGAGTTGCGGTGATTATTGAAACGGCCACGGACAACACTACCCGTACCGTTGCCAATATCAGATCCTACTTTAATAAGAGCGGCGGCAGCCTGGGCACTTCCGGGAGCGTTGATTTCATGTTCGACCACAAATGCGTGTTCAGGATCAAGGCAGTACCCGGGCTTGATATGGAAGCCCTTGAACTTGAACTGATAGATTACGGAGGGGAAGAAGTCTTTCTGGAAGAAGAAGAAGAAGTTATCGTGATTTACGGAAGTTTTGAATCCTACGGTTCGTTGCAGAAATTCATAGAAGAGAAGCAGATGGAACTGGTCAGCGGGGGATTTGACCGTATTGTGAACGGGGAACTCAAGGAATTGACACCGGAGGAGAAAGCCGACGTTGAAAAGCTTCTGGAACGGATCGAAGAAGATGACGACGTGCAGAACGTGTACAGCAATATGGCCTAACGGGGAAACAACAGGCGTCCCTCTATCAGCCTGTTGTTGTATTGCTGACGAAACGCTTTAAGAAAGAGCTCATTGGAGGGCTCTTTTTCTTTTTCTATCCTCATGATATTGAAAGAGGACGGATAATGTACGACAAAGGGGCTGGTCAGTGTATCTCTGATGCTCCTGCCAAAAGCAAAAAAACCATCGGGATATCCGAGTAGGTGGAGCACCGTTGGCATGATGTCTATCTGCTGGGTATACCCTTCATATAGTTCGCCCTCCCGGATTACTGTGGCGGAAGGATCGTAATATACAACAGGTACTGCCATGCTTTCAACGTCGCTCTGGTACCCGGGATCTGTCTGTGAATACGTGCCGTGGTCTGCCACCAGTACAAAAAGGGTGTTCGGGTACCACCGGCTTTTCGCGGCTTTTTCAAAAAAACGTCTCAGCGCATGATCGGCATATCTTATTGAGGTGTGAACGGGAAGCGGCCCTTCGGGAAACACGCCTTCGTACTGATCGGGGATTACAAAAGGATGGTGGGAAGAAAGGGTAAATACAGCTGTTGCAAACGGCTCGGAAAAAGACCCCAGGGTCCGTGCGAAAAATTGCAGAAAAGGCTCATCCCATATTCCCCAGTACCCGTTGTACTGGGTCTTGTCTCCAAATTCGTTCATCCCGTAATACGTGTCGAATCCCAATTGACGTGCCATGGCGTCCAGGCCCATGGACCCGTTGGGAGCCCCGTGAAAGAAAGAAGTGTGGTATCCCTGCCTCTTCAGTGTGTTTCCCAAACCTTCCTGCTGATGGAGGGCATAGGGGGTAAGGGCGAAAGATTGTTCCAGACTGGGAATACTGCCCAGGACAGAAGGAATGGCGTCCACAGATTTGCGACCGTTCGCGTAAGCTTTGCTGCATGCCAGCGAACAGGACATGAGGGAGTCAAGAAAGGGCATATATGAAGGTGTTCCGGCAGGGTTTAGAAAACCGGAATATTCCCTGGAGAAACTTTCCAGGATCAGTATCACCACATTTTTCCTGTTCATTCCGGTTTCGCTGTCCCCGGAAACCGACCCTGTCCTATGCAAGGGAGAATACAGTCCCTCCAGCTCTTCCTCATCATCAAAAAAGTGAAGTTTCTCCAATGACGGTTTTCCGAAAGTACGCAGTATACAAAAAGGCGTATTTAACACGATTCCCGTTTCCAGCGGCCGGGAAACATAGGCGGCCGCATTGCTCAGGGTGATCGGACGGGTAGTTCTGTCCGTACCGCCACGTACAGCCGCTACGGAAATAAGCAGGGCCAGGCAAAAAACAACAAGACGCCAGGCAAAAAACCTAAAAGTAAAAACAGGGCGTGAAATATACCGTGATCGGCCGTATGTGAACCAAAGCAAGGCGATCACGGCAACCCAGGCAAGGAAAAACAGGAGGTATTCAGTGACCCCGTGAACCAATATGGCTCCCAGGTTTCTTTCCCGGGCAAATTCCCTGAAAAAGGAAAAATCAGTCCGGTGAAGCACCGTTCTGAAAAAAATAAAGTCAAATATCTGGAAGAAAAAACCGGCCGCATTGACGATCACGAAAAGATATTTCAGAAAACCCTGCCAGACACGTGAAAAAACGAACGAAAAAGGGAGCAGGGACAACATAAGGTACAAACCGTTCAGATAGAAAAGGGCGGACAGGTCGAACCGTATCCCTCCCCTGCATATCAGCAGCATCGCCTCCCGATCTGTGCCGGGAAAAAGATATTGGTTGTACAGGAAGAAAAAAATCCTGCTGACGAACAGCAAAAAGAGGACAACTGATAGCCGTGCCGGAAGGGTTAGCAAATAGGCAATTCCGGTATGATTCCTGGGGCTGTATATACTTTTCATATATAGATGCAAATGTAAAGAATCTATCTTTATGTTATTCTTTTCAGATAAATTTCATACTTTTGCAGGATTGAATTTTTAATTTCTGCAGATTAAAATCAGGATTATAAATGAAGATCAAACACATTGAACATATAGGGATAGCCGTTAAGTCTCTGGATCAGGCTATTGCTTTCTACGAGAAGAAACTGGGGCTGAAATGCTATGCTATTGAAGAAGTCCCTGAACAAAAAGTGAAGACCGCTTTTTTTCAGGTGGGACAGACAAAAGTGGAATTGCTGGAAAGTACCGATCCTGAAGGTCCCATCGGGAAATTCATTGAAAACAGGGGCGAAGGAGTTCATCATATAGCTTTTGCCACAGAAGGACTGCAGGAGAACCTGAATGAATTGTCCGGGAAAGGGATCCGTCTGATAGATAAAAATCCCCGTCAGGGCGCAGAAGGGCTGCACATTGCTTTTCTGCATCCCAAAGACACACTGGGAGTACTTACCGAATTGTGTGAAAATCCGAAATAACAATACAATATAAATAAAATGAGCAATCAGTTGGAACAGATCAAGGAGTTGACGCAACTCCGCGAAAAAGCCCGCCTGGGTGGGGGTCAGAAACGCATCGATGCACAACATGAAAAAGGCAAGTGTACAGCACGTGAACGTATTTCCATGCTTTTGGATGAAGGTAGTTTTGAAGAGTTCGACATGTTTGTCACACATCGTTGCAACAACTTTGGAATGGAAGAAAAAACCATACTGGGAGACGGAGTGATCACGGGTTTCGGAACCATAGAAGGGAGGCTTGTTTACGTTTTCGCACAGGACTTCACGGTTTTCGGAGGCTCTCTCTCTGAAACCATGGCCATGAAGATTTGCAAGATAATGGAGCAGGCCATGAAAGTAGGAGCACCCCTGATCGCGATCAACGATTCGGGAGGAGCCCGTATCCAGGAAGGAGTCAATGCACTGGCAGGGTATGGAGACATATTCCAGAACAACATCCTGGCATCGGGAGTCATTCCTCAGATATCGGCCCTGTTCGGTCCCTGTGCAGGTGGTGCGGTATACTCCCCTGCCCTTACCGACTTCACCATCATGATGAAAGGTTCCAGCTACATGTTCCTTACCGGTCCCAAGGTGGTAAAAACGGTTACCGGGGAAGATGTAACCCAGGAAGAACTGGGTGGAGCCAACGTACATGCGAGCAAGAGCGGTGTAGCCCATTTTGCCGTAGACAACGAATCTGAAGGCGTGGAACTCATCCGGGACCTGCTGAGCTACATTCCCCAGAACAATATGGAAGAACCTCCCAGAACGGAGTGTTCTGACCCCATAGACCGTCTTGACGATTCTCTCAACGACATCATCCCCGACAGTCCCAACAAGCCTTACAACATGTTTGATATCATTCAGACGCTGGTGGATGACGGCAAATTCCTTGAAGTCCACAAGGATTACGCTACCAACGTGATCACAGGGTTTGCCCGTTTCAACGGAACATCTGTCGGTATTGTTGCCAATCAGCCACGCGTACTGGCAGGCGTACTGGACATCAACGCATCCAGAAAAGCTGCCCGCTTTGTACGTTTTTGCGACGCATTCAACATTCCCCTGGTAACACTGGTGGATGTTCCCGGATTCCTTCCGGGCACTCAGCAGGAATACGGAGGAGTGATCCTGCACGGGGCCAAACTGCTCTACGCATACGGAGAAGCCACTGTTCCCAAAATAACCGTCATCCTCAGAAAAGCTTACGGTGGAGCTTATATCGTCATGAGTTCCAAACATCTGGGAGGTGACCTCAATTATGCATGGCCTTCTGCCGAGATTGCCGTTATGGGTCCGTCCGGCGCGATTGAAGTCCTTTACGGCAAGGAAATGGCCGATGCGGACGATCCCGCCCTCTTTGTGGAACAAAAGGAAAAAGAATATCGTGAAAAATTCTCAAATCCATATTCGGCAGCGCGTTATGGTTATATTGACGACATTATTGAACCCAGGAACACACGTTTCAGGATCATCCGTTCGTTGCAATTGCTGGCGACCAAGAAACAAAGTTTGCCTCCCAAAAAACACGACAACCTTCCCTTATAAACCCGGGTTAATTATGAAAAAACACTACAAATTCATACTTGCAGGGTTTATCATGCTCTTCCACGTTTCGCTGTGGGGGCAGAGCATGATTGATCTCCGGTTGAATGAACTGCTGATCACCAATACCCAGGATTACCAGGATGACTTTGGTATGCATAGCAGCTGGTTCGAGATATTCAACACTGGTTACGGAACGGTGGATATTGGCGGATGCTACCTGAGCAACGATCCTGCCGATCTGAAAAAGTATACGATACCCCGCGGGGACATTCTCACGAAGATCAAGCCCAGACAGCATCTTCTTTTCTGGGCCGACAGCAAGCCCCACAGGGGTTCTTTCCACGTAAACTTCACCCTTGAAAATTCCGAGGTACTTATTCTGACAAGCAGTGACGGAAGCACCATTTTGGATATGGTCCGCCTTCCCTCCGAACTGGAACCCAATCGATCTTTCGGACGTCTTGTGGACGGCGAAGGTTCGTACGGTCCGGGATCCGACAATACCGGATGGGCTGTGCTCTCCAGAACTTCTCCAAGCACCAACAACCATTCCCTGGACGGAAAGTCACGCAGTGAGATGATGAAGGAAACTGATCCGTTCGGATGGATCATGGCCGCCATGGCCATGTCGGTCGTTTTTCTTTCCCTTGTATTGCTGTACCTTGTATTTAAGGGTACCGGCAATATCGCGTTGCGGTGGTCACAGAAGAAAGCCGATGCCTACCACAAAGCACAGGCCGTTCCCCTTGCCGAAACTTCCGGGGAAACGTTCGCCGCCATTGCCGCTGCACTGCATCTGTATGCCAACGAGAATGAAGTGCACGATGTGGAATCGACCATTTTGACCATTGAACAGGTCAGGAGGAATTATTCTCCCTGGAATTCCAAGATACAATCTCTGAGAAGATCGCCTGACATGAAAAAGAAATAATTCAGATAATATTACGCATTATGAAAGAATATAATTTGATAATCAACGGGAACAGTTACAGCGTTGTCATCAACGAAGTGGAAGAAACCATGGCCGAAGTAGAGGTAAACGGGACCCCTTACCAGGTAACGATCGACAAACCTCTTAAGAAAATCGTATCTGCTCCGGCAACCCGTGCTCCCCGTGCAGCTGCTCCGTCTACAGCCAGGACTTCGCACAGTCACACGCAGACAGCCTCCACCGGAGGCTCCTACACCGTAAACTCTCCGCTTCCGGGCGTGATACTTGAAGTAAGCGTCAAAGAAGGTGATACGGTAAAAGCCGGACAGAAGCTGATCGTGCTGGAAGCCATGAAAATGGAAAACAACATTGAAGCAGACCGTGACGGAGTTGTGGCAACTATCAAAGTGAACAAAGGGGATTCCGTTCTGGAAGGCGCCCCTCTTATAATTTTGAATTAATATGGACCAAATTATCAATAATCTTCAACAGTTCTGGGAATATACCGGGTTTGCGAATGTCACGTACCAGCATATCCTGATGATTTGCATTGGCATCGTATTCATTACCATGGCGATCGTTAAGGAGTGGGAACCGTTGCTGCTCATACCCATTGGCTTTGGGATGATCATCGGGAACATACCGCTCTTTCCCGGCCTGAGTGTAGGAATTTACGAAGAGGGATCTGTTCTGAACATCCTCTACCACGGAGTTCAGAAGGGATGGTATCCGCCGCTGATCTTCCTTGGGATTGGAGCCATGACTGATTTTTCTTCGCTCATATCCAATCCAAAACTTCTGCTGATCGGTGCAGCCGCGCAATTTGGAATTTTTGCCGCCTATTCCACATCCCTGCTGCTTGGTTTTGAACCCAGTGCTGCAGGGGCCATCGGGATCATCGGAGGGGCCGACGGACCCACTGCCATTTTCCTCTCTTCCAGACTTGCCCCGGACCTTATGGGGGCCATCGCCGTATCTGCCTATTCTTACATGGCCCTGGTACCGGTGATTCAGCCGCCCATAATGCGTTTGCTGACGACAAAGAAAGAAAGGCTCATCAAAATGAAACCGCCCAGGGCTGTATCCAAGATGGAAAAAATCATTTTCCCGATTGTGGGACTGCTTTTGACCGCTTTTATAGTGCCTTCCGGGCTCCCGCTCCTGGGTATGTTATTTTTCGGGAACCTGCTCAAAGAAAGCGGAGTTACCAGGCGACTTGCTGAAACCGCACGCGGTCCGATTATAGACATAGTTACCATTCTCATCGGATTGACCGTAGGCTGTTCCACGCAGGCAGACAAATTCCTGCAGCTGGACTCTGTACTGATCTTTGGACTGGGAGCCATGTCATTTGTTGTGGCTACTGCCGCTGGCGTTTTATTTGTTAAGTTGCTTAACCTGTTGCTCAAGCCGGGGAACAAGATCAATCCCCTGATAGGAAACGCCGGTGTATCTGCCGTTCCCGACTCTGCCCGTGTTTCTGAAGTGACCGGGTTGACATACGACCGCACCAACCACCTGCTGATGCACGCCATGGGACCCAACGTTGCAGGGGTAATCGGCTCTGCCGTCGCCGCAGGGATCTTACTTGGATTCTTATCTTAAAACAGACCATTTTATTCAATATGGAAAACAAACTGCAAGAACTCACAGACAAACTCTACCAGGAAGGACTGGCCAAAGGCAAAGAAGAAGCTGCGGCACTTTTGGCAAAGGCCAGGGAAGAAGCCGATGCCATTGTTAAAGAGGCCAAGAAGGAAGCTACCTGGATGGTGGAGCGGGCAGAACAGGAAGCTGCCGAACACAAGGAGCAGGTGGAAAATGAAATAAAAATGGCCTCCCGCCATACACTCTCCTCTTTAAAAAAGAATATCGAAAACCTGGTTGTCTTCAAAGCCGTTGAAGGACCTCTTAAAAAAGCAATGGAAGATGACGCCTTCATCCGCGAGATCATCGGAACCCTTATGAAAGCTTTCGATCCCCAGGATGCAGGCACAATGGACCTGAAGCTGGTGCTTCCCGAAGCCCGGCAAAAATCCTTCACAGAGTTCCTTAAAACCAGGACTACCGAAACTTTTAACAAGAATCTGAAAGTCTCGTTTGCCCCTGAAATGGAAAACGGGTTTATCATTGGCCCTGCCGATGGCGGATACCAGATACGTTTCTCGGACAAGGATTTCATGGCACTGTTCAATAAATACCTGAGTCCGGGAACACAGAAGTTGTTATATGGGGAATAATTACGAATTCATTGTTGCGGGACTGCCTCAGCTGGCACTGGATTTTCAATCGGGCAGTTTTGACCTGGAATCGCTGACAGGTTCGCTCAGGGACATGCTGGGAAAAAAGGACAACCGTTGGCTGGATTGGCTGACCAAAGGACTGAACGGCAAATACATGAATGCCCATTTTTACCGTGCAGCCACACAATGCAACAATGCTTTCATCAGGGGATATTTTACCTTCGACCGGGAGATCCGTAACATAGTGGCTGCCTATATGGCCAGACAATACGGACAGGATATTCAAAACAACCTGGTCGGCACCGGTGAACTGACTAGACAGCTGGCTGTTTCAAAAGCAGAGGATTTTGAACTGGAATACATTTCACAGGTTGCAGCAGAGATCAGCAAGATCATGCAGTCTAAAGATCCGGTGGATAGGGAACAGAAAATTGACCGGCTTCGTTGGGAAAAAGCGACGGAACTGAGTACATTCCATTACTTTGATATAGAAGTTATACTTGCATTTTTACTGAAGGCTTCCCTGGTTGCCCGATGGGCAAAACTGGACAGGGAAACCGGGACCAGGCTGTTCAGGGAACTGGTTGAAGAAGTAAAAGGCACATATAAAAGCGATAAACAATAATTATGCAAACACAAACCACCGGAAAAGTAAAAGGCATCATAGCCAATCTGGTTTCCATAGAAGTAGACGGACCGGTTGCCCAAAATGAAATATGCTTCATCCACCTGGGAGACACCCGTTTGATGTCGGAAGTCATTAAGGTAACAGGGAACATTGCTTCGGCCCAGGTGTACGAAAGCACGCGCGGACTGCGTGTGGGAGACCATGTGACATTTGAAGGTCATATGCTGGAAGTGCAGCTGGGACCCGGACTGTTGTCCAGTAATTACGACGGGTTGCAGAACAACCTGGCGACCATGGAAGGCGTATTCCTGAAAAGAGGCGAATATACCGAGCCCATTGACAGGGAAGCAAAATGGGATTTCAAGCCCCTGGCAAAAAAAGGAGATACGGTAACGGCCGCCGACTGGCTGGGAGAAGTCATGGAAGGCTGGATGGTCCACAAGATCATGGTGCCTTTTATCATGACAGGGTCATACACCGTCCAGGAAATCACCAGAGAAGGCTCCTACACGGTAGACGAAAAAATTGCCGTACTCAAGGATGCCGCCGGAAAGACACACGATGTCACCATGGTACAGAAATGGCCTGTCAAACGCGCCATCACCGCATACAAGGAAAAACCCAGACCATACAAAGTACTGGAAACCGGTGTGCGGACCATAGACACCTTCAATCCCATGGCCGAGGGGGGGACCGGATTCATCCCGGGACCTTTTGGCTGCGGGAAGACCGTGCTTCAGCACGCTTTGGCAAAACAAGCCGAGGCCGACATCATCGTGATGGCTGCCTGCGGAGAGCGTGCCAATGAAGTGGTGGAAATTTTTGCCGAGTTTCCCAAGCTCATAGACCCGCGCACGGGAAGGCACCTGATGGAACGTACCACCATCATCTGTAACACTTCCAATATGCCCGTGGCCGCCCGCGAGGCCTCTGTTTACACAGCTATGACAATTTGCGAGTATTACAGGGCCATGGGTCACCGTGCATTGCTGCTTGCAGACTCCACTTCCCGCTGGGCACAGGCATTGCGCGAAATGAGCAACCGTATGGAAGAACTTCCCGGTCAGGATGCTTTCCCCATGGACCTGTCGGCCACCATTGCCAACTTCTATGCACGTGCCGGTATCGTAACGCTGAACAACGGGAAAACCGGGTCCGTCACTTTCATTGGAACTGTTTCTCCTGCCGGGGGAAACCTCAAGGAACCCGTAACCGAATCGACGCAAAAAGCCACACGTTGCTTCTATGCCCTGTCTCAGAACCGAGCCGACAGAAAACGCTACCCTGCCGTGGATCCTATGGAAAGTTATTCCAAATACCTGGAATATCCCGAGATCATAAAATATTATGAAGAGAAAGTCGGGGAAGAATGGATTGATATGGTCTGGGAAGGGAAGAATTTTGTAAGGCGCGGTAAAGAAGCATACGAACAGATCAATATCCTGGGAGACGATGGCGTTCCCCTGGAATACCACATCAATTACTGGAAGTCGGAACTGATAGATTTCATCATCCTGCAGCAGGATGCCTTTGACGATGTGGACGCTTCTACACCCATGGAACGGCAGAAATTCATGTTTACAAAAATTATACAGGTATGCCGTCAAAAATATGAATTCGACGATTTTGAATCATGCTCCGCGTATTTCAAGAAAATGATCAACATTTTCCGCCAGATGAATTACTCGGAATACGAATCCGAAGATTTCAAAAGCTACGAAACAGAAATTGAAGAACTCCTGACAGAAAAAGTTCAGGCTTAACAAAAAAGATATGGCACAAGCTTTTCAACGCATATACACACGTTTAGAAGGGATTACCAAGGCGACCGTAATGCTGAACGCCCAACGTATAACCAACGATGAACTGGCGACCGTGGACGGACGTCTGGCACAAGTGGTTAAGATCAACGGAGACCGCGTCACCCTGCAGGTATTCGGGGGAACTGAAGGAATCGCCACCAACTCGGAAGTTGTTTTCTGGGGAGAAGCCCCCTCGCTCAACGTAAGCGACGATCTTGCCGGACGCTTTTTCAATGCCTACGGCAAACCTATAGACGGAGGACCCGAGGTGGAAGGAGAACACCGCGAGATCGGGGGACCCTCGGTCAACCCATTTAAAAGAAAACAACCTTCACAGCTCATCCCTACCGGGATCGCGGGCATCGACCTGAACAACACCCTTGTCTCGGGACAGAAAATTCCCTTTTTTGCCGACCCGGACCAGCCCTACAACCAGGTAATGGCCACCGTGGCACTCAGGGCCGATGTGGACAAGATCATCCTGGGAGGCATGGGCCTGACCAACGACGATTACCTGTATTTCCGACAATCTTTTGAAAACGCCGGAAAACTCTCGAAGATCATCAGTTTTGTCAATACTACGGACGATCCTCCCGTGGAACGACTGCTGATCCCCGACATGGCGCTGACATCTGCCGAGTATTTTGCCGTTGACAAAAACGAGAAAGTACTTGTTTTGCTTACAGACATGACCTTATACGCCGATGCCCTGAGTATCGTGAGCAACCGTATGGACCAGATCCCTTCCAAGGACTCCATGCCCGGTTCACTTTACTCGGACCTGGCCAAAATCTATGAAAAAGCGGTTCTGCTGCCCAGCGGAGGATCCATAACCATCATAGCCGTTACTACTTTGAACGGAGGGGACATCACACACGCCATTCCGGATAACACGGGCTACATAACCGAAGGGCAGCTCTTCCTGCGCCACGATTCCGACACAGGAAAAGTTATCGTGGACCCCTTCCGTTCATTATCCCGCCTGAAACAGCTCGTGATCGGGAAACAGACCCGTGAAGACCACAACCAGGTGATGAATACGGCCATCCGTCTTTACGCGGATGCTGCAGACGCCAAAACAAAACTGGAGAACGGTTTTGACCTGAGCGACTATGACCTGCGTGCCCTGGATTTTGCCAAGGAATACTCGCTGAAATTGCTTTCCATTGACGTAAATATCAATATTACAGAAATGCTGGAACGTACGTGGAAATTGTTTGCCCGCTACTTCAGCAAGGAAGAGGTCAGTATCCGTGAAGACCTTATTGACAAATACTGGCCCCACCAAGCCTAAAGGAAACCATTATGGCCATCAAATACCAGTTTAACAAAACGTCACTGACTTCCCTTGGGAAACAACTCAAGGTCAGGGAAAAAGCACTTCCCACACTAAAAAACAAGGAAAGTGCCCTGAGAATGGAAGTCAAGCGTGCCAAACAACGGTCCGACGAATTGTTGGAAGAACTGGACAAGTCCTTGTCATCCTACCGAAATATGGCTGCCTTGTGGAACGAGTTCACACCGGGCCTGATCACCGTTAAGGATGTGGAACTTGAAACGGTAAAGATCGCCGGGATCAAGACCCCCGCTCTCAGGGAAGTCCTCTTTGATGTCAGACCTTACTCCCTCTTCTCGGAGCCCCAGTGGTATGCCCAGGGGGTACAGATCCTTAAAGATCTGGCACAGATAGGGATCGAGAGCGAGATCTTCCTGGAAAAGAAAAATCTGCTTGATTTTGCACGTAAAAAAACGACTCAAAAAGTAAATCTGTACGAAAAAGTACAGATCCCGGGATACCAGGAAGCGATCAGAAAGATCAAACGTTTCATGGAAGATGAGGAAACATTGTCCAAAGCCAGTCAGAAGATAGTTAAAACACGTCATCAGAACGAGGAGGATAACTTATGATAACCCGGATGACAAAATATTCCTTTGTATTGCTAAGTCAGCAGACACAGGAGTTCCTGAACCGGTTGCAGGAACTGGGCATGGTAGATATAAACCGTCAGGAAAAAGCGGTGGACCAGCATTCCAAAGAGCTTGCAGACAAGATTTTAGTGACCAATCAATGTATCACAAAGCTGATACAGGTCGCGAAAGACAAAACTTCTGACGCGAAAGACAAAACTTCTGAGCTGAAAGAATCTTTTGACGGAAGCGGCGCTTCCCTGCTGAAGGAAGCCTTGCAATGGTTCTCCCGAAAAGAACTTCTGAAAACCGGGATACATACGCTTACAGAACAGCTTTCTGCCGCTGAACCCTGGGGTGCCTTCACCCACCGGGACGTGGAACGTATCCAGGAGATGGGGTTTACATTTCATGCCTATTCCATGCCGGTGAAGAAGGTCAGTCCGGAATGGGAAAAGAAATACCCCCTGCACATCCTCAACCGTGTGAACGGGCAGGCGTATTTTATCGTACTTGAAGTTCCCGGTGAACCTTACGACTTCCCTGGCAATGAGATACCTTTTCCTTCCCTGCCCCGGAATGAATTGCAGGAACGCCTGCAGGAAAAAGAAGGACAGTTGCAGGAATGCACCAAACGGCTGGAAGCGCTCTCGGACCATACAGACCTCCTAAAAGCCCACGCAGCCCACCTTTCTTCCGGACTGGATCTGTACCTGGCCGGGACCTCGGCAGAAAAACAGGTGGAAGGACACATCGACCTGCTTACAGGTTTTGTACCCTCGGTCAGAAAGAAAGAACTGGAATCTTTCCTCGAAAAAGAAAGTCTCTATTACATAAGCAGTCCGGCAGATATTGAGGACAACCCCCCCATTAAGCTGAAAAACAATTGGTTTACACGCCTTTTCGAACCCATTGGGGATTTGTATATGCTTCCCCGGTACAACGAACTGGACCTGACTCCCTACTTTGCCCCTTTTTATATGCTTTTCTTCGGATTCTGCCTGGGAGACATGGGATACGGCCTGGTATTCATGATATTGGGATTGTTGGGAAAACGGTTCTTTCCAAAAATGAAAGGATACCTGAACCTGGTATTTTTCCTGGGACTCGGATCTGTGATCATGGCCGCTTTTCCAGGGGTGATTTTTGGTGTAAAGGTTGCCGATATAATACCCTATGTGAAAGAAAACAATACATTTTTATTTAACTTATCGGATATGAAAATGTTCTGGTTTGCCATCCTTTTTGGATTGTTCCAGATCGTTTTCGCCCGCATTCTTACCGGGATCGATTCGTTCATTCGTAAAGGATGGCAGCACGGTATGGCTCCCTTCGGATGGGCCATCCTGATAGTGTGGTGTACCATTGCCTACGCTTCAATGGAAGTGCCTTCACTGGCATTACCAAAAACCGTATCCCTGGGTATGGTAATTCTTAGTGTTGCATTGATCCTGTTTTTCTCCAAACCCGAAGGACCCGTTTACAAAAGGCTGGGAAAAGGCCTTTGGGCGATGTACGATATTACCGGAGTTTTCGGAGACATGCTGTCCTATATCCGTCTCTTTGGTCTCGGTACGGCAGGAGCGATCCTGGGCATGGTGTTCAATTCCATTGCCATGAGTCTGTCAGGCGTTCCTTATGTTGGATGGCTGCTCACCATCATCATGCTCCTTTTTGGACATACGCTGGTACTGGCCCTCAACTCACTTGGAGCCTTTGTGCATCCCATGCGTCTGACATTTGTGGAATTTTACAAAAATGCCGGGTTTACAGGCGGAGGACGCGGATACAAACCCCTTACATCCCTGTCAAATAAAAAAGAACAATAGATTTAATAAACAATTAACCAATTAATTATGAACACATTACCTTTAATTTTAGCCTATATCGGTTTGGCTTTTATGCTGGGTCTTGCCGGAATCGGAAGCGCCATAGGTGTAACCATTGCAGGAAATGCCACTGTGGGAGCTCTCAAGAAAAATCCCAACATATTCGGGTCTGCCATGATTCTGAGTGCTATGCCTTCAACCCAGGGTCTGTACGGATTTGCCGGATTCTTCCTGAATCTGGGCGCCGTAACCGAATTGGGTGATGCCCTTACCCTGGGACAAGGACTGGCCGTTTTTGCAGTGGGTCTGGTCATGGGCTTTGTAGGTCTTTTTTCCGCAATAAGACAGGCTTCGATCTCGGCAAACGGAATTGTCGAAATGAGCAACGGACATAATGTATTCAGCAGCACCCTGGTCTTGGCCGTATTCCCGGAGCTGTACGCAATTCTGGCCTTCGCCTCGTGCTTCCTGGCAATGCCCAGCTAAGTCATGAGTCTCATAAAATCCATCTCGGGAATCAGGGGTACTATCGGTGGCTTGCCGGGCGTATCCCTTTCTCCTTTGGATATTGTGCTGTTCACCTCTGCCTATGCACGCCTTATAAAGGAATCGTACCCGCAAGAACGACATTCGGTCATTGTGGGCCGTGATGCGCGCATATCGGGAGATATGGTCCGGCAGATCGTGTGCGGGACATTGCGTGCCTGCGGGATGGATGTCACAGACATTGGCCTGGCCAGCACCCCTACTACCGAAATGGCCGTGGTCTTTTCCGGTGCTTCCGGGGGGATCATCCTGACTGCAAGCCACAATCCCCGGCAATGGAATGCATTGAAACTGCTCGGCCCCGGAGGTGAATTCCTGAACGGTGAAGAGGGAGAAAAAATACTGGAATTCGCACAAACAGGTGACCTTACCTTTGCAGAGGTGGATGCCCTGGGGAATTATTCGGAAGATGATTTCACCGAAAGGCACATCGAAGCCGTATTGAACCATCCGCTTGTCAATGTGGAAGCCATTTATCGTGCAGGATTCAGTGCCGTGCTGGACGGTATCAATTCGGTCGGAGGCCTGGTCATGCCAAAACTGCTGGAATCCCTTGGTGTTACCTGCCACAAAATACATTGTGAACCCACGGGGGATTTTGCACACAATCCCGAACCCCTGCCCCATCATCTTACAGACCTGTCTGCGGAAGTGGTTGCCCGAAAGGCAACCCTGGGTATATCGGTTGATCCCGACGTAGACCGTCTGGCGCTGGTTTGTGAAGACGGGAGCATGTTCGGGGAAGAATACACCCTTGTGGCCTGTGCCGACTACGTTTTGGGAAAAACAGCCGTACAGCATCCCGGGCAAGTGTTACACACCGTTTCAAACCTGTCCTCTACGCGTGCTTTAAAAGATGTTACCGAAAAGCATAACGGGATATATACGGCTTCTGCAGTAGGAGAAGTCAATGTGGTTACTGAAATGAAACGTACAGGGAGCGTTATCGGAGGAGAGGGGAACGGCGGGGTCATATTGCCCTCACTCCATTACGGGAGGGATGCCCTTATTGGCACCGCCCTCTTCCTGTCACATCTGGCAGAAAAAGACCTGAGTGTCAGTGGCCTGCGCAACAGTTTTCCCTACTACCATATGAGCAAGAACCGTGTAGACATTCCGGATCATACGGATATGGGATCATTGATGTCCCTTATTCAAAAAGCTTATCCGACGGCTTCCGTAACAGACACGGACGGACTTCGTCTGGACTTTGAAAATGAGAAAAAATGGGTATGTCTGCGCAAATCCAACACCGAGCCCATACTGCGTATTTACTCCGAAGCTCAGGACAGGGAACAGGCAGATGCGCTCGCCTCGGAAATCATTGCATTGCTGTGATTTTTATTTGGCCGAGCCGAAAAAATGTGTACCTTTGCAGCCCGTTTGCAAGGAAAAAATAAAATAATTCATACAATGAAACAAGGAATTCACCCCGAAATCTACAGAATGGTCGCATTCAAAGATATGTCCAATGACCATGTATTCGTTACACGTTCCTGTGTGAACACAAAAGAGACCATCACCCTGGAAGGCGTAGAATACCCATTGTACAAACTCGAGATATCCAATACATCTCACCCCTTCTATACCGGGAAAATGAAACTGGTGGATACGGCTGGTCGTGTAGACAAATTCAGAAGCCGTTATGGCGACCGGAAAAAATAATCAGACACCTGATAACACGGAAAGCTGTCCCCAACAGGACGGCTTTTTTGATGACCGTCCTCCCTCCCTGGTGCCGACAGAAGACGGATCTCCCACGTTACTAAGCGTGACGGGAGAAACATACCATTCCTTATCCGGAGCCGTTCTGGAATCTCAACACATCTATGTGGAAACGGGGTTTCGCTTCTTATCTGACAGGATGCGCAAAAGCGGACAATATCCAAAAACGATCCACTTACTTGAAATGGGGTTTGGAACCGGACTGAATGCCTTACTGACTTATCGCGCATGGATGTCAGAAAGGAAAGGTCCTGCACCGGAAATCCTGTATGAAACGTTCGAAGCGTTCCCTCTGCACGAGACCATTTGGAATGCTCTTCATTACAATTCCTCACCAGATGAAAAGGAATTTTTCGTGCACATGCACCAGGGGCCCTGGGGAGAACCGTTCCAGGCAGCTGCAGGCTTTACCCTGATCAAGCGAAAGGAGGATTTTACCGCCGGTTTCCTCCCGGCCAATATTCATCTGGTTTATTACGATGCTTTTTCTCCGGCGGTACAGCCTGAATTATGGACTAAGGAAGTATTGGGGCGCATCACACCTTTCCTGGAAACGAATGCGGTACTGGTAACCTATAGTTCCAGGGGGGAGGTTAAAAGACACCTGCTGGAACTGGGATTCACGATAGAAAGACTCCCGGGGCCCGGGAAAAAACGTCATATACTGAGAGCCGTTTACAGGCCTGATACCTGCCTGATGACCGGCGTCAGCAGTGCTTCCATCAGGAAATAGGCGTCAGGATAAGGATGTACGCCGTCCGGCGTCAGTTCTGCCTTCATACCGCCATTACCGTCAGACATAGGAGTCCAGAAATCAACGTACACACAATCGTTTTTAGCAGCATAATCCCGGATCATATCGTTTAGCTTCTGTATGGCCTGTGCAGGAGAGACCATTTTGTTGAATTCCTCCGGTCTCCACCGGTAAATATCTGCGGGCAGTACCGAACACAGGACCACCCTGATGTTGTGAAAACGGGCCAGATCGGCCATTGAGGCTATATTGTCCATGATCTGTCTGTGCGTTACATATCCCTGGTTCTGGGCAATGTCGTTGGTGCCTGCCAGGATCACAACAACCCGGGGATCCAGTGCCAGGACATCCTGCCTGAAACGGGAAAGCATCTGGGAAGTTACTTCTCCGCCTATGCCTTTGCCGATAAAATTGTTTTCTGAAAAATAGGCAGGATGAAAGTTTTTCCAGTTCTGGGTGATGGAGTTACCCATGAATACCGCATCGGGACGGACTACCTGTCCGCTCCGTTCCTGTGCCTGCGCGGTACATGACAATACCAGCAAGATCTGAAATAAGAAGATTTTTTTCATATATGTAGCTGTTTGGTTCTCAGATGGTCTCAGATGGTCCCAAATGGCTCAATGGCCCTGTTCAGGACTCCCTGGGTGCATGCAATAGCAAGTCCGTAATTGGTTACGGGGACGCCGGCCTTTTTGACTTCCCGAATTCTGGCCATAACCTGACGCTGGGTGATCATACATCCGCCACACTGTATTACCAGGGCATAATCCTGCAAAGGCCGTTTGGGCATGTCCAGTCCCGCAAGCATTTCACAAACCAGGTCTTTCCCGGTAAACCCGGATAGCATCCGGGGAAGCTTCACACGTCCGATATCTTCACACGTACTATGGTGGCTGCAGGATTCCATCAGCAAAACACGGTCACCGTCTTCCAGCCTGTTAATAGCCCCGGCGCCTTCCAGCAAAGTGGAAAAATCTCCCTTACTCCGGGCCAGCAGTATGCTGAAACCGGTGAGCGGCTGATCCGGCGGGATCATACGTTCCACTTTTCCGAACAACTGGCTGTCCGTTACAACCAGTACGGGCCTGACACCCTTGTCATGGGTAATATTGTGAAAGTAAAGCTCCAGCTGGGTTTCCTGGAGAACCACGGCAACGGCCCTTCTGTCAATTACTTCCCTGATAATCTGCACCTGGGGAAGGATCAGACGGCCCTCGGGAGCTTCCGAATCTACAGGACAAACCAAAACAACCTGATCGTCCTGACGGACCAGTCCTTCCAGGAGGGGGTGCATTTTGAATGGGGACGGTCCAAGGTTTTTTATGATCAGGTCAATGAGGCTTCCCTTGTTCTCCTTTTCTTTACAACTGAAATCGAGGATATCTGTGCGGTAAGTGCCTGTGATCTCCTCCCGGATCCCCGTATCAAGCTGAACTTTGTCAGACATGTTGTGTACTAAAAAAAAAGGAACTTCATGCAGGCGGAAGTCCTCAATCAGATTCTTTTCGTACGTTCCAAGATAATTCCCGGTAAAAAGAAGAATTGCCAGATTCACCTGTTGAATGATTTCCCGGCTTTTAAGAACACGTTTTTCTCCCAGCAATCCCAGGTCATCCATTCCCGCAGTATCTATCAGCACCACCGGTCCGGGTCCGGGGATCTCCATGATCTTACGTACAGGATCCGTTGTTGTCCCCGGGATGTCCGATACTATGGCGACTTCCTGACCTGAAAGCACATTGATCAGGGAACTTTTACCGGCATTGCGCCGTCCAAATATTCCGATTTGCGGGCGCGCTGCCATGACTGCGATCAATAATTGTTTTTCTTCTCTTCAAAGAAAGCCTTTGGATGAAGACATGCGGGACAAAGCTCGGGAGCCTTTTTACCTTTTGTGATGTATCCGCAATTCCTGCATTGCCATAAAATCTCCTCATCCCTTTCAAAGAATTTTCCGTCCTCCACCCTGTCCAGCAGTTTGCGGTAACGGGCTTCATGCTCGGCTTCCACCTGGGCCACGGCAAGAAATGTAGCGGCAACTTTAGGGAATCCTTCTTCAGCTGCAATCTTGGCAAATTCGGGATACAGAACGGCATGTTCTTCGTGTTCGCCTTCCGCTGCAGCTTTCAGATTTTCGGCTGTCGTCCCGATCATTCCTGCAGGATATTTGGCAGTGATTTCCACCATGCCTCCTTCCAGAAACTTAAAAAAACGTTTGGCATGTTCCTTTTCCTGGTTGGCCGTTTCTTCAAATACACCGGCAATTTGTTCATACCCTTCCTTCTTTGCCACGGAGGCAAAGAAAGTATATCTGTTACGTGCCTGTGATTCTCCTGCAAAGGCATCCAGGAGGTTTTTTTCCGTTCTTGTTCCTTTAATCGATTTCATGAGATGGATGATTAAAAATGAATGAGTAGCCCCAACAGGACTCGAACCTGTATTTGAAGTTTAGGAAACTTCCGTTCTATCCCTTGAACTATAGGGCCAAACCGTCCGATACGATCAGACCACGGTCTTTTCAATAATCTGCCTTCCGCGATAATATCCGCATTCGGGGCATACCCTGTGGTACATAACTGCTGCGCCGCAATTAGAACAGGCAGCCAGTGTGGGAGTTGTCAATTTATAGTGCGTTCTGCGTTTGTCTCTTCTTTGTTTTGAGACCCTGTGTTTTGGATGTGCCATATCTCAATTGTTATTTATTGTTATTGTTTTATCAAATCCTTTAATGTCGCGAAAGAGCCCCCTCCTTCTGCCTTATGGTCCGGTGCCTGTCTTTGTTTCCACAAACGCAACATTCCGGGATCACAGTCCTTTTCCAAAGTATGAACCCTCTGTATGGGAATCGCAAGACATACGTTATCGTATACGTATTGCGAAAAATCATAATGACCGGTACAGGCATTCAGACATTCCGCCAGTTCCTCTTCACCAAGCATACTCTGAAACGACAGCGGCATGGTCAGCCGTTCCAGGCAACGGTCACACAAAAGTACTACATCTCCCGAAATTTTCACCGAAATTTCAAAATCCTTCCCTTCATTTTCTTTAAAATGAATAGCAGCAATTAGCCACGGATCAAGTATTTCCGTATTGTCAAACGACTCGAAGAAACGCTTGTCCAAACGGAATTCATAATCGTATGTTCCTTTTGACAAAGCCTTCCCCGATACGGTCAATCGTATGTCTTCCTTGTGTTCCATCCGGCCGGAAATGAGCCGACAAAGATAAACAAATATTTTAGATAATCGTTGTTTTGTTATACTTTTGCACCTCACAGCAACAGGCATTCACATGAACGAAAAAATCCTTATTCTTGATTTCGGTTCACAACTGACTCAACTGATCGGAAGACGGTTGCGGGAACTGAACATTTATTGCGAGATCCACCCTTACCACCATTTTCCCAAACCCGACGACACGGTGAAGGGCGTGATCCTGTCAGGCAGCCCGTATTCTGTCATGGATAAGGATGCCCCGGAAATTGATCTGTCAGGAATAAAGGGGAAGATCCCTTTGCTGGGAATCTGTTTTGGGGCTCAGCACCTTGCCACCGGATACGGCGGGGCGGTCCATTCCTCCCTTTCGCGGGAATACGGACGGGCCATGCTGGAGATTCTGGAACCGGACTCTCCTCTGTTCCGGGAGGTTCCTTCCCCGTCGGCCGTATGGATGTCGCACGGGGACAGCATTGATATCCTGCCGGAAAACGCTGTGAACCTGGCTTCCACTCCGGATGTTAAATATGCCGCTTTCCGCTTTAGTGGAGAGGATACCTACGCCGTACAATTTCATCCGGAAGTTTACCATACGGTACACGGAGCGCTTATCCTTGAAAATTTTGCCAAAAACATCTGCGGCTGTACAGGAGACTGGACTCCTTCGTGCTTTATTGAAAACACGATTGAGTCATTGCGTACCACTATAGGCAGTGAACATGTCATACTCGCACTTTCCGGGGGTGTGGACAGCACCGTGGCGGCAGTACTGCTTCACAAGGCCATTGGCAAACAATTGCATTGCATTTTTGTTGACAACGGGCTGCTGCGGTTGAACGAATTCCCGTCCGTAATGAAATCCTACGAGGAGATGGGTTTGAACTTCAGCGGAGTGGACGCTTCTGAAAAATTCCTGTCTGCTCTTGCCGGGATCACAGATCCGGAAGCAAAACGAAAAGCCATAGGAAAGGTCTTCATTGAAGTGTTTGCCGGGGAAGCGGTAAAGATCAACAATGCTACATGGCTTGCCCAGGGGACCATCTATCCGGACGTCATCGAATCGGTTTCGGCACATGGACATTCTTCTGTAATTAAGTCACATCACAATGTCGGAGGACTGCCTGAACACGTACCCCTGAAGATCGTTGAACCCCTGCGCATGCTGTTCAAAGATGAAGTCAGGCGTATCGGGTTGTCTCTTGGTATAAAGGAAGAATTCATAAAGCGACATCCTTTTCCCGGTCCCGGCCTTGCCATCAGGCAACTGGGAGAGATCACCCGGGAAAAACTCGGCATACTCAGACAGGCGGACGATATTTTCATCAAGGCACTGAAAAAAGAGAACCTGTACGATTCCGTATGGCAGGCAGGTGCCATATTGCTCCCCGTCAAAAGCGTGGGCGTGATGGGTGATGAGCGTACGTACGAATATACGGTGGCTCTCAGGGCCGTTGAGTCTACAGACGGCATGACTGCTGACTGGGTAGATCTTCCCTACGGTTTCCTCCGGAAAGTTTCAAACGACATCATTAACAAGGTACAGGGGGTAAACCGGGTGGTTTACGATATTTCCTCCAAACCGCCGGCCACCATTGAGTGGGAGTGATCCGGCACTTCCCGTTCCAATAAGCTGGCATTGGCTGCGTTCACAATGGCGTCTGCCTGAATGCGGGTAATGTCTCCTGAAATAATATCCTGTAATAAGATGCCTTTTTTTGCAGGGGCATCGGGTAAGCCCTCGAAGAAGAGGGCATCCTGAATAACCTGATGGTTCTTTCTTTATAAATGAACGAAACATGTGCCCCCATATGAGGAAGCTTCAGTTCATTTCCGAAACCTTCCCCCCGTATTACACCCAGCAACGTATCCGCCGCTTTCTGTCCGGTGACGGCAATGGTATCACAGCACGGCAAACGGTCCAGCAGGCCCGCCAGGTCAACGGGCCGGATGACTTCCAGAAATTTATCAGAAGCATTTCCGGTACCACGAACGACACTTACCGCCGTATCGTAAAGAGCAATCCCTTTTTCCTTACAGAAAAAACGAATTAGTTCCCTGTTAAAAGTATTACCCAGGATGAACGTTTCCGGATTGTCGAAGAGGATAAAAAAAATCCATGGACCAGCGCGACCGCGGTGGAGGAAAACTGCCTAAAAGGAGTACCCGGGCCCCTTCAGGCAAAAAGGGATCCATGGGATGTGTTTCCGGTTCAGGCACCTATGTACTTGAACACTTCATAAACCATTATGGCAGGCCATACAATGGCTTTGAGAACACCCAGGACACCGGCCCAAAAACTGGCTGCCTGAACAATAAAATAGATCACGGCACCTACGAAACCGATACCGTAAACAGCTCCTGCCTGGGGGACACTTTTTGACGTTTCACATTTCATTTGCATTCTTTTTTAGAAAAAAATTTTTCAGATGAACAACGGATTCATAAAAGTAGTAATATCGCACATTATTTTACAAACCAAAAGTATGAAAATTTATGGTATTCCCGTTGAGCCCGGGAGCAAATGAAATGAAAATTGGCCTCACCTATGACCTGCGGTCCGAATATCTGTCTTTGGGATACACGGAGGAAGACACTGCAGAACTTGACAAAACAGAGACGATTGAGGGCATCGAAATAGCCCTTCATTCATTAGGTTATCAAACCGAACGCATCGGAAATGCAAGATCGCTGATGATGCGTCTTTTCAACGGAAACAGATGGGATCTGGTCTTTAACATCTGCGAAGGGATCTTCGGAGACGGACGGGAATCGCTTGTACCTGCCATACTGGACGACTGGCAGATACCCTATGTGTTTTCAGGTGCGGCAACCATGGCCCTTACACTGAACAAGGAATTATGCAAAAGAGTCGTGAGAGATGCGGGAATACCTACTCCCGATTTTTGCCTGGTTCGTTGTATTCATGACCTGGATAAAGCCAAACCTGCTTTTCCGCTATTTCTTAAACCGGTTATGGAAGGTTCCGGCAAGGGGATCGGAGAACATTCACTTGTGTGGACTGAAGAGGAATACAGGACAGTATGCCAGCATCTTCTGAAAAGATACGACCAGCCTGTACTGGTGGAAAGTTTTCTGCCCGGAAGGGAATTCACCGTTGGCGTCTGCGGAAACGGAGAAGATGCCCGTGTCATCGGGGTAATGGAAGTGGTCTTCAAGAAGGATGTCATGGATGTCTATTCTTACGAGAACAAACAGAATTACAGAGAAACGGTCGAATACCGCAACGTAGAGGGAGCAATGGCGGAAAAATGCGGACTTCTTGCACTCAAAGTCTGGGAAGCGACAGGGTCGCGGGACAGCGGCAGGGTGGATATGAAACTCAACGAGACGGGAGAACCTGAATTCATGGAAATCAATCCGCTGGCCGGACTGAATTACAAAGACTCTGACCTGCCCATCCTGGCACGCATGAACGGCATCAACTTTACGCAACTGATAGACGCCATAATGCAGGCTGCTCTTAAAAGGATCTTCGGCAAGGAAACCCATTCGTTCATCATGCACAATGAACAATACAGTTATTATCCTGCATAACCGCTTGTCGTCACATCCCACTCCTGACGAACTGGATGTTATGGACCAGGTGGAACTGGTAAGGGATGCCCTGGGCAAATTGAATTACGATAGCCGGATCAGCGATGTGGGGACAGATCTTTATAAAGACCTGTTGCCGCTTACCTGTGACAAGCCTGAGTTCATATTCAACCTGGTCGAGTCGGTCATGGGAAAGACCGGATTGCTGCATGTTGTCCCCTCTATCCTGGGCGCCTGGAAAATCCCTTATACCGGCGTGGGAGAAGAAGGATTGTTCATGACCACCAG
>LFSY01000093.1:0-3970 GCA_001512865.1 Rikenellaceae bacterium DTU002 | reverse complement strand
CAGCTATGAATAAAAAGTACATAGTCAAACCTTCCTGCGAAGAAGGGTCGGCCGATCTTGACGAACAACACGTTTTTGATCCGGGACGGCCTGATATCGGAAAATGGCTGCGGACATTCGATCCCAAAGCATATTTCATTGAAGAATATATTGACGGGAGAGAGTTTAATCTGAGCGTTACCGGCAAGCCGGGAGATTATGTGATGTACCCCATCCCGGAAATGATCTTCAGCGATTATCCGCCAGGAAAAGCCAGGATCCTGGGATACCGGTCAAAATGGGAAGAAACCTCTTTTGAATACAAACACACGTGCAGACAATTCAACACACTGGAAGAAGATCCCGGACTTGCCGCCAGGCTCAGACAGACTGCGGTTGCCTGCGGTGAAATTTTTAACCTCTCGGGATACTTCAGGGTAGACGTCAGGGTGGACAATGAGGGCACCCCGTACGTACTGGAAGTGAACGCCAATCCGTGCATTTCACCTGACAGCGGTTTCATTGCGGCTGGCCTTCAGGCCGGGTTTTCCCGGGTGGACATCATCCGGCAGATCATTGCCTGTCTTAACTGAACTTACTGCCATGTCTGTTGTTTTTCGTGATCATCTAAAAGCCGGGGACCTGGATTCCCTGGCTGGTGTTATGCGCTCCACAGGCCTTTTCTACGATTTCGAAACAGACGTGGCTCTCGAGGTACTGGGTTCGTGCCTGGACCAGGGAGAAGCTTCGGGATACTATTGCCTTGTAGCAGAAAAAGATAACATATGCGCCGGATACGCAGTCTATGGTCCTACCCCGTGTACACTGTCAAGCTGGGATATTTACTGGATGGCCGTTAGTAAAAACCTGCAGGGAATAGGTCTGGGTTCTGATCTGATGACCCGTGTACAGCAGAATATTATCCTGCTGGGAGGTACGCTTATATGGATAGAAACTTCCGGAAGGGCGGCTTACCTTCCTACAAGAAAATTTTATGAAAAACACCATTACCTGCGTATGGCCGAATTACCGGATTTTTATGCCCCCGGGGACGGGAAGGTTATTTACGGGAAAAAAGTTTGTTCTTTCTGAACAGGTAGTGATCCACAGAAAAACTGCCGGCTCCGGCTATCAGCAGGACAGTAAATAAACCCAGGTTCAGCAATGCCAGTTCTTTTGCGGCAAAAGGATCACCCGCATGTACGACAAAAGCTGCAACAGCCATTCCCACAATAATCGGGATGGCTGCCAATCGTGTGAGCAGACCGGCTATGATCAGGATACTGCATCCAATCTCTGCAAACAGAATAAGGATCAGGGATACGTTACTCCCCAAACCCACAGGATCGGGAAATGCGTTTTTCAATGTTTCGTAATTGAGCAGTTTCGTCAGTCCGTGATACAGCATCAGCGAAGCAATCAATATACGAAACAACAACAGAGCAAAATCCATAGATCTTTTCATATGTCAAATTTAGGAAAAATTTCCGTATATTTGTAAGAGACTTTAAGTGAAATCTTTATTACAAATTCAAGCTATGGAAATCAAGGAAATTAAAAAAATAGCCGTTCTGGCAGGCAGTCTGAGGAATGAGTCCCTGAACAGGAAAATGGCCATGGAATTATCCCGATTGGCACCCGACACAATGGATCTGGAAATCATCGAAATAGGCGATCTCCCTCTGTACAATGAAGATCTTGACGAGGATCCTCCGCGTGAATGGACGAAGTTCCGCAACAGGATACACGGTGTTGACGGTATCATATTTGTCACTCCCGAATACAACCGTTCCGTCCCTGCCGTTTTGAAAAACGCCGTTGACGTTGGATCACGCCCTTACGGAAAAAATGTCTGGAGTAACAAACCTGCCGCTGTGATCTCTGTATCCCCGGGAGCTACAGGAGGATTCGGGGCCAACCACCACCTGAGGCAAATGCTGGTCTGCGTAAATTCTCCCGTTATGGCCCAGCCTGAAATGTACATCGGGGGAGCCGGCAATCTGTTCGATGTAGAGGGTAAACTTACAGACAGCAAACTGGAGGATCTGCTGCACAAGTTCTTCCGGTCATACGGCCGCTGGCTAGCCAAGTTTGTCGAGTGACCTTAAAGCCCGTGCATTGTAACCCAGATCGAACATTTGTTCCTTGTGTTTCAGATCATAGGCGCTAAAACCGGCCATTTCCACATCTTCAACCACAAGATCGGCAAGATCCATATCGTAAGAAGCATTTGCTTTGAACAACATGGTAACACATCGCTCTGCGATATTCTTCATGGATCCGTCGTAACGCATTTCCCTCTGGGGTTCGGGAAATAAATTTACTGCGATGACTTTTTTGCAATCCTGCCGGATAACAGAAACAGGAACGTTCCTGATAACCCCTCCGTCTACATAGTGTTTTCCGTTCATTACAACGGGCGGGAAAACGACAGGTATACTACATGAGGCCAGAATCGCATCGATGAGCGGACCGCTGTCAAAAACCACCTCACCGGCTGTTTCAAGGCAAGTTGCCACTACCCTGAGGGGAATCTTTAAATCTTCGAATGTTTTTGCCTGAAGTGCTTTTTCAAGAATTTTTCGAATGGGTTTTGAATCTACCAGAAATTCCTTAGGGATCCGGGGTTCCAAAAAATCTTTAAGAGAAAGCGTTTTGAATGCATCCAGCATCTGCTCTATGGAGAGCCCCTGTGCACACATGGCGGCAATAATGGATCCCACACTTGTTCCCGAGACCACATCGGGAACGTACCCCAGTTCCAGCAACCTTTTGAGTACCCCTCCGTGATAATAGCCCCTGGCGCCGCCACCGCCAAAGGCTATTCCCAAATTGTATTTCTTTTTCATATATCTATGATGTTCTCATCGAATACCTCCCGATGTTCCGGTTGATATGCCTGAGGAAGTATCTACGCGGGATGCCTCTTCCATATCTCCCACTTTCCTGGCGCGCGCTGCCTTCCCCTGACCAAAACGGATGCTGAAACTCAGCCGGATCTTTTGCAGGTTGATCTTCTGGTCAATGGCATATTGTACATTATCGTCCGATTTGTATTGCAGGTTGTTGTCAAAGGTACCGAAAATATCATTTACATTAATGCTCAAGGTAGCTTTGTTGTCCATGAAGTTTTTCTTAATACCTCCGTTCATCATAAAGATGGGGTCGATAATAAAATAACCGTAAGGGATCTTTCCCTGGTACATTCCCATTAGCTCGATCTTCCAGCTCCGGGGCAATAGAAAAGTAAGCTGTCCCTGGGCGTTGGTCAACAATCCGTTGTTGATATATGGGGTTGACTCTCCCTGCCCGGGATTTGCGGCATTTCCCATATAGAGGCAAACCCCGCTAAGGGTGAAGTACAACCATTCGGTCACGGGCAATTCACTTATGGACAAAGAACCGCCTGCCATGATCTGGTCTCCGAAGTTTTCATACAGCAACATTTTTGTTCCTGTTTCGTCATAATAAGGGTTCTGCATGATCAGGTTCCTGGTATTGGCGTAGATCAATGCCAGGTTATAATGGGATTTGAAAGTGACACTCAGTGCCAGCTGGCCTGACAACTGCGGATCCAGGTCGGGGTTCCCTTCCACGTACGAATTGGCATCAATATAATTGCGGAACGGATTCAGCTGGTTGAAGGACGGCCTGCCAATCCGGCTTGTGTAAGATAAGGTCAGACGCCAGTTGGCAGCAGGGTTGTAACCAACAAAAACAGTAGGAAACACATTGAAATAGTTTTTTGTAGTTTCCTTTTGCGCTGTTATCCAGTCACCCAGGGCATAGGTATATTCACCGCGCAATCCCAGTTTGAACATCCATTTGGAACCCAACATCCTTCCGACGGATGCATAGGCTGCGGCAATATGCTCTGTATAGACGAACTCATTGGACATATCTGTGTTCGGCTTCCATATATCGTTCAGAAAATCCTCCCGCATCAGGTTGTTGTCTGTCTGGGTCATGGCCCATTTCAGTCCGGTCTCCA
>LFSY01000090.1 GCA_001512865.1 Rikenellaceae bacterium DTU002 | reverse complement strand
ACCAAACATATTGACGAGTTGTTTTGGAGGACACTCACCCGCAAGATCGTAAAGACGTATCCCGGCAGATCTGTCATACAGATAGGGGAAACCTATGGATCTGCATCCCTTATAGACAGTTATGTGAGGAAAGGAATGCTCGACGGTCAGTTTGATTTCAACCTGTACTACGCTTTTTTGCATGCGACGGTCCATTCTGAAGGGTCTTTCGTAGATTTGTGGAATGAACTGGAGACAGGCCTGATGCAATACGGATATCATCACCTTATGGGAAACATAAGCGGAAACCACGATATGGCAAGATACATATCCCTTGCCGGAGGGGCTCTCGGTCTGGATGAAGACCACAAGCTGGCCGGATGGAAAAGGGATATCGGAACGGGAAGGGTAGGGTCATACGATTACCTGGCCATGCTTCATGCTTTCAATATGACCTTGCCGGGTATTCCCTGCATCTATTACGGGGACGAAATTGGCATGCCGGGAGCGAACGACCCGGACAACCGCAGAATGATGGTCTTTGACGGATATTCCTCGCACCAGGTGAGATTGAGAGAACGTGTAAAAAGGTTGACATCACTGCGAAACACCAATCTGGCGCTCCTGTACGGTGATTTGTTTCCGTTGCATGTGGAACAGGACGTCCTGGCATATGTCCGCGTATACATGGGAAAGATCGTCGCGGTATGCCTGAACAAGGGCAATGATTTTTTTGATTTTCGTTCTCTGGACCTTCCTTTTGGATTTTCCACAGATGACCTGACGCCTTACATGGGAGAAACAATGGTCACTCCCGGTGGATTCACAATCATGA
>LFSY01000063.1 GCA_001512865.1 Rikenellaceae bacterium DTU002 | reverse complement strand
ACGCCCCCCCCGATCATGAACAGTCCGCTGGTTTTGGCTTTGATCTTGATCTCTGTCAATTCACGGAAATCTGCCACTGAATCAATCGTTACGTAAGGTTTGCCTGCCCTGATGCGTTCCTGCTGGTGCATTACAAGACCAAATCCCGCACTGCAGTCCGAGAAAGCCGGAACGAATACCGGGACGCCGTGTTCGTAACATGTCTGAAGCAACGATTCTTTTTTTACTGAATTTTTCACAAGCCATTTTCCCGTTTCCCACAAAAATTCCCTGGAGGAATAGGGGCGGGGTTCCAGGCTGTCGGCTATTGTTTTGATCGTGGCATCGCAATGCTGCAGCTCTTCCTCATCAATATAGGTATCGTAGATCCGGTCAATATAAACGCTGCGCAACCTGCCGTCGTCAACGAAAGGAGTTCCCTTGTAGTGCTTGTATCCCAAGGCTTCAAAGAAGTCCATATCTATGACAGAGGCCCCTGTGGATACTATGCAATCGATCATATTGAACCGTACCATGTCCACGTAAACCTGCATACAGCCTCCCGCGCTGGAACTTCCGGCCATTGTCAGCCAGTTGGTACAATCCTTGTCTTTGATCATCATCTGCAGGATGTCGGCGGCACGTGCCGTATCCCGGGACGAAAAGGACATGTCGCGCATCGAGTCTATGATGTCGAGCGAATTGATCTTTGTGATGTCAATGTGTTTGATCACATCTTTGAGTAGGTTTTTTTTTGTAACAGCCATAACAGTGTCTTTATATAACGCCGCAAAGGTAAGGCTTTAATTGAAAAAAATGTTAATTTTGCAGGATATTTCAGCTCGTTTGACTATGCAAATAACACGTTTTATCAATGCCTTCAAGCGTTTGGAAACGCCCTTTTATTTTTATGACCTGGACATCCTGGACCAGACCCTCAGAACGTACACCAAGTTTCTCAGGAAATACGGTTACCAGGCACATTATGCCCTTAAAGCCAATGCCAATCCCAGGATACTGGAGATCATCCAGCGTGCGGGCCTGGGGGCTGATTGTGTGAGTGGCAACGAAGTGCAGCTGGCGCTCGATATGGGGTTCGATCCGGACACGATCGTCTATGCGGGCGTCGGGAAATCTGACAAAGAGATCCGCACGGCTTTGCAGGGAGGCATATTTTCGTTCAACTGCGAGTCGGTCCCCGAGATCAGGATCATCAACGAACTGGCCTCTCAAACAGGAAAGGCCGCAAAAATATCGCTTCGTCTGAATCCCAACATTGACGCACACACCAACAAGCATATCACAACCGGAAGATCCAGGGATAAATTCGGGATCAGCGAATGGATGCTGGATGATGTGCTGAAGGAAATAGCTGCAGGAAGCAATATAAAACTCGTAGGCCTTCACTTTCACATAGGTTCCCAGGTAACGGACATGAAAGTCTTTGAATTGTTATGTCAAAAAGTGAACGATTTTCAGCGTTGGTTCGAATCACGCGGAATACGGCTTGAGCATATCAACCTGGGAGGAGGCATAGCTATCGATTATAACGATCCGGCAGGGAATCCCGTCAGTCCTTTCGAGGCGTATTTCCAGACAATAAACCGAACCCTTGAAGTGAGAAAAGGACAAAAAATACATTTTGAACCCGGAAGGGCTATTGTGGGACAATGCGGATATTTGATTTCCAGGGTTTTATACGTTAAGATAGGAAAGGGCAAGAAATTTGTGATCCTTGATGCAGGTATGAACGATCTGATCCGTCCGGCCCTTTACGGTGCCCGCCATGCGATCTGTAACATCACTTCCCTTTCTCCCGGACAGGAAGCCTACGATGTCGTCGGCCCCGTTTGTGAATCGGCTGACCGTTTTGGCCTTTCTGTAAAAATGCCTGTTACCGGCAGAGGAGACCTGGTAGCCATCTGTTCGGCAGGAGCGTACGGACAGGTGATGGGTATGCGCTACAACCAAAGAGACCTTGCACCGGCCTATTATTCGCCCGATCTGTAAGAGCTTATGTATATAAAAATATATCCCGATAATCCGCAGGACCGTCTGGTTCAGATCACTTTAGCTACCTTGCAGAGGGGAGGTATTGTGGTGTATCCGACCGACAGTGTCTACGGCATGGGATGTTCCATTGAGCATCTGTCTGCTGTATCCAGGATGGAGCAGATCAAGGGATATTACACGCCATCTACCCGTCTGTCCTTTTTGTGTTACGATCTGTCCCAATTGTCCGGATATTGCAGGCCTCTGAGCAACAGTGTTTTCAGGCTGATGAAAAGAAACCTTCCCGGACCTTTTACTTTTTTGCTCCAGGGCAACAGCCAGGTTCCCAAATTGTTCAAAGGGAAGAAGCATACCGTGGGCATACGCGTCCCGGACAATCCCATTTTGCAGGTGATCCTCCGGGAGCTGGGCATTCCCATTGTATCTACATCGCTGCCCTGGGACGAATCGGAACCTGAATATGCGTCCGATCCGGATCTGATCAACGAACGTTTCGGGGAGTTGGTTGACATTGTCATAGACGGAGGGCAGGGAGGTCTGGATGCTTCTGCCATCATTGACTGTACCGGACCCGAACCGGTGGTGATCCGCGAGGGTCCCAAACCATTACTTGATAAATAGTGAATAGCCTATGTTTGAAAATCTTACGGAAAGACTTGAACGATCGTTCAAATTGCTAAAGGGAGAAGGTAAGATCACCGAAATTAACGTGGCAGAAACCCTGAAGGATGTGCGCAGGGCGTTGCTCGATGCCGATGTGAGCTACAAGGTTGCCAAAGGCTTCTGTGACCAGGTCAAGGAAACAGCTCTGGGGCAGGATGTCCTCAACTCGGTGAGACCCGGGCAAATGATGACCAAGATCGTGCATGACCGCCTTGTGGCTCTTATGGGAGGTGATGCAGCCGGAATCAATATAAAAGGCAATCCCGGGATCGTTCTGATAGCCGGTTTGCAAGGATCGGGCAAAACCACTTTCTCGGCAAAACTTGCGTTGTTTTTGAAGAAAAAGAAAGGCGTCCGTCCCCTGCTTGTAGCCGGAGACGTATACCGACCTGCCGCCATGGAACAATTGAAGGTTTTGGGTCAGCAGACCGGCGTGGACGTGTATATGGAGGAAGACAGCAGGGATCCTGTCGGGATCTCGCGCCATGCCATAGAGAAAGCCAAAAAGGAAGGATACGGGGTTGTGGTGATAGACACTGCCGGCCGTCTGGCCGTCGATGAAGCCATGATGCGGGAGATTGAATCCATAAAGAAAGCGGTCAATCCTACAGAGACTCTGTTTGTGGTGGATTCCATGACCGGTCAGGATGCCGTTGAAACCGCAAGGACTTTTCACGAGAGGCTGCAGTTTGACGGCGTAGTGCTTACAAAACTTGACGGTGATACCAGGGGAGGGGCTGCCCTTTCCATTCGTGCGGTGGTCAGCAAACCCATTAAGTTTGTAAGTACCGGTGAGAAAACGGATGCCCTGGATGTGTTCTATCCGGCCCGTATAGCAGACCGGATACTGGGAATGGGGGATATTGTCAGCCTGGTGGAAAAGGCTCAGGAGCAGTTTGACGAAGAGGAAAGCAAAAAGCTGCGCAAAAAGCTTGCCCAGGACCGTTTCAATTTCAATGATTTTCTCTCGCAGATCAAACAGGTCAAGAAGATGGGGAACATCAAGGACCTGGCAGCCATGATACCTGGGATATCCAAGGCCGTCAAAGATACCGATATTGATAACGAGGCTTTTACGGGCATCGAAGCCATTATTGCTTCGATGACGCCCCAGGAAAGAGAAGATCCGGCTTTGCTGAACGGAAGCCGTCGCAAACGAATTGCAGCCGGAAGCGGCACATCTATTACCGAAGTGAACCGCCTGATAAAACAATTCGACGACACACGTAAAATGATGAAAAACTTCCGTTCAGGAGGAGGCATATCTATGGCAAACGCACTAAAAAAAGGAGGACACAGGTAATGATATTGCTGGATGGGAAACAGGCCGCCGAGGCCATGAAAAAGGACATTGCACGGGAAGTTGCCCGGTGGAGCCGTGAATGGGGCAGAAAACCCCATCTGGCAGCCATACTGGTGGGAGACGATCCTGCAAGCCAGACATATGTCAGGAACAAGGAAAATGACTGCATCCAGGTTGGAATGGACTCTTCTGTCTACAGACTCTCTGAGTCCATCAGCCGGGAAGGCCTGACCGAATGTGTCAGGACCATCAACGAAGATCCCGCCATTGACGGTCTTATTGTGCAGTTGCCCCTCCCCGGTCATCTGGATGAACAACAGATAATCGAGACAATTGATCCGGCTAAGGATGTGGACGGATTCCACCCTGTCAATGTAGGGCGCATGGTGTTGGGTTTACCTGCTTTTGTTTCAGCTACGCCCGCCGGCATTGTGGACTTGCTGCAGTATTACCATATTCCGACTTCCGGAAAAGAGTGTGTCATCATCGGACGCAGCAATATTGTCGGGAAACCTTTGGCGAATCTGCTTTCCAGGAAAGGCCCCGGAGGTGACTGTACGGTAACTTTGTGTCACAGCCGTACCCTGGAGCTGGAAAAAGTATGCCGCCGGGCCGATATTGTTGTGGCGGCCCTGGGGCAGCCTCGTTTTCTCAAAGCAAATATGGTGAAAGAAGGAGCTGTGGTCATAGACGTTGGGATCTCCCGTGTTGAAGATAAAAGTACCAAATCGGGATTCCGGCTTGCCGGTGATGTGGATTTTGAGGAAGTGGCGCCCCGTTGCAGTTACATCACTCCGGTTCCCGGCGGCGTCGGACCAATGACGCGCTTGTCTCTTTTAAAGAATACATTACAGGCTGCCATGAAACGAAACTAAAAACATACATTATGGAAAGAAGACATTTTTTAAAAACAGCGATCCTGGGTGCTGTGGCCGGAACGGTGGGATTGAAAAACATGAAGCTCTTCGCCCTGGACAAAGCCGCATCAGGCAAAATCCCCCAAACAGACGCGATCCCCGATATGGTCGCCGTAATGGGTGGAGAACCGGAACAATTGTACGCCAGGGCCATACAGGAAATGGGGGGCATATCCCGTTACATTAAACCGGGTATGAAAGTAGTTGTCAAGCCCAATATCGGCTGGGACAAAACGCCCGAATTCGCGGCGTGTACCAATCCTATACTCATAGGGGCCATTGTCAGGGATTGTCTGCAAGCCGGAGCTTCCGAAGTAAAAGTCTTCGACCACACCTGTGACCAGTGGAGGGGATGCTATGAGAACAGTGGAATACAGGAGGCTGTCAAACAGGCAGGTGGTCAGATGGCTTATGCCCACGAAGAAAAATATTTTCGTGAGATCGAACTGCCCCGGGCCTTGCGTATGAAAAAACCGAAAATCCATGAATCCCTGATTGACTGTGATGCCTGGATCAACGTGCCTGTCTTAAAGAACCACGGGGGAGCCCGTATGACCATATGCATGAAAAATTACATGGGAATCGTATGGGATCGCAGGTATTTGCATTCAAACGATCTGCAACAATGTATCGCAGACGCCGCGACATTTGAGAAAAAACCCGTTCTGAACATTGTGGATGCGTACCGCATCATGACACAGAACGGACCCAAAGGCCGCAGCCTGGAAGATGTGCAGACTCCAAAGGCTCTTTTCATGTCTTCCGATATTGTGGCACTGGACACAGCCGCTACCCAGTTCTTTAACCAGTTCCGCGAAATGACCATACAGGAAGCATCGCATATCGTACTGGGTGAAAAACACAAACTGGGAACTACCGACCTGGATAAACTGAATATCAAACGGATTCGCATCTGATGCAGATTTACGGATTTTTCAGATGGGCCCGCAGAATTACTGCTCTTGCCCTGTTTTCAGGCCTTCTTTACTTTTTTGTTTCCATTTCGGCAGGTGCTGCTTCCTTTTGGCAGGCCATTCTGGGATTGCAGATCGTTCCTGCCGTACTCGGTATCGCTTCCGGAGGTCTGCTGACCGTGATCCTGGTGTTCCTGATCACCCTGATCTTCGGGAGGGTGTACTGCTCCTGGCTGTGTCCCCTGGGCATATGGCAGGATATTGTATACAGGGCCGGCTTGTTTGTCAGGAACAAAAAGCAACGCAGGACCCGCTACACCAAAGCCCACGATACCCTTAGGTATTTCATCCTGATATTTGTCATTATCTGTGTGTCATTCGGACTGGTAGTCCCGCTGCTATGGCTCGACCCCTATGGTTTGTTCGGTAAAATGGCAACCAACCTGGGCCGGCCGCTGTCGCATCTGTTAACAGGTTTTCAGTATGATGCCTGGAGCACGGCTGCCTTTGTGGTTTCGGCGATTCTCTTTATTGCCCTCAGCGTCACGGCTTTCCTGAAAGGACGTCTCTACTGCAACACCATATGTCCTGCCGGAACATTGCTGGGTCTGATCTCCCGGTACTCCATGTTCCGTGTTAAGATTGATGCCGGTACCTGTACACATTGCAAGCTATGCGGCATGACGTGCAAATCTTATTGTATAGACTGCAATACAGCCACCATAGATACCTCACGTTGTGTGGTGTGTCTGAATTGCCTGTCCAAATGTTCCCGGGGGGGTATCCGGTACGGATTTGCATGGAAAAGGGACAGATCCCGTACCGGTCAGCCTGAAGGATCACAACCCGATAAAAACAGAAGGGCTTTTTTGACAGCTGCCCTGGGAGCAGGTGCAGGCGCCGTGCTCCTGAACCGTTTTACTGAAAAGAAACGGGTACGGATATCCAGGATCATGCCTCCGGGCGCAGGGACACTGGAACTTTTGAAAGACACCTGTGTTGCCTGCCATGCCTGTGTAGCGGCCTGTCCGGCACACATTATTAAACCGGCTTTGGGAGAATTCGGATGGCAGGGATTCCTCCTTCCGTCTGTTTCATACGAACACGGTTTTTGCGGATTTGACTGTCAGAAATGTCAGGAAGCATGCCCCACAGGAGCTTTGCGGTTCATGCCCATTGAAGAGAAGAAAAGAATCAAAATGGGTGTGGTGAAGTTGTCCCTGGAACTTTGCATAGTGGAAAAATTCGGGACCGACTGCGGTGCCTGCGACGAACACTGTCCCGTCAAGGCGGTTGAAATGACGCCCAGGGAAGGTACGGACAAGGTGTTTCCAAAAACAACACCCAGGCTGTGCATAGGTTGCGGTGGCTGTGAATACATTTGTCCTGCCACCCCCAAGGCTATTGTCGTTATACCGCTTTCGAAACAGCGCCAGGCCGACGCCCCTGCCATAGATGCCACTATTGATGTGAAGATAGACAGTTTTGGATTTTAACCGTTTTCCTTTTGTTCCAGAAGATCAGGCCTGAGGCGTTCGGTACGTTCCAGGCTTTTTTCTTCCTGCCACTCCCTGATTCTGGACGGATCTCCGCTCAGGAGCACCCCGGGTACTTTCCAGCCCATGAAGTCTGCCGGGCGCGTGAAGACCGGCGGTGCCAGCAATCCATCCTGAAAACTGTCTGTAAGGGCCGAGGTTTCGTCCGAGAGGGCTCCGGGAAGCAAACGGACCACGGCATCGGTAATTACGGCAGCCGCCAGTTCTCCGCCGCTCAGGACGTAATCTCCGATAGAGATCTCCATGGTGATCAGATGGTCGCGTATACGCTGGTCTATCCCTTTATAATGCCCGCAGAGGATGATGATGTTTTCCAGGCATGACAGACGGTTGGCCACTTTCTGGCTAAAAGGTATTCCGTCGGGACTTGTATAGATGATCTGGTCGTAGGTCCGCTGTTTCTTCAGTTCGGTAATAAGCCTGTAAACAGGTTCGATCATCAGCACCATACCGGCATCGCCTCCGAATGAATAGTCATCTGTCTGCCTGTACTTTCCTTTACCATAGGGGCGGAGATCATGTATCACGATATCTGCGAGCATCCTTTCCCGGGCTCTCTTAACAATCGAATGAGACAGGGGACTTTCCAGCAATTCTGGAAGCACTGTAATGATGTCAATTCTCATAACGGTGCAAAATTAATCATAATTCAATATATTCGAGTTTTTCATTACATTTGCAAGTTGTAAACATAAAATTCCTTTCTAGTACAATGGATCCTGAAAAGAACATCTCTGCTCCACAGGAGCAATTCGACAACGAAACACCACAGGAAAACAATGTTGTTGAAATTACGCAGAAAAATGAGGACACAGATTATACTGTGATGTCTATTCCTGAACTTCTGGCTGAATTTGAATTACTTATAGAAGCAGAAGATAAGACTGAAATGCATAAGAATGCAGATATTATCAAGTCTTGTTTCTACAAACTGCTTAAGAAAGACCAGCCCTCGGCCACAGCCACACCGGAAAACCCGGACCCGGTTCAGGAAAGCCCGGAAGAAGCCGCTTTCAAACGCTTATACGCCCGATACAAAGTGCTTCGTGCCGACCTTTTGCGTAATATCGAACAGCAAAAAGAAAGGAACCTGGAGGAAAAGACGACTATTATCGAAGGCATCAAAGCCCTCCTGGAAAAGCAGGAAGACATTAACCATACATTTCCCGAGTTCAGGGCTCTTCAGCTTCACTGGAAAGAGATAGGCCCCGTACCCCTTGCAAAGACAAAGGATATCTGGGAAACCTACCAGCATTACGTTGAAAAATTTTACGATTACGTAAAGATCAACAATGAAATGCGTGACCTTGATTTCAAACGCAATCAGGAGATCAAGGAGAAACTGTGTGAAAAAGCAGAAGCCCTTGTGGACGAACCCAACGTGGTATCTGCATTCCATAAATTACAGAAACTTCATGAAGAATGGCGTGAAACAGGTCCCATAGCCCGGGAACTGCGTGAATCCCTGTGGGAACGTTTTAAAGTCAGTACAACGGCCATTAACAAGCGTCATCAGGAGTATTTTGAAGAGCAGAAGAAAGTCCAGCGGCAGAACCTTGAAGCCAAACTGGCCCTTTGTGAAAAGGCAGAGGCCATAGCCGGAGAAACCACGGAAGACGAGATCAACTGGAACAAAAAGGCCAGGGAACTGGAAAATCTGCAAAAAGAATGGAGAAGCATCGGCTTTGCCACCAAAAAGGAAAACCAAAAAGTATACGACCGTTTTCGTGCCGCCTGCGATAAGTTTTACGGTGAAAAACGGGATTTCTATGCCCGTTTTAAAAAGGAAATGCAAGAGAATCTGGCCCATAAGGTGTCTCTTTGCGAACAGGCTGAGGCCGTGAATATGAGTGACGACTGGCGTCGCACTACTGATCAGCTGATACATTTCCAGAAACAATGGAAGGAGATCGGGCCCGTTCCACGGAAACAGGCAGAAGCCATATGGAAACGTTTCCGCTCTGCCTGTGACATATTTTTCACCCGCAAAGCGGAACACTTTTCCAAAATTGAGAATTCCTACGAAGAGAATCTGGCTGCCAAGCAGGCCATTCTTAAAGAACTTGAGGCGTTTGATCCGTCTGCCGTTACCAATCTGCAGGCAGCTCTCCGGGAGTTCCAGAACCGTTGGAACCAGGCCGGTTTTGTACCTGCCAGGGATAAGGACAGGATTCAAAATGAATACAGGACCCTTATCAACAGGCATTTCGGACATCTCAACCCCGGGACCATGGAAAAACGGGGTAATTTCCGGGGAAACAGGGGCCGTTCTGATGAACCCCGCAGCGGCCGCGACAAACTGATCCAGCGTTTTCGTCAGCTTGAGTCTGATATTTCAGTCTGGGAAAACAATATGGGTTTTTTTGCCAAATCCAGGAATGCAGATAAGATCATTGCCGATACCTGCAAAAAAATTGAAGACGCTAAAAATGAGCTGAAAGAACTGGAAGAGAAGATCAAACAGATAGAAGACAATGAATAAAAACACCATATGGGCGATCTTGCTGATTGGATCCATTCTATTGGGATTCAGCCTGTACAATTCACAAGTAGCCAAAAAGAAGCAAAGAGAACAATTCGTTCGTGATTCCATAGCTTATTCACAGGCGGTGGAGGCTGCCCGTTTGCAGGAATTGCAAAATCCGCCGGCTGTTGTCAGTGAAGAAACGCAGCAGGTACCTGTGCCGGCATTGGAAGGGGACGGGAACGGGAACCGCTTTGCCAATACGCTTTTAAACCAATCTGCCGAAGGTTCGGAATCTTTTTACGTACTTGAAAACGAAAAACTCAAGATCACCTTTACCAACAGGGGCGGACAACCCTACAGCCTGCAGATCAAAAATTTCAAAACATACGAGGGAGACAGCCTCTATTTTTTCAACGGACCGGAAAACAGGCTTGTTCTTGACCTATACGCAGGTGAACAGATCAATACCGGAGATTTCTTCTTTGCTCCCAATGTGATTGAAGAAGGAAACACCATCACGTTTACCCTGCCCTTTGACAATGGCTCGTATATTGAGTATCTGTATGTTCTGGACCGGGATTCCTACCTGCTCAACCTAAGGATCAACCTGGTGGGTATGGACCGGATCATACCCCGCAACGTGACACAGCTGGATCTTGACTGGATGCTCGACATCCGCCATATGGAAAAGGGATTTGACAACGAAAAGAATTATTCGACCATCGTTTACAAATATCCCAACACAAAGGATGTCGAGAACCTCGGACTGAGAAAATCCGATGCGTCCGAAACCCTCAAGACACGTTTGGAATGGGTGGCTTTCCAGCAACAGTTTTTTTCAGCCATTCTTATATCAGACGAGAGTTTCAACAGCGGCGACCTCTCCTATCGCTTCTACGAACCCGGCAATGCAGATTCCCTGCTCATGAATTGCCATGCCTTGGTGCAGATTCCCTACCAGGCATCGGCAGAACAAAGTGTTCCCCTGCAGTTCTATTTTGGACCTAACGGCTACTATGCACTCAAAGCATACGATCGTTCATTTGAACAGATCATTCCCCTGGGAGGATTTCTGATCAAGTGGATCAACCAGTATCTGATCATTCCCATATTCAATTTCCTGAACCGGTTCATAAGCAATTTCGGGCTCATCATCCTTTTGATGACCATCTTTATCAAGCTCATCATCTCTCCTTTTACCTTCAAATCACATATGTCTTCGGCTAAAATGCGTGTGCTTAAACCGGAGATTGACAAAATCAACGCCAAATATCCAAAGAAGGATGATGCCATGAAGAAACAGCAGGAGACCATGGCATTGTATAAAAAAACAGGCGTTAGTGTGATGGGAGGCTGCTGGCCCATGCTGTTCCAGATGCCCATACTGTTTGCCATGTTCCGTTTTTTCCCGGGATCCATAGAATTACGGCAGGAAGGTTTTCTCTGGGCCGACGACCTGAGCGGATACGATTCCATATTCAGTTTGCCCTTCAACATTCCCCTGTACGGAGATCATGTGAGTCTGTTTGCGCTCCTGATGGCCATTTCCATGTTCCTTTATTCTAAAATGAACATGAAACAGCAACCTACCAACCAGCAAATGCCGGGCATGCAGGGAATGATGCTTTATTTCATGCCGCTGATGATGTTGGTTGTGGCCAACAATCTTTCTGCAGCGTTGAGTTATTATTACCTGCTTTCCAACCTCATCACCATGTTGCAGACATGGATCATACAGAAATTCTTCGTGAACGAGGAAAAGCTTTACAGGCAACTTAAGGAAAAAGCCGAAAAAGCGCCTGCAGTGGCAAAAAAATCAAAATTCCAGCAACGACTCGAGCAGATGCAGCGTCAGCAGCAACAACAGATGAAAAACCGAAAATGAGCATAGCGCAGCATTTGGAACAGCTGTACACAAGGATTCCGCCACACGTATCCCTGGTCGCTGTCTCAAAATTCCAGCCCGTATCCCTGATCAGGGAAGCTTATACCGCGGGACAACGTGTATTTGGTGAAAACCGTTCCCGGGAAATGTCAGAGAAGATCCCCCTGTTGCCCCGGGATGTTCAATGGCATTTTATTGGTCATCTGCAAACAAACAAGGTTAGGGAAGTGGTGGGAAAGGCGGTGCTGATCCAGTCGGCAGACAGAGTCAGTGTTCTGAAAGCCATACAATTACAAGCTCAGAAATTGGGTATTGTACAGGATGTACTCCTGCAGGTATATATTGCCGGGGAAGACACCAAGCAAGGATTTCTTCCGGAGGAACTGACCTCTGTTGCCGGATTGTCCCTTCCAAATGTAAGGGTATGCGGAGTGATGGGAATGGCCACATTCACAGAAGACTTACAAAGGGTCAGAAAGGAATTCAGAGGATTGAGGGAGCTCTTTGAAACACTAAAAAAAGGGCCCTACGCAGGAAGTGAAGCATTCAGACATTGTTCCATGGGGATGTCGGGCGATTACCACATTGCCCTGGAAGAGGGGAGCACCATGGTGCGTATAGGAAGTGCTATATTTCCGCCACGCCCTCAAAGACCCTGACCGCTCCCCCTGTCAGGAAGACTTCGCGGAATGAGGAGACTGCATGATCAAATTCCACTTCCAGGTTGCCTCCTTTGGTTTGAATGAACCAATGTTCCAGTCCGCTACCCGTATGAACATGTGCGGCAATGGCTGCAGCCGTTGAACCGGTACCGCAAGCCCATGTTTCATCTTCTACACCCCTTTCAAATGTCCTGACGAAAAGACATCCCGGATCCAGGATCTCAACAAAGTTCACATTCACGCCTTCTTTTCCAAAATCATTGTGCCAGCGCCAGAAAGGACCTTCCACCGCAATATCTACAGCCTGGACGTCTTTTACAAACCGAACAAGATGAAGTGATCCTGTATCCACCACATAACTGTCTATGGCATATTTGGAAACCTCATCTACATCGTTAAGCTGTAAACGGACTTTTGAAGAATTGCCTTCAGTCTCAATGATATCGGCCCGGTGGGAGCCGTCAACGGAACTGAAATGATGCTTCCCGATCCCCAGGCTTCCCGCAAAAGCGACCAGGCAACGGCCTCCGTTACCGCACATGGTGCCTTCGGTCCCGTCGGCATTGAAAAAGTTCATGGAATATCCGAAAGGAGGATCCGCTTTTTCCAGCAGCATCAGTCCGTCCGCACCTATCCCAAAGCGTCTGTGACACAACGAATTGATCTGTTGCCGACTTAAATGATACGTTCCCTGAAGGTTGTCGATGATGATGAAATCATTTCCGGCCCCGTGGTATTTACAAAATGGCAGTTTCATGTATTTGGTATGAATTTTGAAATATTGTTCCTCAAAAATAGTCAAATTAAAAGAGATACAGATCATGAAAAACAAAATCGGACTGATAGTCATTATTACGGCCCTTGTGAGTATTGGAACTACCTTGTTGGTGAACCATCTGGCCGGAAATGAAAAGAATGTGGAAAAAGTATACGTGTCATCAGGACAAGAACCGGTGATACGCCAGGTGTCACTTCCCGAAGTACAATATCCCGATTTCACCTATGCGGCAGAAACCGGTGTCAAGGCAGTAGTCCATGTGAAGGTTGAAAAACGGGGACAGGCTGTTCAGGGACCCCAGAGCCTTTTCGATTTCTTTTTTGGTTACGGAACACCTGCACCGGAACCGCGTCCCCGCGTGGGTGCCGGATCGGGAGTCATCATATCGCGGGACGGATATATAGTTACCGCAACCCATGTGATAGACGGGGCAGATGAAGTAGTCGTCACCCTGGATGACAAGCGTCAGTACGAGGGAAAAGTTGTCGGAAAGGATCCTGCAACGGACATTGCGCTGTTGAAGATAGAAGCTTCTGATCTTCCGTTCGTTTCATTCGGTGACTCAGATGAGTTGCGTCTGGGCCAGTGGGTCATTGCCATTGGCAATCCCTATGACCTGCGTTCCACCATCACGGCCGGGATCGTAAGTGCCAAAGGCCGCAGCCTGCCTTCCTATACGGGAGAATTCAAGATAGAGGCTTTTATCCAGACAGATGCTGCCGTCAATCCAGGCAACTCGGGAGGCGCACTGGTCAATGCCAAGGGTGAACTTGTGGGGATCAATACGGCAATCGCCACACGTACAGGATCGTTCAGCGGTTATTCTTTTGCCGTACCAAGTACCATAGTAAGGAAAGTTGTAGATGACATCCGCAAGTACGGAATAGTGCAGAGGGCCCTGCTGGGCATCACGATGCAGGACATTAGCGGTGATCTGGCCAAGGAAAAGGACATAGCTGAGATCCGCGGGGTTTACATACATGAGCTCAGCGAAGGCGGTGCTGCCCAAAAGGCCGGTATAAAACCGGGCGACATTCTGTTGGAAGTTGGCGGAGTAAAAGTGAACTCGGGAACTGCAGTACAGGAACAGATCAGCCGGTTCAGCCCCGGGGATAAGGTCGATCTGACCCTGCTCAGAGGCAACAGGGAAGTGAAAGTAAATGCTACCCTTCAGAATCAGTCCGGAAACACGGAGCTGATCCGGGAAGGAGACGGGGATATAACCCACTTCCTTGGAGCTCAGCTGAAACCTGCTGCAAAAGAAACCATGGACAAACTGAAGATCCGCTCCGGAATAGAAGTCGTTTCCATAGGGGAGGGCAAACTCAGGGATGCCGGCATCCGCAAAGGATTTATAATCACTCACGTAAACCAGAAAGCCGTATCTGCCGTTCAGCAGTTCGCACTTGCCGTGCAAACGGCTCAAAGAGGCGTTCTGATAGAAGGACGTTATCCGGACGGATCGGTATATTATTACGCTTTAGGGAACTGATACTGCATTTTTCAGTGTCATTTTGAAACTTAAACTGCCCTTTTACGTATAAGAGGGCAGTTTATCATTTTTTATAACCGGATGAGACAATTAAAAATCACAAAATCAATCACCAACAGAGAGAGTGCATCTCTTGATAAATATTTACAGGAAATTGGAAGGGAAGACCTGATCTCTGTGGAAGAGGAAGTGGAACTGGCGCAAAGAATAAGGAAAGGAGACCAGGAAGCACTCGAAAAACTGACCAGGGCAAATCTGAGATTTGTAGTTTCTGTAGCCAAACAGTATCAGAACCAGGGATTGAGTCTGCCCGATCTGATCAATGAAGGGAACCTGGGGTTGATAAAAGCTGCTGAAAAATTCGATGAAACGCGCGGTTTCAAATTCATATCCTATGCCGTATGGTGGATCCGGCAATCCATTCTTCAGGCCCTTGCCGAACAAAGCCGTATCGTAAGACTTCCCCTGAATCAGGTCGGTTCCCTGAACAAGATCAACAGGGCGCTCTCAAAATTCGAGCAGGAACACGAACGGGTGCCGTCACCTGAGGAACTGGCGGAAATTCTGGACATCCCCAGTGAAAAGATATCGGACACGCTGCGTGTATCCGGGAGACATGTTTCCGTAGATGCCCCGTTCATTGACGGAGAAGACAACAGTTTGCTTGACGTTCTGGTAAACAGTGATTCCCCCAATGCAGACAGGGGGCTGGTGAACGAAAGCCTGAACAAGGAGATCGAAAGGGCTTTGTCAACCCTGTCCAAGCGGGAAAGGGATATTGTGAAATATTTTTTCGGAATCGGTACACAGGAAATGACCCTCGAGGAAATTGGCGAAGAATTCGGCCTGACCAGGGAACGTGTCCGTCAGATCAAGGAAAAAGCCATACGCCGTCTGCGTCACAGTGCAAGAAGCAAGTTACTCAAAGCTTATCTTGGGTAGCTTATGTTTGAAACAATAGGCAACGTTCTGCATACTTTCAGCTCGTGGCTGAACCTCCCCTTGTTCATTACCCTTATTGGCGGGGGTTTGTTCTTCATGATCTATTCACGATTCATCCCGTTCCGTCACTACGGGAAAGCGCTGAAAGCTGTCGGAGTCAAAGAAGAAAAAGCTACAGGACAACTGAGCTCTTTCCAGGCACTTACCTCGGCAATTGCCGCTACCGTAGGGCTGGGGAACATTTCCGGAGTGGCTGTGGCTATTACCATTGGAGGACCGGGTGCCATTTTCTGGATGTGGGTAAGCGCCTGTCTGGGTATGGCCACCAAATTCTTTGAGGGAACGCTTGCTGTTATGTATAAGGGAAAAGACAGTGCGGGCGAGATGCAGGGAGGCACCATGTACATGATAACCAGGGGGCTGGGAAGCAAATGGAAGCCGCTGGCCGTTCTTTTTTCCATTTTCGGAATGGTGGGGACTTTCTGCCTGATGCAATCCAATCAGCTGACAGAAGCTTTGCAGACAGTAGTCTTTACTCCGGCAGGCATTGAGAATTCACTCTGGCTCAGGTTTATTGTGGGATTGAGCATAGCAGGGATTGTTTCCGTTGTGGTGCTGGGGGGTATAGGCAGGATCGGGAAAGTGGCTTCACGGATCGTTCCTTTCATGGTGGGATTTTATTTTCTGATCGTTTTTTATATTATTGTCACCCACCTGGAAGTAGTGCCGGAAGTCTTCGGTTCCATTTTCAGCGGAGCATTTCACTTCAAGGCAGGATTGGGAGGTTTTGCCGGATCGGTAATCGTCATAGGCGCGAGAAGGGCCGCATTTGTTAATGAAGCGGGAGTGGGAACTGCCTCGATGATGCACGGGGCGTCCCGAAACAGTGAACCCGTCAGGGAAGGCCTGGTGGCCATGATCGCCCCTTCCATAGATTCGGGACTTGTATGCACCCTGACGGCCCTTGCCGTACTGATCAACGCCCAGTATAATGTATCCGATGTGCAGGGAATGCAGATGGTCATGGAATCCTTTGAACGTTCCATTCCCGGTTGGGGAAGTTACCTGCTTTTGGCAGTGGTGCTGGTATTTGCCTTTTCGACCATGTTCTCCTATTCGTATTACGGGACCAAATGCACCAATTTCCTGTTCGGTGCCCACAGGGCACACTATTACAATTACCTTTTCCTGGCTACCCTGGTCATGGGAGCAATGATCCCGTTGACGGCAGTTGTGGATATCATAGACATAGCCTTTGCATTCATGGCTTTTTGTACCGTCTTCACCATGATAGTCCTCTCTCCCGGGGTACGGGTCGCCACGAAGCAATATTTCAGTAAATGAACGCCGAGATGATTATCACAAAAGCCCTGCCTGAGGTGGTGGCACGTCTGTACGGAACGCTTCCTTCCGGGGAGGCCCTGCAGGTGCAGGCTACCCGAAAGGAATTTGAAGGGGATTATACGGTAGTGGTTTTCCCGTTGTTGCGGCTCAGCAGAAAATCTGCCGAGCAAACAGCTCAGGAACTGGGTCGTGCCATTCTGGAGGCAGTCCCCCAGATCGAATCTTTTCAGGTGATCAAGGGTTTTTTGAACCTGAAACTGTCTGCTACCTACTGGATGGAGAAATTGCGGGAGATAGCAGAAACGCCCGGTTACGGGAAAAAGCCGTCTTCAGGCAAAACGGTGATGATAGAATTTTCATCTCCCAACACGAACAAACCCCTTCACCTGGGCCATATTCGCAACAACCTGCTGGGCTGGTCTGTGTCCCGGATCATGGAAGCCAACGGACACAAGGTCATCAAAGTAAACCTGGTCAATGACCGGGGGATCCATATATGCAAATCCATGCTTTCCTGGTTAAAATTCGGAGAGAATGAAACACCCGAATCGACCGGCAGGAAAGGAGACCACCTTGTAGGAGATTATTATGTGCGTTTTGACAGGGAATACAAAGAACAAATCAGGGAGCTGGTACGCAGGGGTAAGGACCCTGAACAGGCACAAAAGGAAGCCCCGATTCTAAAAGAAGCCCAGTCCATGCTGGTGCAATGGGAACAGGGCGATCCGGGCGTCATCAGCCTGTGGAAGAAAATGAACGGATGGGTATATGACGGGTTTGACCGCACATACCGGAGGATGGGTGTCTCTTTTGACAAGGTTTATTATGAGTCGGATACATACCTGACCGGCCGTGAACTGGTGATGTCGGGACTGGACACAGGAGTCTTTTACCGAAAAGAGGACGGGTCGGTGTGGTGCGATCTCACTGCCGAGGGGCTGGATCAAAAGCTGTTGCTTCGTGCCGACGGGACGTCCGTTTACATGACCCAGGACCTGGGAACTGCCGTGAGCCGTTACAACGAGTACGCATTCGATTCCCATATATATGTGGTGGGGAATGAACAGAATTATCATTTCCAGGTACTGAGGATCGTTCTGAAAAAGCTCGGGTATGACTGGGCCGATGATATCATCCACCTTTCCTACGGTATGGTGGAACTGCCTGAAGGCAAAATGAAATCAAGGGAAGGGACCGTGGTGGATGCGGATGATCTGATGGACAATATGGTGGAAACCGCCCGGGAAACTTCCCTGGAGTCCGGCAAACTCGAAGATATGGAACCGGCACATCAGGAAGGATTGTTCGAAATCCTTGGCATGGGGGCTTTGAAATACTTTATCCTGAAGGTGGATCCTCGAAAGACCATGTTGTTCGATCCAAAGGAATCCATAGATTTCAACGGAAATACCGGCCCGTTCATCCAGTATACCTACGCCCGCATTCGTTCTATTCTCAGAAAAGCTTCGGAACGCGGTTACAAAGCACGTTTCTGGAACCGGACCATGCTGGAAAAGGAAATGAGGCTGATAAAGATCATGACACTCTATCCGCAGGTGATTGAAGAATCGGGGGCTGCATTTTCTCCGTCCCAGATCGCAAATTTCAGCTTTGAACTGGCACGGGAATTCAATCAGTATTACCATGAAGTGACTGTGCTTCATGAAGAAGACGACCAACTGAGGGACCAGCGTCTGATGCTCCTGGAACAGGTCTCGGGACTGCTTCTTTCGTCTATGGATATGCTTGGCATAAGATTACCGGAAAGGATGTAATTTGCAATTCAAAATAATATTGTATTATTGCAGCAAATTCTGAATTTTTATTTGTCCTATGAAAAATACACCGGCCCAGAAATCTACTGTCACCAAGAAAAGATTGGTAATCGGCTATGCGAATATGCCCACCCAGCTTATAGAGATATGGAAGGAAAAGTATCCCAGGGGATATGCCGATTACATGGAAGACATCATGAAGGTTGACAAAGCAGACGGTTCTTTCTTTTATGCTGTGACCCTCGAGATCCCGGAAGCCATTTACCTGGTGAAGGTTGAAGTAAAGATTGACGATTACGACGAGATCGAAAAGGATATTTTCGGCTCTGGAGACGATGTACAGGGGGACGACGACGGTGCCGATTTCCCGGAAACGGATGACTCAAACTTTGCGGATGCTGAAGAAGATCTGGACGAAGATTAAGCGTTTACCCGAACCCACACTACTGCTGGCGTTATCTCTGGTTATCGGGCTGCTCAGCGGATTGGCCGCTGTTTTGCTCAAGGTGTCCATTGCATTCATCAAGGACCTTCTGACAACCCACGTAAGTATTCAGGCCGAAAGCCTGACGTATTTTCTGCTGCCCGGGGCCGGCATGTTGCTGTCTCTGTTGTTGGTAAGGTATCTTGTAAAAGACAACATTTCGCACGGAGTGACCCGGGTGCTGGAATCCATATCGGGAAACCGTTCCCTGATCAGGCCGCACAACACGTATACTTCCATTCTGACAAGTGCCGTGACCATAGGCTTTGGGGGCTCGGTAGGGGCCGAGGCTCCCATCGTGTATACCGGAGCGGCTATTGGATCAAACGTAGGACGTAAGCTGGGGCTCAATTACAGGAGCGTTACCCTGTTGGTGTGTTGCGGGGCTGCAGCTGCCATAGCCGGCATCTTCAAAGCTCCCCTGGCCGGGGTATTGTTTTGTTTTGAGATCCTCCTCTTCAACCTGACCATGGGCTCCATTATCCCCCTGCTGACGGCGTCCATAACAGCTACCGCCGTTTCTTCCATGATCATGGGTGGCGGTGTAAGTTTTGTAAGCTCCATTGATCCCTTTGTCCTGACCAATATACCTTATTATCTGATACTGGGCGTTGTATGCGGGTTTGTGAGTCTTTTTTTTACGCGCACTACCCTGATGATGGAAGGACGTATAAAACGGATCAACAACGTATATACGCGCTGGGCCGTTTCTGCCGTGACCCTAGGAGCCCTGATCCTGCTTTTTCCGCCTTTGTACGGAGAAGGATACGGATCGCTTACGGCCTTGCTTAACAACAATGTCGAGGGAGCCGTAGACAGTCTTATTTACGGTACGATGAGCAACAATGTCTGGTTCATTCCCGTTTTCTTTACGGCGGTTCTGCTGCTCAAGGTTTTTGCGATGTCCTTTACCAATGCCGGCGGAGGCGTGGGGGGAACTTTCGGTCCCACGCTGTTCATGGGCGGGGTTCTTGGTTTTGTGATATCCCGCATTTTCAACATCACAGGACTGTCTGTACTGCCTGAATCCAATTTTGCCCTGGTGGGCATGGCCGGACTGATGGCCGGTGTCATGCAGGCTCCCATGACCGCCATTTTTCTGATCGCAGAAATTACCGGAGGTTACGAATTGCTGATGCCCCTGATCATCACTTCGGTCTGCTCGTATGTTACCGTTCGTAATTTTGAGCCCTATTCCATTTATACAAAACGACTTGCCCAACAGGGTAAATTGCTCACGCACGACAGTGATCAGGCCGTGCTTACCCTGCTCAAGACATCGGAAGTCATAGAACGTGATTTTCTGACAGTGACACCGCAGGATACGCTCGAACAACTGGCAGAAGCAGTGGAAGCAAGCAAGCGCAATATTTTCCCGGTCACCGATACCGACGGCTGTCTGCAGGGGATCGTCACACTCGACGACATCCGAGAGATCATGTTCCGCAGAGAGCTGTACGAAAGCGTCTTCGTTTACGAACTGATGCACCGTCCGCTGGATTATGTCTTTGTGGACGAACGCATGGAAAGCGTCATGCGTAAATTTGAAAGGTCCGGAGCCTGGAACCTCCCTGTACTTGATGCACGTTTCCACTATCTGGGTTTTGTTTCCAAGTCCCGTATTTTCTCTGCGTACCGCGAACAAATGTCACAGGTTTCTCATGAATAAGAAGCACACAGAACTGATAGCAGCCGAACTCCGTATCAAGGAATGGCAGGTTGAACATGCTGTTTCATTGTTCCTTGACGGAGCAACAATCCCTTTTGTAAGCCGTTACCGTAAAGAAGCGACCGGATCCCTGGACGAAGTGCAGCTGGCCGCCGTGAAAACCTTATGGAGCGCTTATGAAGAGCTGGATAAGCGTAAGGCTGCCATTCTGCGCTCCATTGGGGAGCAGGATAAGCTGACCCCTGAATTGCGTGCTGCCATAGAAGACTGCTGGCAGATGAACCGCCTGGAAGACCTGTACCTGCCTTATCGTCCTAAAAGGAAAACAAGGGCTTCCGTAGCCCGGGCAAAGGGACTGGAGCCGCTGGCAAACCGCATCTTGGCACTTGAAACGGCCGATTTTTCAAGAATTGCAGCCTCGTTTACAGGACCGGAGGTGGAAACGACTGCTGACGCCCTTTCCGGGGCACGGGACATCATTGCCGAAACAATCAGTGAGGATGCCGATCTCCGGCAGCGGATACGCCAGATCTACCAGAAGAACGGCGTGCTGGCCTCCCGCGTGCAGAAAGGAAAGGAGGAAGAGGGGGTTAAGTACCGCAATTATTTCGATTACAGCGAACCCATCCGTTCCATGGCTCCCCACCGGCTTCTGGCACTGCTAAGGGCCGGGAACGAAGGAATGGTTTCTATCAACCTCAAGCCACATCCGGACAACCTGGCCATTGCCGAGGCGGAACGTCTGTTTACGGCACAAAAGGGTTCGGTCCCTTTTCCTCCGGGCCCCTCCTCGGCCCTTTTTCAGATGAAGGAAGCCATTGAGGATGCCTACCGGCGGCTCATCCATCCTTCGATCGAAAACGAGGTGCTCGGCATTTTCAAGGAAAAAGCCGATACCGAGTCGATCAAGGTCTTCTCGGCAAATCTCAGGCAGCTGCTCCTGTCTCCCCCTCTGGGACAAAAAAGGGTTCTTGCCATCGATCCCGGGTTCCGCACCGGATGCAAGGTCGTCTGCCTCTCGGCGCAGGGAGACCTGCTGCACAACGACACCATTTATCCGCATCCCCCTTTAAACGAGCGGTCTGCGGCCATGCGCAAGATTTCGCAGATGGTCGAGGCATACAAGATCCAGGTGATCGCGGTGGGGAACGGTACGGCAGGAAGGGAAACCGAACAATTCCTGAAAAAGATTGCTTTTCCCCACAAGATCCAGATATTCTCGGTCAGTGAGGACGGGGCCAGCGTATATTCCGCATCGCAGGCAGGTAGGGAAGAGTTTCCGGATTACGACGTTACGGTGCGGGGGGCCGTTTCTATTGGCAGACGGTTGATGGACCCCCTGGCAGAACTGGTTAAGATTGATCCCAAGTCATTAGGCATAGGACAATATCAGCACGATGTAAACCAGACACTTTTAAAGGAAAGCCTGGACAGGACCGTTGAATTTTGCGTAAACCATGTTGGGGTGAATCTCAATACGGCAAGTTACCAGCTGCTGGCTTATGTTTCGGGTCTGGGACCGCAGCTGGCAAAAAATATTGTGGAATACAGGCAGGAGCACGGCCCTTTTACAGCACGTAAACAACTCATACACGTGAAGCGTCTGGGAGAGAAGGCATACGAACAATGTGCGGGGTTTTTGCGCATTCCCGACGGAGAGGATGTCCTGGACAATACGGGGGTTCATCCCGAAAGCTATATGCTCGTAAAGCGCATGGCTGCAGATCTGGGCGTTACGGTGAACGAACTCATCGCTTCGGAAGAGCTTCGCAGGAAAATTGATCTTTCACGTTATGTTTCCTCAGAGGTGGGAATGCCGACCCTGAGGGATATCATGACAGAACTGGACAAACCCGGCAGAGATCCCCGCTCCGTAGTAAAGGTATGGGAATTTGACGAATCTGTCGCATCCATTGAAGACCTGAAAGAAGGGATGGTGCTTCCGGGAATCGTAAGCAACGTAACGAATTTTGGTGCTTTTGTCAACATAGGTATCAAGCAGGACGGTCTCATTCATGTATCCCAAATGGGTGAAAAATACGTCAGGGACCCCCTGGATGTGGTCAGGCTTCATCAGCATGTCATGGTCAGGGTGATCAGTGTTGACACGGAACGGAACAGGATTCAGCTGCGCCTGGAGCGTAACTGAGAAAGGATAACTCCCGTTACCACAATCACGATCCCGGCTGTCTGGAACAGGTTCAGGGTTTCGATTCCCAGGACAAATCCTGCAGCAGCCGTGACTATAGGGATCACGGCCGCAAAGGTATTTGTACGTGTTACTCCCAGTTCCCTGATGGCAGTAGTGAACATCAGAAATGCAATGCTCGAACATAAAACAGACAGCATCAGGACCGGATACCAGAAATTGCTGTCTGTCAGAAAGTGTGAGACGTCGGTTCTCCGTACATCATAGAGCAGGGTAGGTGCCAGAAAGTATACAGCTCCCAGAGCGTGCTGGTAAAAGGTCACGGTAAAAGCGTTGTAGGTCATGGTGATCTTTTTCAGTATTACGGTATGTCCCACAGCCGAGAACACGGCCATAAAAAGAAACAGTATCCCGGCAGGAATATTGGTTCCGGGAAGATTCGAAGTATTCCCCAGTGTGAACCCCCATTTGCCAAAAACCACCATAAGCAGGCCCGGCAGGGTGAGAAAGATACCCAGGATATTACCAAGGGTGACTTTCTCCCTGTAAAAGGAAACTCCTGCGATCAGACCAAAAATGGGGATGCTCGATACGATCACCGAGCTCAGGGTGGGACTTGCCGTGAGTTTTACGCCGAATGCTTCCCCGATAAAGTAAAAGAAAGGTTCCATCAGGGCCAGGCCCATGAACCACAGGACATCTTTCTTTCTTTTGATTCGCTCAATGGATCCTGTCAACTTGCCAACAACAAAGAGGATCAGGGCCGCTACGGATATTCTTGTGAATATGAGAAAAAATACGGGAACGTTATAGACCAGCAGCCTGTTGGTCCAAAAAAACGATATTCCCCAAAGAAATACCGTGCTGCATATGAGAAGGTATGCCTTGATACGTTGTCTGGTCATGTCACATCAGGGGCAAAACAGGGGGTTTCTGAACGATCTGGCCGTTTTCGGCTGCCAGTGTCCCGTTTACAAATACGTGAGAGACCGAGGAAGAAAATCTGTACCCTTCCATCGGGCTCCACCGGCAGGTATATTCCAGTTGCGATTTTGTCACCAGGTGTTCCTTTTCAGGATCAATGAGCACCAGGTCGGCGTAAAAACCCTCCCTGATGAAACCCCGTTCCTTTATTCCGAATATGGATGCGGGCCTGTGACAACAGGCGTTTACAAGAGATGTCAGGGACAATTTATCATCCTTTACGCATTCCATGAGCATCTGTACCGTGTGCTGGATCAGGGGAATACCCGAGGGTGCAGTGGTATAGGGACGTTGCTTTTCTTCCCAGGTATGCGGGGCGTGATCTGAACCTATGGCCTGGATGTCCCCGTTTTCAATGGCTTCTATGATGGCATCCCGGTCTTCTGTGGTCTTGACGGCAGGGTTGCATTTGATCTGTGTGCCGTAGCGGACATAATCATTACGGGTGAACCAGATATGAGGCAACGATGCTTCGCAGCTGATCCCCTCGTGGATGCGACGTGCCTTGCGGATCAATTCCACTTCTTCCTTGGTGCTTATATGGAGGATGTGGAGCCGAGCCCTGTGTTTCAGAGCAAGATCCAGAGCCTTTCGCGTTGAGGTGATGCAGGCTTCCCGGCTACGGATGGTGCTGTGCAGGATCAAAGGGATATCGTCACCGTAATGGGAACGTGCCAGTTCCGTGTTTTTTCTGATAACGGATTCTTCTTCACAATGTGTGGCAATGATACCCTGGTAGTTTTTAAAAAAGATATCCAGAACGGCCGGATCGTCCACCAGCATATTCCCGGTAGAGGACCCCATGAATATTTTCAGTCCGCAACAATGCTTTTTGGGAGCGAACACCTCTTCAGGATTGGTGTTGGTAGATCCCATATAGAAGGCGTAGTTCACGTACATGTTGGCAGCTGCCAGATCATACTTGTGCTCCAGTGCCGGTGTGGTGGTTACAGGGGGTGTGTTGTTGGGCATGTCCATGACCGAGGTAACCCCTCCCAGCAATGCCGCCCGGCTTTCCTGGGTCATGCTCCCTTTCCGGATCTGTCCCGGCTCCCTGAAATGGACCTGGTCGTCTATAATTCCCGGTATCAGGACCTTTCCTGCAGCATCCAGGTCCATATCCCTGTCAGGGCAATACCGTAAAGCGTCCTGCTCGGCTTTTTCTCCCTGAAAGATCTTGTCAATACGCTGTCCTTTCAATATGACGCAGCCCCTGATGGACGATCCTTCATTAACAATCGTGGCGTTCCTAATCAGAATATGCATGACATTACTTTTTCCCGGGGATTCTGCTGAGACGGAGCCGGAGCACTCCCCAGAAAGCTTCACCAAAAATGCCGCTGCTCATCTTGGAAGTGCCTTCGGTCCTGTCCACGAAAATGATGGGGACTTCCGCCACCCTGAAGCCCAGCTTGTAGGCATAGTATTTCATTGATATCTGGAATCCGTATCCTTTCATGCGGATCCATCCGAAATCTATACTTTCCAGTACCCGCCTGTGGTAACATATAAAGCCTGCAGTACAATCGTAAACAGGCATGTTCAGCACCGTACGTACGAAAGCGGAAGCGAACCAGGACATGATCACACGGCCAATAGGCCAGTTGATCACGCTAACTCCTTTACTGTAACGGGATCCAATGGATACGTCAGCTCTGTTCCTGCAGGATTCCACAAGACGCGGAAGGTCGTCCGGGTTGTGTGAAAAATCCGCATCCATCTCTGTAAGGTACGTGTAAGTATGTGCAAGACCCCAGCGAAAGCCATCCATGTAGGCAGTGCCCAGACCCATTTTACCCTTACGTTCCATTAAATGCAGCCGATCCGGGAATTCTTTCATCAGACGTCGGATGATCTCTGCAGTTCCGTCAGGAGATCCGTCATCTACAACCAGGATGTCAAAAGGTTCTTCCAGTGAAAATACTTTCCGGACTATCTTTTCTGCATTTTCCTTTTCATTATAGGTAGGAATTATGACCAGATTTTTTTCTTGCATATGCTAAATAAACAGTACCACAACGGTGCGTCAAATATAGGCATAATTTTTGTTTCTGATTTTGTCGTTGATTCTGTGGAGAATACATTTTTTAACACGGGTTTCCCGGAATATTTTCACAAATAATTTGGTTTAGAAGAAATAAAACACTTATCTTTGCATCCCCTTTCGCGAGGGAGGGTATTAAAGAAGTTCATTGACAAATTGGAAGAACAAGTACACAACTAAGAGTACAATAAAGAGTAGAGCGTTGATTTCTTAAAAGAAAGGAATAAAGAGCGTAACGGGACGAGCGAAGAGTGTAAAAACAAATTTACAATGAAGAGTTTGATCCTGGCTCAGGATGAACGCTAGCGGCAGGCTTAACACATGCAAGTCGAGGGGCAGCACGGGTAGCAATACCTGGTGGCGACCGGCGCAAGGGTGCGTAACGCGTGAGCAACATGCCCTATACAGGGGGATAAACCAGGGAAACTTGGACTAATACCCCATAGCATTTATTTATGGCATCATGAATAAATTAAAGCTTCGGTGGTATAGGATTGGCTCGCGTGACATTAGCTAGATGGTGAGGTAACGGCTCACCATGGCGATGATGTCTAGGGGTTCTGAGAGGAAGGCCCCCCACACTGGGACTGAGACACGGCCCAGACTCCTACGGGAGGCAGCAGTGAGGAATATTGGACAATGGATGGAAATCTGATCCAGCCATGCCGCGTGCAGGAAGACGGCCCTATGGGTTGTAAACTGCTTTTATACGGGAGCAATAAGGTCTACGTGTAGACTGATGAGAGTACCGTATGAATAAGCATCGGCTAACTCCGTGCCAGCAGCCGCGGTAATACGGAGGATGCGAGCGTTATCCGGATTTATTGGGTTTAAAGGGTGCGTAGGCGGCCTTGTAAGTCAGCGGTGAAATTTTGCAGCTTAACTGTAAAAGTGCCGTTGATACTGTGAGGCTAGGATTTGGTTGCTGTGGGTGGAATGTGTGGTGTAGCGGTGAAATGCTTAGAGATCACACAGAATATCGATTGCGAAGGCAGCTCACAAAGCCAAGATTGACGCTGAGGCACGAAAGTGTGGGGATCAAACAGGATTAGATACCCTGGTAGTCCACACTGTAAACGATGATAACTCGCTGTCGGCGATATACAGTCGGTGGCCAAGCGAAAGCGATAAGTTATCCACCTGGGGAGTACGACCGCAAGGTTGAAACTCAAAGGAATTGACGGGGGCCCGCACAAGCGGAGGAACATGTGGTTTAATTCGATGATACGCGAGGAACCTTACCCGGGCTCGAACGGTGCAGGAATATGGTAGAGATATCATAGCTAGCAATAGTCTGTATCGAGGTGCTGCATGGTTGTCGTCAGCTCGTGCCGTGAGGTGTCGGCTTAAGTGCCATAACGAGCGCAACCCTTGTCATTAGTTACCATCAGGTCAAGCTGGGGACTCTAATGAGACTGCCACCGTAAGGTGAGAGGAAGGGGGGGATGACGTCAAATCAGCACGGCCCTTATGTCCGGGGCGACACACGTGTTACAATGGGGGGTACAGAGGGCAGCCATCCGGCGACGGAGCGCCAATCTCAAAAACCCTTCTCAGTTCGGATTGGAGTCTGCAACCCGACTCCATGAAGTTGGATTCGCTAGTAATCGCGCATCAGCCATGGCGCGGTGAATACGTTCCCGGGCCTTGTACACACCGCCCGTCAAGCCATGGAAGCTTGGGGTGCCTGAAGTTCGTGACCGCAAGGAGCGACCTAGGGCAAAACAAGTAACTGGGGCTAAGTCGTAACAAGGTAGCCGTACCGGAAGGTGTGGCTGGAACACCTCCTTTTTGGAGCAAGTTCCGTTACGTGCTCTGCTCTTTTTCTTCCAATTTTTT
>LFSY01000097.1:3820-8711 GCA_001512865.1 Rikenellaceae bacterium DTU002 | reverse complement strand
GGGAATCCGTTTCGGCTGCGATCTCGACGGCAGAAATAAAATTCTCCTTTCCGTCGGTACGGGGTAACCCAATAGGAAGCTGGCTCCCGGTAAAGATCACCGGTTTTTCCAGATCCTCGAGCATAAAACTCAGTGCAGAGGCTGAATAACTCATGGTATCGGTACCGTGGAGGATCACGAATCCGTTGTATTGTTGGTAACGGTCCCGAATAAGGGTGGCGAGCCTGACCCAGAAATCGGGAAAGATATTGGATGAATCTATGACGGGATCAAAAGAGTGGGTGTCGATCGTGAATCCGAATTTTTGCAGTTCCGGGACCTCCTCCATCACGTGTTCAAAACGAAAGGGAACCAGTTCCCCGGTAACAGGATGCGCTTTCATCCCTATGGTACCACCGGTATAGATAACAAGAACGGCTGCTTTACTCATGTTTTTTTGTTAAAGAACAAAGATAATGTATTTTGTGTGGTTTGTGACACAACTTTTTCCATGCTGATCTGTTTCTCCTGAGCGATCTTTTCTGCGATATATGTTAAATAGGAGCTTTCGTTTCGCTTTCCCCTGAAAGGGACCGGACTGAGCCAGGGGGCATCTGTTTCCAGAACGATGTCCGTCAGGTCTGTATTTCTGACGGTCTCTGCAAGACGGGCATTTCGGAACGTGACGACACCTCCTATGCCCATCATAAAACGGCCGTAGCGGTTTGCTTCACGGAAGATTTCCCCACTGCCGGACCACGCGTGCAGGACGCCCCGCATGTACGGAGAACTGCATCTTTTCAGGCTTCTGAGCAATTCCGGGAATGAGGATCTGGAATGGATGATCAGGGGGAGGTCCAGGTCCCTTGCCCACCCGATCTGCTCTTCAAACGCAAGTATCTGAAGTTCAAGAAAATCTCTTGACCAGTAAGCGTCCAGACCTATCTCTCCTATGGCAACCGCTCCGTCTGTGTTGTGAAATGCAAACCCGAGTTCCTCCCTATAGTCTTCCCTGACCGAGGTGGGGTGCAGTCCTGCTGCCTTGTGGCAGAAATCCGGATACTGTTTCAGGCAGTCCTGCTGTGCCTGGTACGTGCTTTTGTCAATGGCAGGAAGGATGCTGCACCGGACGCCCGCTTCCCGCGCCCGTGAAACCACTTCGTGCCTGTCTGCATTGAAGGCCTGATCGTAAAGATGTACGTGTGTGTCTATCATAGGAGGGATCTGTATTCTTTGTTTTCCATGCATTCGACCAATCCTTTGACCTGCAGGGTAGTAATCAAAGCCGAGAGTTCGGGAAAAGGAAGGCCGAGAGATTCGGCCATCGCGTTGATGTCACCTCCTGTTTCCCTGATCCCGTTTAAAACAAGCCTCTCTTTCTGGTCCAGAGAGTCAAACAGTTCTTTCTGCAGTGTGTTTTTGTTCTTACGTGGTTTTTCCCAGCCCAGGATATCCGCCACATCTTCCGCACACGTCACCAGCGCTGCCTTGTTCATCTTTATCAATTCGTTACAGCCGGCCGAGCAGGTATCTGCAGGTCTTCCGGGTACGGCCAGCACGTCCCTGGCATAGTCACAGGCAAGGTGGGCTGTTATCAGGGCACCTCCGTCGGCTTTTGATTCCACAACAAGAGTGGCATCGGCCAATCCGGCGATGATGCGGTTCCTTTGTAAAAAGTTATGACGGGTTCCCTGTGTGGAGGACGGAAATTCACTGACCACAGCTCCCTGACGCGTGATTTCCGCAGCGGTATCCCTGTGGGTGGCCGGATAGATGGTATCTATACCGGTAGGTAACACGGCTATGGTAGGAAAATTGTTTTCAAGGGCAGCTTTATGTGCCGTGATGTCGATCCCGAACGCCAGTCCGCTGACCACGACGGGACGTATTCCCAGTGGGCTGAAACCGTTAATGATCTGACTGCACAAGGATTTTCCGTAAGGAGTTGCCGACCTTGTGCCGACTACGGCCAGCACCGGTCCGGTATTCATGTCGAGGGGTCCGGCCGCGTACAGAAGCAGCGGGGCGTCTGCACATTCCCTCAGGCGGCAGGGATATTCTTCATCGTAAAGAAACAGCGTCCTGATATGGTATTTTCTGAGCCACTCCGTCTCCCGTACCGCAAGTTCACGTATGCCGGGGTCTGTCATTTTTTCCAAAAGGGTCCTTCTCACACCCCTGTGACGGACGAGTTCTGTGACAGGTTCCTGAAAAACGGCAGCGGCACTGCCGTAATGATCATACAATCTTCTGGCCAGTCCGCCTTCATGCCTCAGACAAAGGCTCAGGGCACACCGCCATATTTCTTCTTCAGCACGGATCATTCCCAAATATAGGGCAAAAGGATCAAATAATCAACATGGCATCCCCGTAGCCGCCAAATCGATATTTCTCTTTGACTGCTGTTTCATAAGCTTTCATGACAGTGTCGTAGCCGCCGAAAGCCGCAACGAACATAAGCATGGTAGACTGAGGCAGCTGAAAGTTTGTTATGAGGGCATCGGGAATGCAAAAATCGTATGGAGGGAATATAAACTTGTTGGTCCAGCCTTCATATGCCGTTATTTCTCTTTTGGTGGTAACCGAAGTTTCCACAGCGCGCAGGACATCGATTCCGGTTGCAAAAACACGTTTGCCTGCCGCTTTGGCACCGTTGATCGTAAGGGCACTGGAAGCCGGAATGACCACAGGTTCAGAATCCATTTTGTGTTTTGAAAGATCTTCCACATCGACTGCCCTGAAATGCCCCATCCCTGTATGAAGTGTGATCTCCGTGCTTTTTACGCCCTTGATCTCCATGCGTTTGAGCAGTTCACGGCTGAAGTGGAGCGCTCCGTCAGGAGCAACAACGGCTCCTTCGGCCTTGGCGAATACCGATTGGTATCGTTCCGCGTCAATAGGTTCCACATGTTTTCGGATCCATTTGGGAATAGGCATTTCCCCCAGGCGGAAAAGGGTGGTTTTAAAATTTTCGTATGTGCCGTCACACAGGAACCTGAGCGTTCTTCCCCGTGAAGTGGTATTGTCTATGACTTCTGCCACCAGGGCGTCATTTTCGCCGAAATACAATTTATTGCCGATACGGATTTTTCTGGCCGGATCCACCATAACATCCCACAGGCGCTGGTCCCTGTTGAGTTCCCGCAACAGAAAAACTTCAATTTCGGCACCGGTTTTTTCTTTGTTTCCGTAGAGACGGGCCGGAAAAACTTTGGTGTTATTGAATACTACGACATCATTTTCCTTCATAAGATGGATGATGTCCTTGAATATCATGTGTTCAACGGCCCCCGTTTTTTTGTGAAGCACCATAAGGCGCGATTCATCACGGTTTGCTGCAGGATGGCTGGCTATTGATGCCGGGGGAAGGGTGAACAGGAATTGTGAAAGCTTCATACGATCGTTTTAATGAATAGATAAACGACGTATTATACGTATTATTTTGCAAAAAGTTTCAATTAATTAAAAAAAGCATCAAAATCTTCAATGGATATGGCATCTTTCACCCTGTAATTCCCCGATCCTGAGCGTTGAAGAGATGTAAGATGAGCTCCGCTGCCGAGCGTCTGTCCCAGGTCACGGGCAAGGGCCCTGATATAGGTCCCTTTGCTGCAGTGTATCTGCAGGGTCAGGACGGGAGGATCAAACGAGCGGATCTTCAGGGAGCGGATCCGGATCAGGTTCGTCTTCATTTCAGGTGTTTCCATTCCCTGCCGTGCAAACTCGTAGGCCCTTACACCTTCTATCACTTTAGCTGAATATACCGGCGGCAGTTGCATTTGTTCACCAATGAACTGATGCAGTGCATTTTCAACGTCTTTAAAGGTAATATGCTCCCATGGAAAGACTTTGTCGACAGGGTGTTCCAGGTCAAAGGACGGGGTAGTGGCCCCGAAGGTGATCCCGGCTACATACTCTTTTTCCTGCGACTGAAATTGATCTGACAGCCTTGTGGCTTTTCCGGCACAGATGATTAAAAGTCCTGTGGCCAGCGGGTCCAGGGTTCCGGTATGACCCACTTTGATTTTTTTGATCTGCCAGTATCGCTGCAGCCGGAACCGGATCTTGCGTACCACATCGGCCGAGGTCCAGGTAAGGGGCTTGTCTATGCAGATGATCATACCTTCTCCTGAAAGAACATCCGGACCGGGAACAGGGCCTGCAAGGGCTTTCTTATCTATTACCAACATCTTCATTCAAAAAGCAAAGGGTGGTGCCCCGAAATCCTTTTCCGAGAGTATCATCTGCTCGTAAGGGAGGGGCCAGGGAATCCCCAGTGAAGGGGAATCAAATCGAAAAACACCTTCTGATTCAGGGTGGTAGGGAATGTCTGTCTTATACTGGACAATGGCTCTTTCGGACAAGACACAGAAACCGTGTGCAAATCCTCCGGGAATGAACAATTGTTTCTTTGTGACAGAATCCAGATGTATGCAGAAAAATTGTCCTCTGGTCGCAGATCCTTCACGGATGTCCAGGGCAACGTCAAAGATCTCACCTTCGACCACACGGATGTATTTTGATTGAGCATAAGGTGCTCTCTGATAATGCAATCCGCGGGTTACGCCAAAATGCGACAGGGATTCGTTCTCCTGAACAAACTCGACAGGTCCGACACGGCTGGTCAGCGCTTCTTTCAGGAAAGATTCCATAAAATAGCCCCTCCGGTCGGCTATTACGCGTGGTGTGATAATCCATATGCCTTTGAGGGGAGCTTCTTCAAATACCATCATTCTTGTTTTGTACTCCAAAGATACTTAGAAAAAACCACAAAAAGGGTGGTGATACCCATGAGCAGGCCAAGGAAAAGGAACACCGCACGTATTTGGGTGAATTTTGTGATCAGTGCGAACGCTCCCGAAGCCCCCAGGATGAAAATAAAGGATATCTGGTTGGAATAGGCCAGCATATG
>LFSY01000097.1:0-3757 GCA_001512865.1 Rikenellaceae bacterium DTU002 | reverse complement strand
GCCTCCTGTATCAAAAAAATAAACCCACAGAAAAAGCAGGGCAATGACGGTTCCGCAGACAGGTACGAAAATCTTTCTGTTCCACTTCCCTGCCAGTATGCCCGACAGAAAACAGCCCGCCCCCGTTCCGACTGCAGCTGCCGTTAAAACCAATCCTGTCTGGAAGTCTGACATGTACAGGTCTCTGCGGCAATAGACAAGCAACGTCATTTGTATCATGGCGGCAACGAACCAGAACACGGACAAAGCGATCACTACGCTGTTCAGGCCCTTATATCGTTTTGCCTTCCCCATGCTCCGGATCAGATAGCGCAGGGGACTTGCCGTTTCGGGGCTCGTTTCAGGCAGGGATTCCCGGGCCCTCAGGCACATGGCGGAAGCAAATCCTGCCGAGGCGAAAAACAGAAAGATCAGGGAAAGGCCCCAGGAGGGGACCGATTGTGCAAAAAAGGAAGCAAGCATGGTCCCGAGGATCATGCCCAGGAACGAAACAGTCTCCATATGTCCCGCCCCCAGTGCTATATGTCCTGTCCCCCCGATATCACGGATGAGTCCGTATTTGGAAGGAGAGAACAGGCTGCTCTGGGTACCCATCAGCAAAATGGCAATCATCACCATCCAGACATGTTCCAACAGGAATCCCGCAGAAGCCAGGAGCATGATCGGGATCTCGGCAAACTTGGCGATCCTTACCACCCTTATCTTGTTGAATATCACCGACCATCTGCCGGCCAGAGGAGAAAGGAACACGTACGGTACCACAAGCGATCCGGCAGCCACTGAGACAAGGGGGGCTTCGTATTCAGCGCCCACCCAGGTGACGGCAACAAAACACGCCAGTGTTTTTAGAAAATTATCGTTCAGAACACCCAGGAAATTTGTTGACAGCAAAGGCCACCACCGGGGTTGCGCGGTCATATTACAATGTTTTTAAAGCATGATCGATCCTTTCCAGGGTCTCCTGTTTCCCGATGACGGCCATAATGTCAGCCATGCCGGGACCCTGCGGTTCTCCGACGATGCACAGTCGCAATGCGTTCATTACCTGGCCTGTCTTTAGCTGTGCCTTTTCCATCCACCGGTGCAGGGACTTGTCTATGGACGGGACATCAAACGGTACGCATCCGTCCAGGACTTCACGTGCCTGTTTCATAAGACCGGGTATTTCCGGTTTCCAGTATTTTTTCTGCAGGCCGGGGTCAAACGAGACCGGAGGAATAAAAAAGAAATGAGAGAGTTCCCAGAACTCGTTTACGAAACTGGCCCTGTTCTTGACCAGGGAGACTACCTTTTCTGCTTTCAGGGGAGTCGTTTTGATCTCTTTTTCCAGGAGCAGGGGGATAAAATCCTGAACCAGCCGTGCATCGGAACGGTTTCTGAGATATTGCTGGTTGAACCATTTTGCTTTTTCCGGGTTGAAGCGGGCCCCTGATCTTGTGACACGATCCAAAGAAAAAGCCTCGATAAGTTCTTCCATGGAAAAGATCTCCTGTTCAGTCCCGGGGTTCCACCCCAGTAAAGCCAGAAGGTTAACGAACGCCTCAGGATAATACCCGTCTTCACGATATCCCCTCGAAAGTTCGCCTGTGGGACTGAGCCACTGCAGCGGAAATACGGGGAATCCCATCCGGTCACCGTCCCGTTTGCTTAACTTTCCTTTTCCGTCGGGTTTCAGCAACAGGGGAAGGTGTGCAAACAGGGGTCTGTGCTCCTGCCATCCGAAAGCTTCGTATAAAAGATAATGCAACGGAAGCGAGGGGAGCCATTCTTCACCCCGGATGACGTGCGATATCTGCATCAGGCGGTCATCGACAATATTGGCAAGGTGGTAAGTGGGAAGACCGTCCTGAGCTTTCCAGAGCACCTTGTCGTCCAGCGTTTCTGTATGAACAGACACTGTTCCCCGGATAAGGTCCTGCATCGTTACGGTCCGGTCTTCAGGCACCTTAAACCTTATAACCCAGGAATTGTTCTCTTCAAGCCTCCTGGCCACTTCATCTGATGACAGGTGGAGAGAATTGAGGGTCCTGTCCCGGACACTGTGGTTGTAAAGAAAGGTTTCCCCCTTGTCTTCGGCTTCTTTTCTGAGCGACTCCAGATCACCCGGAGTATCGAAGGCATAGTAGGCATGACCCTGCTCCACCAGCTGGAGGGCATATTTCCTGTAAACCGGTTTGCGTTCGCTTTGACGGTAGGGGGCATAAGGATGACGCGACGTGGCTTCGGATGCGGGTGTGCCGTTGGGGAGCACCCCTTCGTCAGGGACTATGCCGCACCAGTTCAGTGCTTCTATGATGTATTGTTCAGCTCCGGGGACATACCTTTGGGTATCGGTGTCTTCAATGCGCAACACAAATGTCCCGTTGTGTTTTTTTGCAAAAAGATAATTGAAAAGTGCGGTGCGAACTCCGCCCATATGAAGCGGCCCCGTGGGGCTTGGGGCAAATCGCACCCTGACATTCTCTGTCTGCATGTCAATCTTGTGTTTGGTGTATGTATGCGTTATCCGAACTCAGTCTTTGCTGGCCGTTCTTTTCTTCCATCTTGTTGGCTGCCGGCCTTGTGATGTCCCCCGGATGGTTCATTTTGTATTGTGCTTGTTTCCTTTTGTAAGCCGGGATGTTTTCCAGTTCGGTAATGTTCTGGTCCTGATCCAGGATCAGCACCGGCTTTTTTTGGGGAGCCGCAGGTGCGGGCATCGTTGCCGGCGGGACCCTGAACTCGCTTCTGTTGTTTGTCACACGGAATTCCTGCCCGTTCCCTTCGTAGTCGGGGTTTTCCTGTGCAGGCACAATTTCCGTGCCGTCATCCGCAGCCGGTTCCCCGTTCAGGTAAACCGATTCCTTGTGTGCTTTCTCTTTTCCGCTTTCATTCCCGTAAACGGCAATGGGGGGCAGGGAGTGGATACTGAACCCTGTTGCGATCACGGTAACGCGAATCTCGTCCTGAAGGGAAGGGTCACAGATAATACCCCGCTTGAAATTGGAAACACCGCCGGTATAGTCGGCAATATATCCCATGATCTGTGACAGTTCATTCATGGACAACGCTTTTTCTTTTCCGGACGTTATATTGACCAGTACATTCCTCGAGCGGGTCAGGTCGGCATCATTGAGCAGGGGAGACGTGAAAGCCGATTCAACCGCCGTAAGGGCCCTGTTTTCACCCGAGCCGGCACCGGTGCCCATAAGGGCCATCCCGCTTTGTTTCATTACCATTTTGACATCGGCAAAATCTACGTTCATGAATCCGGGACGGGTAATGATCTCGGAAATCCCCTTGACTGCCGTATTCAGGATGTCGTCAGTCCTTTGGAAAGCTTCAAAAATGTTCAGGTCTCCGTAAGCCTTGTATAATTTTTCGTTGTCAATGACCAGCATGGAATCTGCATATTGCTGCATTTCCTGGACACCGTCCAGTGCGCGTTTTAAGAAATCCTTGCCTTCGTCACGGAACGGCAATGTGATGACAGCAACGGTCAGCAAACCCATTTCCTGTGCTATACGGGCAATCACGGGAGCAGCCCCGGTACCTGTGCCGCCTCCCATTCCTGCGGTGATGAAAACCATTTCGGTATTTCCCCCGAACATGGTCCTGATGCGTTCCTCGCTCTCCAGTGCCGCCTGTTTGGCAATATCGGGATTGCAGCCGGCACCTCTGCCACGTGTAATAACGCTTCCCAGCTGCAATTTTTCCGGTACCGGACTCATTTCCAGTGCCTGTGCATCTGTATTGCATATAACAAAATCCACATCAC
>LFSY01000122.1 GCA_001512865.1 Rikenellaceae bacterium DTU002 | reverse complement strand
CACAACATCCTGAACCCTGCCAACGGAGCGCCCATCACGTTGCCTTCACAGGACATGGTGCTTGGATTGTACTACATTACCAAATTAAAAAACAACGCCCGGGGTGAAGGAATGACCTTCTACAACGCGGAAGAAGTGATCATCGCCCACAACGAAAAGGTGATCGACATGCACGCGCGTATCAAACTGCGTCTGGAAAAGATCACCGTACGTTCTGCAAAAGACGAAAACCATCCTTCACGCGGGAAAGTGGTGTTTACTGCCGATCCCGCACAAGGTACCCACATCATTGAAACATCCGTGGGCAGGGTGCTTTTCAACCAGGTGGTTCCTGCCGAGGTTGGATTTATCAACGAGCTTGTAACAAAAAAATCCCTGCGTGACATTATTAGCCTGGTGTTAAAAGCAACCGGAGTGGCACGTACATCCCGGTTCCTTGACGACATCAAGTCCATTGGATACAATATGGCTTACCGGGGCGGTCTGTCCTTCAACCTGGACGACGT
>LFSY01000041.1:10662-12402 GCA_001512865.1 Rikenellaceae bacterium DTU002 | reverse complement strand
TTATAAATGTCCGATGACGGCTGGTGGATGTTCACCACGATCAGCCGTCCCCTGAATGTCTGTTCCTTGAGCAGGTTGATGACTTTTTCCGAATCCGAGGAACTCAGGCCCGAGGTGGGTTCGTCCAGAAAGAGGACCGCCGGCTCCCTGATAAGCTCCAGTGCAATGTTGAGCCTTTTGCGCTGTCCTCCGCTGATGGTCTTGTTGAGCGGAGAGCCTACTTTCAGATCCTTTGCTCCGGCCAGGCCCAGGTCCGTCAAGACATCCATCACCCGCTTGTCGAGTTCGGCGGGAGACATGCCGTCAAAACACAACCGGGCGGTGTACCAAAGATTTTTGTAAACGGTCAGTTCTTCAATGAGCAGGTCATCCTGCGGAACGAAACCTATAAGCTTTTGAACTTCAGGATCCTGAATGGAAACCCCATTGAGAAGGATCTGTCCTTCCTGTGGCCTGATATTCCCGTTAAGCAGTCCCAGGAGGGTGGATTTTCCCACACCGCTTCCCCCCATGATGGCCACCAGCTGACCCGAATGCAGGGTAAAGGAAAAATTGTGCATCCCGTTCTCACTCCGTGGAAAACGGAAGTTGATCTCCCTGCCGGCAAGTTCTATGGGGGTTCTGTCCGGTCCCATTTTGTCAAACAGTGCCTTAACGTTGCTGTAATACAAGGGGTCCCCCTTTTTCCCTTTCATCACACCGCTCTGCTGCCAGAGCTGAAAAGTCCCCTGCAAAACAGGGACGTCGTTCATCATTACCGTATCCTTCCCCCGGTAGGTGAATGCCATGATGTTGCTTTCCGGCAGATCTATCACATGCAGGGAGCCATCCCAGTGCGGGGGCTTACAGGAGAGGACCCTGTCGGTTTCCTCTTGCAGCACAAATGCCTTAAAATGACCCAGCAGTTCCCTGTTCACACTGAAGTGCTCCCCTACGTTCTGAAAAAGGTCTTCATGCGACAGGAATCCCTCCCGGTTTATGGCGGAAAATTCCATAAAACGCAATAAAAGCAAGGATTGTTCGGAGGCTTCAATTTTTTTTCTCAGACCTTCACAGACAGACCCGACGATCTTGTCCTTATCCAGATTGGGTGACATTTCATAGAGGTCCCTCAGGTCGTTGTACAGGCCCAGGTAGGTCTCCTGCCGGCGGATACCGAAATGCTGGTTCAGATATGCCTTTATCAGCCGGGAGGCACGCTCCTTGTCTATACCGGCCAAAGCCCCGAATAACGCAAACAGGTTCAGCAAGCCGGAAAGGACTATATCGTTCATAATGATGTGTTTTTATCTTTCCAATAATACAGGATAAGAAAAGGAATACCCAGCACGCTTCCCACAATGTCTGCCGTTACGTCGGTAATGTCTCCGGTACGGTAGGGAAGGTAGAACTGAACAATCTCGGTAATCACCCCAAAAAGGAACCCGGACCACAAAATCAAAATCTTTGTGACAATAAAGCGGGGTCTGACCGCCGCCCAGGCCAGGGGAACAATGGGAATAAACAGCAGGGCATGCAGTATCTTGTCAGGCTGTACTCCCAGGACAGAGGCCATCCATGTGAAAAAACCGCTCTTCCGGAATGCGGGCAAAGCATCTCCCGTTGCAAACAGAAAATAGGTACATACTCCCAGGTATACAACAAAGAGAACGATGAAGAAATACCTCCCCTTTCTTTTTTTTATATGAGTTTTTGCAGCCAATGCTTACTGTTTAGTTTGTCATCCAATATACGTGCAAG
>LFSY01000041.1:0-10538 GCA_001512865.1 Rikenellaceae bacterium DTU002 | reverse complement strand
AGAATTCCCTGGGCCACTTCGGGCAGTCCGTCCTTTTTGATCAGTGGAAAAACGGCCAGCCTTACCGGCGCAAGCACCGGGGGAATGCGCATGACCACACGCGTCTCCCCTCCTTCCAGCTCTTCTTCCCGGTAAGCGGCCGACAAAACGGCCAGGAACGTCCTGTCCAATCCGATAGACGTTTCCACCACATAAGGGATGTAACTTTCGTTGGACTCGGGATCAAAATAACGCATTTTCCTGCCCGAGAATTCTTCATGGCGGGACAGATCAAAGTCTGTACGGGAGTGGATTCCTTCCAGCTCTTTGAATCCGAACGGGAACCTGAATTCAATATCGCTTGCGGCGTTGGCATAATGTGCCAGCTTGTCGTGATCGTGGTACCGGTACATGTCTTCTCCCAGGCCAAGGGACAGGTGCCAGCGCAATCGCATTTGCTTCCAGTATGCATACCACTTCATTTCCTCTCCCGGCTTGACGAAGAACTGCATTTCCATTTGCTCGAATTCCCTCATTCTGAAAATAAACTGCCGGGCAACAATCTCGTTGCGGAACGCTTTCCCGGTCTGGGCTATCCCAAACGGGATCTTCATTCTCCCACTTTTCTGGACATTCAGGAAATTCACGAAAATGCCCTGTGCCGTTTCCGGTCTCAGGTATATGAGCGACGCCCCTTCTTCGGTGCTGCCCAGTTGTGTGCTGAACATCAGGTTGAATTTCCGCACCTCGGTCCAGTTTTTTGAACCCGAAACAGGACAAGCGATCCCGCAATCCACGATCAATTGCCTCAACCCTTCCAGATCATTTCCGTTCAGGGCAAGGGACATCCGCTCCCTGACCTGGTCTGCCCTGGCCTGTTCCCTGAGCACATTGGGGTTCGTTTCCCGGAATTGCTTTTCGTCAAAGCTATCCCCGAAGCGTTTACGGCCTTTTTCAATTTCCTTGTTAATTTTATCTTCCAGTTTTGCCAGATAATCTTCCAGCAACACGTCTGCCCGGTATCTTTTTTTGGAATCCCTGTTGTCTATGAGCGGATCGTTAAAAGCCGACACGTGCCCGCTGGCTTCCCATATCCGCGGGTGCATGAAAACGGCTGCATCCAGGCCAACGATGTTGTCATGCATCCTCACCATAGAATCCCACCAGTATTTCCTTATGTTGTTCTTGAGTTCCACGCCGTTCTGACCGTAGTCGTACACGGCACCCAGTCCGTCGTATATCTCGCTGGAGGGAAAAATAAAACCATACTCCTTGGCATGGGCAATAATGTTCTTGAATAAATCGTCTTGCGTCATAAAGCGTTTAGTAAAAATCTTCCAAAGATAGGTTTTTTGGAAGAATCTCTTCCAGCAATTCTACCGCAAAAGGTCTTTCCCTCAGCCGCGGATGCGGGATGACCAAACGCGGAGACTGGTGTTTGAGCTTATCATACAGAAGGATATCTATGTCAATCAGGCGCGGTTCGTATGTTCTTACCGCGGAAGAAAACCCACCAGGGTCCTTTCTTGTGCGTCCCAGGCGTTCTTCTATTTCAAGACACTTTCCCATCAGCGTTTCGGGATCCAGTAACGTTTCCAGACATACTGCCTGGTTAAGGAAAGAGGCCACAGGCGTTTCAAATCCCCATGGTTCGGTTTCCTTTTTTACAGAAACCGCCACAATGCGGCCCGTCTTGCCCAGTTCAAAGAGTGCCCGGTCAAGCATTTTCTCCCTGTTCCCCATATTGCCGCCCAAAAGCAGATAAGCCGTGTGCATGGATCGCGTCCTTTGCTAATACATTCCGTAAAGGCCTGTGTCCAGAAGCGCCTCCTCGCTCATCCGGGAAGGATCCCAGGGCGGGTCAAAGGTAAGCCGGATCACTGCCTCTGCCACACCCGGGACCTGGCTGACCGCGATCCGGGCATCTTCCACCACCTCGTCCGCCAAAGGGCAATTGGGGGCGGTCAGTGTCATGACAACGGTTACGGGGACTCCCTGTTCCGAAGCTTCCCCTGTGACAATATCGTAAACAAGCCCCAGGTCAACAATATTGACCGGAATTTCCGGATCAAAAACCTGTTTCAGCGCCAATCGTATGTTTTTTTCCAGTTCCATCTCAGGCAGGGTTTTCAGTATTTGCGACCAGCGCATACATCTGTATTTGCTGCATCATGGACAAAAGCCCGTTGGCCCTTGTGGGAGAAAGATGCTCCTTAAGTCCGATTTTTTCTATGAACGACATATCCGAGTCCAGTATCTGGGCGGGGGTATGCCCTGAAAAAACATGCACCAGCAGGGAAATAATGCCTTTGGTGATCAGGGCATCGCTGTCTGCCTTGAAAAAAAGCTTCCCTTCTTTCCTGGATACATCCAGCCAGACGCGCGACTGACAGCCTTTTATCAGGTTTTTTTCCTGTCGGGAACTTTCTTCCAGCGGAGGCAGTTTTTTCCCCAGTTCGATCAGGTATTCATACTTGTCCATCCAATCTTCCAGATAGGCGAATTCTTCTACAATTTCTGCCTGTTTTTCCTGTATAGTCATCATAAGGATATGTTAACGAAGCATCTTCAGAACCTTTTGCAGTGATTCCACAAAATAGTCAAGTTCCTCGAGCGTGTTGTACAATGCGAACGATGCCCTGAGTACGGATGTCTGCTGAAAACGTTCCAGAAGAGGTTCCGCGCACAGCATGCCGGAACGGGCGGCAATCCCCTTTTTGTCCAGCAACATGGCAATGTCTGACGGATGGGCTCCTTCAATGGACATGGAAAAAACGGGAATTTTTTCATACACCTGACCGTAATACGTTCCGGGAATTCCGTAGATTCTGCATCCTTCTATTTTTTGCAGCGACTCAATGGCCTTTTCGGTGATCTTTTTTTCATACGCTTCAATGGCATTTGTATCCAGGCCGTTTACAAATTCCACGGCCGCCCCGAGCCCGGCTATGCCTATGAAATTTGCCGTTCCCGCTTCAAATTTCATGGGGGGCGGGGCATATGTAGTTCCACGGGTCAGGGAAACCGTCTCTATCATGTCTCCTCCTCCCTGCCAGGGGACCATTTCTTCCAGGTATTTTTCTTTCCCGTAAAGAACGCCTGTCCCGGTAGGCCCGTAAAGCTTATGTCCGGAAAACACATAAAAATCCGCATCCATCTTTCTGACATCCACCTTTTTATGCACTATTCCCTGGGCTCCGTCAACCGCCACGGGGACATGGTAATAATGGGCAATCCTGATGATCTCTTCCATGGGGTTAACAATTCCCAGTACATTGGATATATGGGTTACCGCCAGCAGCCTGGGAGCTTCTCCCGGCCGGTCCAGGATCTGCTCGAGCTTTTTGGGGTCGAGGGCCCCCGTATCCTCTACTTCCCATACTTCCAGCAGAGCTCCCGTACGCTGACACATCATCTGCCAGGGAACGATGTTGGAGTGGTGTTCCGCCTGGGTCACAATGATCCTGTCCCCGGGACGTATGTAAGTCTGTCCGAAAGAAAAAGCGAGCAGGTTCAGCGATGCGGTCGTCCCTCCGGTAAATACGATCTCGTTTTCGGAAGAGGCGTTGATAAAATCCCTTACGGCGGCACGGGCACGGTCATATCTTTCGGTACACTGTACGCTCAGATAATGGACCGCCCTGTGGATGTTCCCGTTCATCCCGGCCTGCATTTCCTGCAAAACATCCAGCACCTGCCTGGGTTTCTGGGCAGTAGCTCCGTTGTCCAGGTACACAAGGGGTTTCCCGTATACTTTCTGGTCCAGGGCGGGAAACTGCTCCCTGATCTGCATTATATTCATACTTCAAAGATAATAAATGTATATTTGCAGCGTGCACAAAACCCTCTTAAAATGTACGAATACATAAAAGGAACCCTGGCCTATGCAGATCCTGCGCAGGCCGTTGTGGAATCTTCCGGGATCGGGTATCACATACAGATCTCCCTCCAGACCTATTCCGCCATACATACCCTCGGCGAAGTCCAGCTGTGGCTCCATCTGCTGGTACGAGAAGACGCCCATTTGCTCTATGGTTTTGCGTCCCGTGACGAAAGGGAAATTTTCCGTCTGCTGATAGGTGTTTCAGGCGTCGGGCCCAATACGGCCAGGATGATCCTCTCGGCAATGAGTAACGCCGAGATCCGGAATGCCCTGATCACGGCCGATGTGGTGCGTATCAGGGGGATCAAGGGCATCGGCACAAAAACGGCGGAAAGGATGATCATTGAACTGAAAGACAAAATGCTGAAGGTAGGGCTGGAATCATCGCCCGGAGGAGATGCGGTCCCGCCCGTATCCGAGACCGGGGCCGAGGCCTGCGCCGCCCTGCAACAACTGGGATTCCAGCGGGCTCCCGCCGAAAAAGTGGTCTCCCGCCTTGTGAAAGAGAATCCCGCCTGCAGCCTGGAGGATCTGATCCGGCAGGCTCTCAAACTCTTGTAATTTGACTTTAATCGCTATATTTGCGTACTAAAATTTAACCTCATTATTATGAACATTCCGGCCAATCTTAAGTACTCCAAAGAACATGAATGGATTCAAATTGAAGGTGATCTGGCAATTGTGGGTATTACCGACTATGCACAGTCCCAATTGGGAGACATCGTATTTGTTGACATTCAGACCCAGGGTGAAACACTGGACAAAGATGAAGTATTCGGTGCCATAGAAGCCGTCAAAACAGTAGCCGATGCCTTTATGCCGGTATCCGGAACCATAGAAGAAGTGAACGAATCCCTGGAAGCAGAGCCTCAGCAGGTCAACGAAGACCCTTACGGTGCAGGGTGGATGGTTAAGATCAGGATGACAAACCCCGGGGAAGCCGAAGATTTGCTCGATGCCCGGGCCTACGGAGAACTGATTTCTTAACTTTTACTGTTTTTTATGAAAACCAGCTTCGGAAGCGACAATCATTCCGGGGTGCATCCTCTTGTGCTGAAAGCACTTGCTGATGCCAACGACGGATATGAACTATCATACGGAGAAGACCGGTATACGGACCGGGCACGTGATGTATTCCGGTCTCTTTTCGGAGAAACGGCCTTTCCTTTCTTCGTTTTTAACGGGACCGGGGCCAATGTGTTGTGCCTGCAGGCGTTGACAAGACCATACCACGCGATCATCTGTGCACGGACGGCTCATATCTGCCAGGACGAATGCGGAGCACCCGAACGCTTTACCGGTTGTAAAGTAATAACGATAGACACGCCCGACGGAAAACTGCATCCTGAATATGTTAAGCCGTTGCTCCACGGATTTGGTTTTCAGCATCATTCCCAACCCCGTGTCATTTCCATTTCCCAAACCACGGAAATGGGAACGGTGTATACGCCGTCCGAAATTCAGGCATTGGCGCGGCTTGCACATGATCATGACATGTACCTGCATATGGATGGCTCCCGCCTTGCCAATGCACTGGCGTATCTGGACCTTTCTCCTGAAAGCATAACGGCCCATGCAGGAGTGGATGCGCTATCTTTCGGGGGCACAAAAAACGGAATGCTCATGGGGGAAACCGTTGTGTTGTTCCGTCCCGAATTCGCTCAGGATTTTCTTTATATCCGCAAGCAGTCCATGCAGCTTTTTTCCAAAAGCCGGTTCATCGCCGCCCAGTACCTGGCGTACCTGGAAAACGGCCTCTGGCTTGAAAATGCACGACATGCCAACAGGATGGCACAATACCTGGCCGCCAAAACAAGAGATATTCCCGGAGTTACCATAACTCAAAAAGTCGAAAGCAACGCTGTTTTTGCCATAATTCCCAAAACCTCTTATGAAAAAATTAGTAAAAAACATTTTTTCTACGTCTGGGATGAAACTACCGGAGAGGTTCGCTGGATGTGTTCTTTCAATACAAGCGAATCGCACATCGATGCCTTTGTTAACGATTTAAAAACAACGCTACTATGAATGAAGAAGTAAAGATCACCAGGCTGTTTGACTTGCTCGGACGCCTGCAGGTAAACTATCCCAAGGACGATATCCTGGCCGGGAAAGTGAATGGCTCCTGGAGAACATACAGTTCCCGGGAATATGCAGAACTGTCACATGATTTCGCTTACGGATTCCTGGAACTGGGCCTGAACGCGGGTGATAAAGTTTTGACAGTCATGAACAACCGTCCGGAATGGAACTTTGTGGATATGGGAACGGCCCTTGCGGGACTGGTTCACGTGCCCGTGTACACGACCCTCAGTGAAGACGACTACCTCTATATCATCCCCCATTCAGACGCCAAAGTAATGATCATTGGAAGTGCGCCCCTGTACAGACACCTGGCCCCTGTAATTGCAAAACTTGAAAATCCTCCGTTGGTATTTACCATCGATCCGGCAGATGAAGTCAAAAATCTGGACCAGATCCGCCAAATGGGAGAACAGAACAGGGAAAAGTGGATGCCCGTCATTGAAAACAACAAGCAGGTCATTACACCCGATACGCTCCTGACCATTATTTACACTTCCGGAACCACGGGAACACCCAAGGGCGTAATGCATGCCCACAGCAGCATTGTTTTCAACTTTCTGGGCCACGCCGCACAACAGGTGATGAACTCCTCACACCGTTACCTGAGTTTCCTGCCCTTGTGCCACATATACGAAAGAACCATGAATTACGAGTTTCAATCACTCGGGATCAGTGTGTACTATGCAGAAAACATGGGTACCATAGCGCGTGATCTGAAAGACATACAGGCCGACGGGTTCTGCGCCGTTCCCCGGGTGATTGAAATGATGTACAAGAAACTGGAAGATGCCGGAAAGAGCCTTACCGGCATCAAGCGCATGATTTACAAGCGCGCCTGGAACCTCGGAAATACCTTCGATTATGAAAACCTGACTTTTTTGCGTGTCACACTCAATAAACTCTACGACAAGCTTGTCTACAGTAAATGGCGGGCAAATCTGGGAGGACATGAAATGCTTATCGTTACCGGAGGTTCTTCAATAAGGGCCTGCATCATTCGTCTTTTTTCAGCTGCTAAAATGTATATCTACGAGGGCTACGGACTTACCGAGACAGCCCCCGTGATTGCCGTGAACAACCCAAAAGACAAGATCCGCAAGATCGGGACTGTAGGAAAGGTGATGGAAGGGACCGAGGTGAAATTTGCAGAAGACGGTGAGATCCTTGCCCGGGGACCTCACATCATGATGGGTTATTATAAGGATCCGGAAGCAACCAGAGAAGCCATCGACAGCGAGGGATGGTTCCATACCGGAGATGTGGGTGAAATGGTTGACGGCATATTCCTTCGCATAACTGACCGTAAAAAAGAGATCTTCAAGCTTTCCAACGGAAAATACGTGGCGCCCCAGATGGTGGAAAACAAACTGAATGAATCTCCCTACATTGAAAGTTCACTGGTAATCGGGAGCAATCAAAAAGTCGCTTCGGCCATTATCATCCCCAACTCGGTCATGATCCAGGATTGGGCGGCACACCACAAAATGGTATTCCAGGATCTGGAAAACCTGTACAAAACAAAAGAAATCAACAATCTGATCCATAAAGAAATAGAGAAAACAAACAAATCTCTGGCGCCTCACGAACAGATCAAGTTTTTCCGGCTTGTGAACGATGAATGGTCCACGGCAAACGGACTCTTGTCGCAAACCCTCAAATTGCGCAGGACACAGCTCAATAAACATTACGAAAAGATCATTGCAGAAATATACCCGTGATACGTAAGGCAAACCATAGGGACCAGGCAGCACTCCGGGAAATCTGGGGTGCTGCTTTTGGTGATGGGCCGGACTATGCTGCCTTTGTTACGGCACAATGCCTGGAAAAGGGAACTGTGCTCTATTGTCCTGAAGGAAGATCCATGCTTACCCTGTTCCCTTTATCACTTGCCTGTTACGGCAAAATGATGCTACAGGGATATTACGTATACGGAGTGGCCACGCACCCCGTACAACAGCATAAGGGATTCAGCTCCATGCTGCTTGAAATGGCAGCACGGGACGCCGCTTTCCTGCTGCTTTTTCCTGCGACGGCAGAATTGAGTCGTTTTTACCGGAAAAGAGGCTTTTCAACGTCTGTCAGCGTCCCTGCCCCAATACTGGCGGAACAATCGGCCATATCGCCTGAAAACAGGCTTCAGCAAGCACCTTACATGACGTACAGGGAACGGGCCGGCCAACACCAATATGCCTTTATCTGGTCAGAACCACTTTTTGATTTTGCCTACCGGGAATGTATGTTCCGCTCCGGATTGGTACTTCCTCCCTGGTTCTGTTATCCGGCAGAGAAAAGGTTTGTCTGTAAACCATATATGATCCCGGAAAAACCCGGAACGACTTCTTTTGTACAGGCTCTGGGACGGTTTCTTGTTCCCGTTCCCGGACTTCACGAAAAAAACAGTATTTTTTTCCTCCCCCTGGACTGATCCTCAGAATGTGATCCTGTAATATCCCAGGGGAAGCAGCCCGGTTTGGTAAGAAGTCCTCATAGCTTCCAGCTTTACGTCATACTCGTATGAATACACATTCTTGCGGTTCGTGAAGTTGCGCACCTCCACACCTATCTCGTGTGTGATGTTTCGCTGGTGAATCTTTGCCCATACTTTAATATCTCCCCGCATGTAGAACGGATGCCGCGGAAGGTACGCCTGTTCGTAGATGTACACCGTACTTCCGTTAAGTTTCGACGCTTCCAGGTCCACGGGAATATAACGCTGACCTCCAGCAAAGGCAAACTTAATGTCTCCGCCCAGGGACCACATATTTTTTGACGATTCTTTTTTGGTGATTTCAAACTCCTTTCCCAACAACAGGTTTGCCACAAAATTACTGTTGTAGCGGGTATTCCTCAATATGTTGTCAATACTCCTGAACTTGCTTTCGAAAACAGAAGCCGTCGCCATATAATACCATCCCTGCGACAGAAAGCGCTCCAGGGTCAGTTCCAGGCCGTAATTGTATCCCGTTGCATCACTGACGTATACACGTCCGTACTTGTCGAAATTCATGCCCCCCAGGTTGATCACGGAATAATACGGTTCGTACAGGTCTACCGGGATATTATACAGATACTGGTAATAAGCCTCGGCCTTGAAACGGGTGGCCGGGGCCACGCGCCACTGGTATCCCAGTACCAGGTGGTGTGCTCGTGTCATGTCAAGGTATTTGTTGGGGTAGATCTTGCTGTCAACGGCCTGGGAAAACAATTTTGTCATATAGATCTCAAGTCCCTGATACTGACTGTGTAATCCGTATCCAAAAGAAAACTCATGTCCGTCAACGAATTTCCAGGTAACTCCCACACGGGGATCAATATTCCAGGTCTGGTTCAGGAACAGGAACTGGGCGTTTACCCCGGCATCAAGTGTAAGCCGCGCTCCGGCCCTGTATGATACTTCTGAAAATGCCTGCATCAGGTAAGTATATCCAATTTCATTGACATCTTTTGGATACGTGGTCTTAGAGTAATCGTTGGAAATAAACTTGTAGGCCTGACGTTTTGCCGTTATCCCGGAACGCATGGACAGTTTACTGCCCAGTTTCACGTTATGTACCGCCTGCAAGCTCTGGAATTCCCTCATCAGCAAGGCATCCTGGCTGCGATCCTTTTGCAGTGTTTCCGGATTAAGTGAATCAATTTGTGCGGCAAATGATGAGTAAGATCCTGCCAATGAAATCTTTATGGACTGATTGTGTCCCAGCACCCTGTGATACTGGAGACCGGCTACAGCCATTTCAGATTGACTTGCAATGTCATCTGCGTAATTGTAAAAATCTGATTCTCCGTCAACTATACTTACATTTCCCCTTCCTCCTATCGTAAAAAAAGAAAAAGTGCCGCTTTTGGGTGTAGGGACATTGATCTTTGCGGTCCAGTCCTGGTACCTGGGAACGGCAGAGCCTGCTCCGAAATTAAATCCCAGGTAGGAGAGTACGTCCAGAAAAGAATACCTGTAAGATGCCAGATAGGAAGCTTTCAGTTTCTTTGACAGGGGTCCTTCCACCCCGAACTCCAGACCGTTGATCCCTATCTGTCCTGTAAATTCATGGATATCGTAATTCCCATCTCTCAGGTGGACATCAAAAACACCTGAATAGGCATTGGCATATTCTGCCGGAAAAGCACTTGTATAGAAATCCGAGTTGGACAATGTGTTTACGTTGAGCATGCTGATAGCTCCCCCTGTCGCTCCCCCGTCCGCAAAATGGTTGGGATTGTAGATGTCCACCCCTTCCATACGCCACAACAGGCCAAAAGGAGAATTCCCCCGGACCACGATGTCATTGCTTGAATCACTGGGCGTTCCGACTCCGGCAAAATTTTGTGCCATCCTGGAAATATCACTCATAGCCCCGGCATATCTTTCCGCATCGGCTACGGAAAAGGTCCTTGCCGACACCGAAGCCATTTCATTTACTGGCCGTAGCTTATCTCTTTCTGCGGTGATGACAAGTTCCTGGACAACAAGAACATCTTCCCGCATTTTCACATTCATTACCAACTCCTTACCTGCGTTCAGGGAAATGTTTTCCATATAGATGGTTTCCATTCCTATGCTGGAAAACAGTATGGTGATCCTGCCCACCGGAAC
>LFSY01000048.1:20268-22997 GCA_001512865.1 Rikenellaceae bacterium DTU002 | reverse complement strand
GTGGCCGGATTCGACCTGGTAAAGCTAAAAAGAAGGCAGATCCCCTATTTAAGGAGAAAAATCGGCGTGGTATTCCAGGATTTTCAATTGCTCCAGGACCGCTCTGCCTATGAAAACCTGGAATTTGTTCTCAGGTCTACCGGCTGGAAAAATAAAAAAGAAATCACCAAACGCATTGAAGAAGCCCTGGACAAGGTGGGCATGCTCCATAAAAAACATAAAATGCCGCACCAGCTCTCGGGCGGGGAACAGCAACGTGTTGCCATCGCCAGGGCCATATTGAACGATCCTGAGATCATCCTGGCCGATGAGCCTACCGGGAACCTGGACAGTGATACCCAACAGGAAATCATGCAATTATTCATGAACATTCATGAAAAGCAAAAGCCGGCCATGATGGTGGTAACGCACAATCTCAACCTTTTACAGCGTTATCCGGGTACAATTTACAAATGCGAAGCCGGCACATGCACCGGGATAGCAAACCGGGGCGAGATCGACTTTTCCAGTTTTATGGAATCATGAAAAGCAGGAAGGAAGTAGACGGGATCGTTTCATGGTTCATGAAAAACATGCCTGATCCCGGGTCAGAATTGCAATACGCCGATCCATACGGGCTTCTGGTCGCCGTAATACTCTCGGCCCAGTGTACTGACAAAAGGGTCAACATGACCACCCCTGCCCTCCTGGAACGTTTTCCCACACCCCAGGCCATGGCAGCCGCCACGGCAGAAGAAGTATTCCCTTATATTAAGTCCATATCCTATCCCAACAACAAAGCCCGTCACCTTACCGGAATGGCACGCGGTCTGATGGATAAGTTCGGGGGCCGGGTCCCCTCTGACCCGGAAGACCTGCAGAAACTACCGGGAGTGGGCCGAAAAACAGCCCACGTGATCGCATCCGTCGTGTTCCACAAAGAAGTCATAGCGGTTGACACTCATGTATTTCGCATATCCCGCCGCCTGGGCCTGTCAAAAGGCAAAACGCCCCTGGCGGTGGAAAACGACCTGAACCGTCATTTCCCTCCCGAGCTCAGGGGCCGGGCTCATCACTGGCTGATACTTCACGGCAGGTATATCTGTACCGCAAGGAAACCCAAATGTGACGCATGCGGTCTTTCTCGATGGTGTGATACTTTCAAAACAAGGGACGTCTCATGAAACCGTTGCCGGGCAAGGATCAGGAATGGACAGATCATGTAAATGATTTTATGATATACCTGCGCCTGGAACGATCCTTGTCAGATAATACCAGGAAAGCCTATCTGGGTGATGTTTGCCGATTCCTGAACCATCTTGTCAAAAATACCGCCGCAGGTTCTTCTGTGGTGCGTCCAGGGAATATTAAGGGCAAAGATATCGAATCCTTTCTGAAAGAGATTGCCGATTCATCCGCTTCCCCCAGGACACAGGCAAGGATGCTTTCGGGACTGAATGCTTTTTTCCGCTTCCTGGCCATGGAAAAGAGAATCCCTGCAAATCCGTGTTCGTCCGTGGGCGCACCCCGGACAGGAAGACGACTTCCTGTCGTGTTGTCTCTGCAGGAAATTGAAAGCATGTTGGAAACCGTCGACCTGAGCCTCCCGGAGGGACACAGGAACAAATCCATCATTGAGATTCTGTACGGTTGCGGACTGCGGGTCAGTGAAATGACCGGACTCACCTTTTCCCAGATGTTCCCTGACCAGGGTTTTATTCGTGTCATCGGTAAAGGAGATAAACAACGGCTGGTCCCCGTAGGGACACATGCCCTGAAAGCTCTGGAACAGTATTATCCCTGGAGAAATTCGCTAAAGATAACGCCTGCATTCGAAGATTACGTATTTCTGAACCGTTACGGCCGGCCCCTGACCCGCAACATGGTTTTCCTGATCATTCGCAGGCAGGCAGCCCTCGCGGGGATCAAAAAAACCATTTCGCCGCATACGTTCCGCCATTCCTTCGCGACACATCTTATTGAAAACGGGGCAGATCTGAGAGTCGTACAGGAAATGCTCGGACACAGCAGTATCCTGACCACAGAGATCTACACCCATCTGGATGCGTCATTCTGGCAGCAAAGTATCCTGAACCACCATCCGCGGCCATAAATTCGGTATGATTCTTGAAAAACAGTATATTTGTCAAGTTATACGATTTCTCAGATGATACATCCAGTGCGCATTTCTTTTTTTACCGGCTTTCTCTTCTTTGCCACGCTGTTATCAGGCCAGGAACACCGGCATACTGCCGATGAGTTGTTCAAAACCGCGGTAGAGCTNNTATCCTTCCGCCCCGATGAAGCATCAGATCTACTTTAAAATGGGAGAGCTGTTTTCTGCCGGGGAGCGTTACAAAGAAGCCATGTCTGCATACGACAAGGTTCATGTGAAAAAACTTCCCGTGGCAGACAGGAGCGCCTTTTCATTCAGGAAAGGATATGCCTCGCTGCAAACAGGTGACTCCGCCAAGGCAGCCCTGTATTTTGAGGAGACCGAAAAATTTCCGGGTGGTACGTCGTACAAGTGGGCNNCTGTTATCAGGCCAGGAACACCGGCATACTGCCGATGAGTTGTTCAAAACCGCGGTAGAGCTGTACAAACAGGAGCAATACTGGAGCGCATACGAACTTTTCAGTCAGATCCGGTCAGATGATGCGGGTTCCTCCCGCGCTTCCCTGTTGGCTTCCTACAGGATCCTTTGTGAGATCGGGATGAAGGATCCTGCCATCGCTGAACGTGTTGCCCG
>LFSY01000048.1:17539-20064 GCA_001512865.1 Rikenellaceae bacterium DTU002 | reverse complement strand
CGAAAAATTTCCGGGTGGTACGTCGTACAAGTGGGCCTCCCGGTATTACAGGGGATACATCCATTATTCGGAAGGACGATTTGATCTGGCTGTGCCGCTGCTGGAACCTCTGACAGATGTACCCCAATACGGAGCGCTTTCGTCAGTATACCTGCTGCAGGCACTTTTTTACCTGAAACAGTACGAACGTGTCATTCAGCAAGGGGTTCCCATATACCGCGATGCCGACCCTGCATTACGCACCACCCTCGCCAAAACACTTTCTGAAGCCTATTTTGCTCTGGACAGAACACAGGAAGCCCGCGATTTCTTTGACGATTACATGGATGATGTAAGTGCTCTGACCCTTACTGACAGATATTTTTCAGGCATATTATATTTTAAGCTGGGTGATTTTATCAGAGCGGCAGAGCAACTTTCCATCGTGGGAGAAAGACAGGACAGCCTGGGCCAGAATGCGCTCTACCATTTGGGAGAATCCTACATCAGGTTACGGAACAAGGTAGATGCCATGGAAGCGTTTAAAAGAGCCAGTTCCATGGATTTCGACCCGGCTATCAGGGAAGACGCCTTTTTCAATTATGCCAAACTATCTTTCGACCTGAACAGGGACATTCAGGTTTTATCGCTATACAGAAAAGAATACGAGAACTCCCCAAAACTGGACGAGATCCAGTCCTATATTGCCGCGAATTATTTTATTAACCAGGACTATGCGTCTGCCGTTCAGGCTCTTCAGGCCTTACGTACGCCTACTCCCGAAAACCTTGCGGATCTGAAAAAAGCCGCCTATCTGAGAGGAATACAATTGTACCAGGCAGGCTCCTTCAGGGATGCGGAGAAATATTTCGGGATGGCAGAAGAACCCTACTGGGTAGCAGAATGCCTTTACCGCAGCAATATGTTCAGCAACGCCATCAATCTGTGGAAGCAATACATACAGAGAAGCGGGTCCTTCTCCAACCCAGACAAATACAGGACAAGCCATTACAACATTGCCTATGCCTATTTCAAAACGGGGGATTATACTACCGCAGCAGACTGGTTCCACCGGTACCTCCGGCTGGGCAAAACCGACCGTGCACTGGCTGCGGACACCTATCTCAGGCTGGGTGACTGCGCCTTTGCTCAATACCAGCACCAGCAAGCTACCGCTGAATATCAGAATGCCCTTGATCATCAGACGGTCTCACCCGATTACGCGCTCTACCAGATAGCCATGGCCCAGGGTGTATTAAACCTGGAATCACAAAAGATCCTGACACTTGACCGGCTGATGCGGGAATATCCCTCCTCGGGTTTCTTTTCCTCTGCATTGTTCGAACAAGGCCGGACATATATTCAGACCAACCAGTACGACAATGCTGAAGAACGATTCAGGACCATCCTCTCTTTCGGAGTCCACAGCGCATTTCACGCCAAGGCACTGGTTGAACTGGGCCTGATCCAGATCAACCTGCAGAATCCCGGGGGTGCCCTGGATTATTATAAGGAAGTGTTACGGCGGTTCCCCGATTCACCCGATGCCGTCAACGCTTTGGCAGGTATTGAAAATGTTTACCTTGCCAGAAATGATTCCAAAGGCTTTTTCGACTACCTGGAAAGCCTGGGGATAGATTCAGGAAAAAGTCCCGACGAAAAGGAACTGATGATCTTCGCTTCTGCAGAGCAGCTGTACCTGAACGATGCTCCCGCGGCAGCCGTCACGGCTTTGAACAATTTCATTAAGGAATACCCGGGAAGTGACAAAATCCCCGCAGCTCACTTTTACCTGGGCGAATGCCTCTCCCGTCTGGGAAAGATGCAGATGGCAGCAGACGCCTACCTGGTGGTGATGAAAAGACCTTCCGGATCGTTTACCGAACTTGCCACCAAGAATTATGCAGCCATCCAGTATGATCTGGAACAGTATGCCAACGCCGTGGATGCTTACATGAGCCTGTTCGACATCGCCCTTATCGAGAACAACCGGTTTGAGGCACAAAAAGGACTGATGTGGTCGTTTTTCAGGAACAAACAATACAGAAATGCCATTGTACAGTCAAATAAGGTCCTGGAAAACAAAGCATTTGACAAAAAAATACATACCGAAGCCAATTACGTCAAAGCCAAAAGCCATCTTGCCCTCGGAGAAAGGGACCTTGCGTTGCCGCTTCTGGAAGTACTTGCCCGTGAAAACCATACGGCAACCGGGGCAGAAGCATCTTACCTGCTGTGCAAGGATGCCTTTGATTCGGGAGACTTTGACCGGGCCGAGACCATGATCTATAATTTTGCCGATACCGACACCCCGCAGGAATACTGGATCGCACGTACCTTCATGCTGCTAGGGGATATTTTTGCCGAAAGGGGCGAATGGGCACAGGCCAAAGCCACCTACCAAAGCGTCCGGGACGGGTACAGCCCTTCCGAACCCGACGATATTGCACAACTGATCGCACTGCGAATAAAAAGAATTGAGGAAGAACAACCATGAAAAGATGGATCTTCACAGGTTATTGCCTGGTAAGCTTTTCGTTGTCAGC
>LFSY01000048.1:5813-17521 GCA_001512865.1 Rikenellaceae bacterium DTU002 | reverse complement strand
CCCCTGGACACGTACGTGCCCGATTCCCTGCGTACATTGCACACACTCTTTCAATACAGCATATTTGACAAGCCCCTTGTCAACCTCTACGAGTTTGTACCACTGCCGCCTGCCATTGTGAAGGATTACAACATTCCCGGAAAGAAATACGGATATATTGACCTGGGCCTGGGTTATCCGTGGACCCTGTCAGGAGACCTTATGTTGCAGGCCCCCATACGTTCGGGTTGGTACGTAGGGATGCAGGCGCGTAACCGGTCCCTCCTGGACCCGGATCAAAGAATGAACACAGAAGGAAAATTCACTATAGAGCACAGAGGTGAGAAGAATACCTTCCGGATCAGCGCACTGGGAGAGCACAGAAAGAACGACTATACGGTAATTGACTTGTTGTCTGCCGCAAGTCTTTCTGACCAGAATTATTACAATACAGGGATCGCACTGGAAACCTATTCCCTGAACTCAGAACCAGGTTCCTGGCATTATTACTGGAGGTCGGGATACAATCACGCAAAAAACCGTATCAACGGTCCTGCCGGCTTCCAGCCTTTGATCAGGGAAAACATCCTGGACCTGGAAGCCCTGACCGGGTACCACCTTGCCAGGGGCTTTTCTCTCAACCTGGGAGCAAGGGCTCTTTTCGCCAGCAACTGCTGGACCGCAGACGGCGCATCGGCTTCCAGAGCGATCGTCAATGTTTTCCCACACGTGATCCTGAGCGGGGAACGTTACAAGGCAGGCATCGGGGCACGAATAGGATACCTTCTCAGGCCTGATGGCAATAAATTCGGAATATTTCCCTGGTTTGACGCGCACTTTACCATCGCCGGCGACTGGCTGACCCTGTACGGAAAAATGAACGGCAAACACATGTTGAACACCTACCAGGACAGGATGAGTGAAAACCCGTGGATTTTTGCTGACGAACTGTACGATGCCACTGTCCCGTGGGACGCACAGGCCGGCTTAACAGGCACCATAACAGACAAATTCCATTACAAAATCTATGGGGCCTACCGTTATACAAAAAATCAGTTCTACTACGGAACACAGATACAACACCAGGGATTTCCAGGCTTGTACATGCTCAGTTATTCGGACGAGACCAGGTATTCTGCAGGCGGATCCCTGTCGTTCCAAACAAAACCTTTTCAGGCAGGCATATCGGGAGAGTGGCACCAATATTCCCTTAGTTCAGGGAATCCTCCCTGGCACAAACCCGCCTGGGAAATAAGGGGATACGCACGCTACAACTGGCGTGAACGGATCATTGTCAGTGCCACCGGTCATTGGCGTGACCATTGTTTTGCCCCTGACTGGATAGCCGGGGCTCCACCCGTTACCGTGCCGGGGTCTTTTGACCTTGGGGCCCGTATAGACTACGTTATGAACAAGATGCTGGGGGTTTACGTTTTTGGAAGCAATCTGCTCAATAAAGACATCTCGTATTTTCATCTCTATCCCACTCCGGGTCTGACTTTCGGGGGGGGGATTACCTTCCGCTTCTGATTAGGATTTCTAATGCTTTTTGCCTATCTTCGCACGTTATTCAAAGATAGAAAAAGTGAGCAAAGAGAATCAGTATTCTGCAGACAGCATCCAGGTGCTGGAAGGCCTGGAAGCTGTCAGAAAACGTCCCTCCATGTACATCGGGGACATAGGGTCCAGAGGGTTGCATCATCTTGTATACGAGGTTGTAGACAATTCCATTGACGAATCGCTTGCCGGTTATTGTGACAAGATAAAAGTGATCATCAATCCGGACAACAGCATTACCGTGACCGACAACGGACGGGGGATCCCCACGGGTATGCACGAAAAAGAAAAACGGTCTGCGCTGGAAGTGGTCCTGACCGTATTGCACGCCGGAGGAAAATTCTCGAAGGATTCCTATAAAGTGTCCGGAGGTTTGCACGGTGTAGGGCTTTCATGTGTAAATGCCCTTTCAAGCAAATTGGTAGCTACCATATACAGGGAAGGGAAAATTTTCAGGCAGGAATTTTCCAGGGGTGTCCCGCAGGCACCGGTCGAGATCATTGGAGATACTGATGTCACAGGTACCGATATCTATTTTGTTCCCGATAAGGATATTTTCACCCTGGGGACCGAATACAGTTACGACATCCTGTCTGCCAGGCTCAGGGAACTGGCCTTCCTGAACAAGGGTGTACGGCTGGACATTGAAGACCAGCGGGAAAATTCAAAAGAAGACGCTTTTGGTGAAGACGGCGAAGACGATCTTAACGAAAAAAACGGATTCCGGAAGGATGTGTTCTATTCGGAGACCGGGCTCCTGGATTTTGTAAAATTCCTGGACAAAACGCGTGAACCGCTGACTGAGAATCCCATTTATCTGGAAACCAGCAAAACAAATATCCCTATTGAAATTGCCATGCAGTACAATACGGGTTTCTCTGAAAACATCCATTCCTACGTAAACAACATCAATACCATTGAAGGCGGGACCCACCTTACCGGTTTCCGGAGGGGCCTGACCACCACCCTTAAGAATTATGCCGAGAAAAGCGGAATGCTCAGCAAACTGAAATTCGACATCGATCCGGCAGACTTCCGTGAAGGGCTTACGGCCATCATCTCGGTGAAGGTCAACGAGCCTCAGTTTGAGGGGCAGACCAAGACAAAACTCGGCAACAGCGAGGTAATGGCTGCCGTTTCCCAGGCTGTGAGCACGGCTCTGGAAAATTACCTGGAAGAGAATCCCAAAGATGCCAGAACAATTGTAGATAAAGTGATCATGGCTGCCACCGCCCGCCATGCCGCCCGCAAAGCCCGGGAATTGGTACAGCGCAAAACTGTCATGTCGGGAGCCGGACTGCCCGGGAAACTGGCCGACTGCTCCAACAGGGACCCTGAAACGTGTGAGATCTTCCTGGTGGAAGGGGATTCTGCAGGAGGCACCGCAAAAAGCGGCAGGGACCGCTCATTCCAGGCCATCCTGCCCCTGAGGGGAAAGATCCTGAATGTGGAAAAAGCCCAGGAACACAGGGTGTTCGAGAACGAAGAGATCCGCAACATCTACACAGCTTTTGGAGTGACCCGGGGAACCGAAGAGGACAGCAAGGCTTTGAACATGACCAAACTCAGGTATCACCGTGTAATTATCATGACCGACGCCGATGTGGACGGAAGCCACATAGACACACTGCTGCTTACCTTCTTCTTCCGTCACATGCCCGACCTGATACGTGAAGGACACGTATACATTGCCTCTCCCCCGCTTTACCTGGTCAGGAAGGGCAAAGAAGAACGTTATTGCTGGACTGAGGACCAAAGACGGGCTGCAGTGGAAGAGCTGGGTAAGGGAAAGGACAGTTCTGTTGCCGTTCAAAGATACAAAGGGTTGGGAGAAATGGACGCCTCGCAGTTATGGGATACGACCATGAACCCGGACAACAGGATCCTGCGCCAGATCACCATAGACAACGCCGCAGAAGCGGACAGGATTTTCTCCATGCTGATGGGAGACGAAGTGCCTCCACGCAGGGAATTCATTGAACAACATGCCAAATACGCAAACATAGACGCATAATTATGGATATTTTCGAAAGGATCATAAAAGATGAAGGCGGCCCGCTGGGACAGTACCGGAGAAAAGCACACGGTTACTTCATGTTTCCCAAGCTGGAAGGCCCCATAGAACCGTATATGACATTCCAGGGAAAAAAGATGCTGGCCTGGACATTCAACAATTATCTGGGCCTGGCAAACCATCCCGAAGTAAGGAAGACAGACGCTGCCGCAGCTGAAAGATGGGGACTCGCTTATCCAATGGGGGCCAGAATGATGAGCGGACATACCTCGCTCCACGAACAGCTGGAAAGGGAACTGGCTGATTTTGAAAAGAAAGAAGATGCCTACCTGTTCAACTTCGGATACCAGGGCATGGTTTCTACCATAGATGCCCTGTTGAACCGCAGGGATGTGGTCGTATACGATTCCCAGGCCCATGCCTGCATTATGGATGGCATGCGTCTGCATATGGGACAACGGATCGTATACCCGCACAACGATCTGGAAAAATGTGAGAAAGCCCTTGAACGTGCCACCCGGCTTACCGAAAAGACCGGCGGCGGCATACTGCTCATTACGGAAGGTGTTTACGGCATGACGGGCGCGTTGGGATTCCTGGATCAGATCGTATCGCTCAAGAAGAAATTCGATTTCCGCATACTCATTGACGATGCCCACGGATTTGGTGTCATGGGAGAAAACGGTCGGGGGACATCGGAACATTTTCACGTGATGGATCAGGTTGATCTGTATTTTGGGGCTTTTGCAAAATCTATGGCAGGTATTGGAGGATTTATCGCCGGACCGGCAGAGATCATCAATTATCTGAGATACAACCTGCGTTCACAGATCTATGCCAAGAGCCTGCCGCTGGCCATGGTGGAAGGATTGCTCAAACGTCTCGACATGATCAGGACACGACCTGAATTGCGGGAAAAACTCTGGCTTATCACCAGATCCTTACAGAACGGACTTCGCAAAAACGGATTTGACATTGGAGCTGCAGAAGCTTGTGTAACTCCCGTTTTCCTTAAGGGAGAACTTGCCGAAGCCACCAACATCCTGATCGACCTGAGAGAAAATTACAGGATCTTCTGTTCCGTTGTGGTATATCCTGTCGTTCCCAGGGAAGTGATCATGTTCCGGCTGATACCCACTGCCATGCATGATCCTGAACATGTAACATATACACTCAGGGCATTCAGTGAAATACAGGAGAAACTGAAAGAAGGGAAATATAAAGGCAACGAAATCAAGAACATGGCTATTCATTAACCATGGATACTTTTTTACAGGGTAAAGTCGCCATCATTACGGGTGCATCTTCCGGCATAGGACTGGAATGCACCCGCGTTTTTTCCGAGGCAGGGGCCACGGTAGTCATGGCTGCCCGTTCTTCTGACAAACTCAAGGCGCTTGAAGAAGAACTGAAAGGCAGGCCCGTCCTGGGGATTGTTACCGACGTCTCTGTGGAATCCGATTGCAAACGGCTTATTGAAAAAACCCTGGAACATTTCGGTCGCATCGATATCCTGGTCAATAATGCGGGGCTTTCGATGAGGGCCTTGTTCAAAGATCTGGACCTCAAGGTCATGAAAACCCTGATGGATGTGAATTTTTGGGGATGTGTCTATTGTACCAAATATGCCCTTCCCTGGCTTCTTCAAAACAAAGGCTCTGTGGTGGGTGTTACATCCATAGCCGGATTTAAGGGACTTCCTGCCAGAACCGGCTATTCCTCTTCCAAATTTGCCATGAACGGTTTTCTGGATACATTGCGTACCGAACACCTCTACGACGGGCTGCACGTAATGACCTTCGCCCCGGGATTTACAGCCTCTAATGTCCGCGTTTCCGCCCTGACGGCAGACGGATCTCCACAGGGACAAACACCCAGGGCCGAAGAAAAAATGATGTCTGCCAGGAGCGTGGCCCAGAAGATGCTGAAAGGCATCAGAAAAAGAAAAGATTACGTGATCCTCACGCCTCTGGGAAAAGCCACGGTATGGACATCAAAGTTTTTTCAGCGCTTTGTATCCAGGGTAGAATACCGGATGCTGTCCAAAGAACCGGACTCTCCGCTCAGGCGCTGAGCAGAGACGTTTCTTCCACGGGCTTAAGATAAAATATCTCGTTTTCCTTTTTGAACCTGGCTTCTCCTCCTCCTGTAATGTTGAGCATGACCACCGAGGAACGGTCCACTTTTCCCCCCTTCACGTTGTTCACAAGGCTGGCGGTAGCCACTCCGGCAGCGGGATCAATATCTATGCCTTCCAGTTCTTCAAATAACGCCATGGCACGCTCGAGTTCCTGGTTTGTGGCATAATCCATATATCCCCCCGTATCTACAAGGGCATCGTATAATCCTCCCGGTATGCCGTAAGGTGGTTTTCTGTTGGAGAGAACCCTGGCCCGTATGGAAGCGGATTTTTTCCTGGCGTCTGATGCTTCCATGACATGCATGACACGTCCGGTGTTGTTCCAGGCTTCGTAAATGGGCAAAAACGGGGCATTTTGAGAGGGGATCAGGCGCATGAGCGTATCTCCGAAACGGCCGTCTTCAATCAGGCGTTTGTTCGCTTCCCAGGCGGCGATCACGCCGGTTCCGCTTCCCACAGCCTGAAAATAATAATCAGGGATCCTTCCAATGGTAGTGGCCGCCGAAAGGACCGTTGTCCCCATACCGTCCCGGCGGGCTATGTTTTTGGCTCCCCCCTCGGCAAAGTAACGTGCTGCATCTTCGCAGAACCGGTTGCTCATCTCTATGGCATCAAAGTAGTCCGATCCGGGCGGGGAACAGAGCAGTTGCACGCAAGGATCCAGAGGCTTATCAAACCATAAGGTATCCAGGTTGTCATAAGGCACAAAAAGAAGGAGGGGAATCCCGTTCTCCGAACACACACGGGCAAAAGCCCTGGCAGTATTCCCCGCAGAAGCGACCACCATGGTCCTTTTTTCACCTTCAGGGATATGTGCACAGACCGAAAAAGCCTCGGTCTCCTTAAAAGAACAGGTTCTCATTAAGGCTCCTTTTTCCGGCCAGTACCCGTTGAATGTGATATACAGATTTTCAAGACCCAGATAGCTTGCCAGTCCGCGGCTCCGATAAGTTACCGGAGCCGCAGACCCCTTCAGTATTCTGTTTACGGGCAGCCAGTCGGCAAAACGGTACAATCCCCTGTCAGGGTCTTCGCAGTCCAGTCGTTTCTTCTTGTAAACAGCCCGGATCAGGGAAGGGGTCTCATCAAGCGGATCCGACAGCAGCCATCCCGTATCCTGAAAGGTCCTCCCGGTGGAAAAATTCTGTAAAACGTATGCTGTACTCATTCCTGATTCTTCTTTAAAAGATTTTTCATGTTCCTGTTCAGTTTGTTCAGGACTTCCACCACGGTGTTCAGCTCCACAAGGGGGATCCCCCCCAGGATATTGTCGGCCGCATTGATGGCAATACGAGTGATCTCCTGTTTTTTCCCCTCTCCCATTTTGGTGACGACCACCAGGTTTTTCCTGCGGTCTTCCGTGTTGGTTTCACGGATCACATAGCCTTTTTTTTCCAAACCGTCTATGAGCTTTGTTATGGAATTCTTGTCCTTTTGCATTTGATCTGCAATTTGCTGCTGTGTCAGGGGACCTTCGTCCCAAAGCAGGTCAATGAGCAGGTATTGCTCAGGCGTCAGGTCTACATTGTTGTTTACCAGTTCTGACAGAAAACATTGTTTAAAGAGGAAGTGGGCCTGGTTCAGATACACTCCCATTTTCTTACTTAGTAACATATCGTATAGTAAAAGCTGTTACAAATATACGAATCTCTGGGATTATGCCCAAAGAACATTGGTAAAAAATTTTCACATAATACGTTACACAGAATAGCGGATATTCATTATCTTTATACTGATGAGAAAGAAACTGCCCCTGCTGCTGCTGGTCCTGCTCTTTTTCAGGTGCACTCCGCAAAGTGACAGCATTGCTGAAATTGTAGCGACCACAAGGCAGATAAACATTCCACCGGGGAAGATTCCCGGAGATACGCTTCAGGTACATTTTTATGCGCCTGCTGCCTGGACGCTTGATTTTGACGGGGAGGTACCCTGGCTGGATGTATCTCCGAAGTCAGGATCAAAAGGGCAAAACACTTCGGTTATAACCGTTATTCACTTAAATACGACAGTGTCTCCGAGGACGGATTCGTTAAGAATTTTTTCCAATGAACGCACAACGGCAGTTCCTGTAAAACAGCCTGTAACAGATCTGGCTGTTTTTCCGGTTTCCGTGATCCTCAATAACCAGGCTCAGCAAAACACCTCTTTCACTATAGCTTCTTCCGGTGACTGGACTATTGTTCCCGACAACTTTCCCTCATGGCTTTCAATCCAGCCCCTTTCGGCAGGGCCCGGGACACATCGGATAACGGTAAGAAGCGGGGAAGAGAACACTTCGTATGATGACAGGAATACCCTGGTGAGGGTTAACACCGCGGGCACTTCACAAAATATTACCGTAACACAAAAACAAAGAGACGCGTTACTGCTGGTTGCCGATGTACTGAACATTCCTGCAGAAGGAGGCCTTTTCTATGCCGATATCAGGCACAANNCAGGCACAAACAGACAGACTGATCTTTTCTACCAGACAGATAAGGGTCCCTCAGCCTGGCGGTATATTCACCGTACAACTGAGGACAAATATCAATTATGACATTCTGTTTGAGGACGATCCGCATTGGGTCAGGATACTGCAGACCAAAACCATGAGAACCGACCAGCTGCAACTGGAGATTGATCCGCTGGAGGGGGAACAGGGCCGTACGGCCAGGGTGATTGTCAGAGACCGGAACTCAGCCTTGTCCGACACCCTTACCGTGTTGCAGTCACCACGGGAAGAATTGCAATTGTCTCCCTCCGAAATATTCCTTGAAGATGACACTGAATTTTCCGTTTCCCTGATCAGCAACGTTCCCTATAACGTTATCATGCCATCCGGGGTGACCTGGGTAACTCATAGCGGCACGCGCGTGCAGACAGAAACGGAACTTGTATTTGCTGCAAGTCCCAACACCTTGCTCACCCGTCGTGAAACGGAGATCATTGTGGAGAGTGAAAGCAGAGAAATCAGGGACACCCTGCGGGTGATCCAGGCGCCTTACGCACAACATCCCTTTCTGTCATCCACATTACCCGGCATTTATACCGCAGGGGCACAGCCTTTGGCAATTCTTCGTCCTTTTCAGGATCAGTACGCCGTCCGGCACAACAACAATGGGTTCACTTTCCGCATGCAGCATCTGCGGAACGGACAAATGTTCTCTGTGGGACCTGTTGAAGGAGACCCCGGGCCAGAAGAAGAATTTTCCGTCCTGATAACGGCAGTTGGCTATGAACAGATCCAACAGGGCCTCAGACAATGCATACTGCTTAGAATCCGAAACAATACAATGTGGTTTGTGGACAAGAACAGCAGGGAAGGATTTGTAATAATAACCGATATCCCATGAGACGGATCCTGATCATATCTCTTATGCTGATCCTGATGTCAACCGGGGGAATTTCCCGGGCTTATGCGGTAGCTGCATATCCCCTGCCCGTACGTATTATCCAGCCGGACGGGAGTACCCTTACCATCCGCATCCACGGTGACGAGTTCCTGAACTGGAAAACCTGCGGGGGCCGACTTGTGGAACAAGGTCCCGAAGGTTATTATTACTATGCGACTTTCGGCATCGACGGGAACAGACTCATCACCACATCCCGTGCCATTGAATCCGCACTGTCCCAATTTTCCACTGACCTGGTAACCGACAGGCCCCCGCAGGCAGCCATTATCAGGGCAGCCATCCGGCGGGAATCAGTCATGGTGCAGACTATGGCTGCCCCATCAGGGACCATTTCGACGGGTGAAAAACGTTTCCTGGTCATTTTGGCACAGTTTGCCGATCTGTCTTTCACTCCCCCTGACCCGCAGGCACACTTTTTTGATATGCTCAACCTGCCCGGGTACAATGCATACAGGGCCACCGGCTCGGCTTACGATTATTTTTATGAGAATTCTTCTGGACAGTTCAATCCTCAATTTGACGTGGTGGGTCCGGTTACCTTATCCGGTACGGTGGCTTATTACGGAGAAAATGACAAAGACGGTGAAGATGTCAGACCCCGTGAAATGGTAGTGGAAGCGGTTCGGCTGGCCGATCAGCTTCTGGGCATAGATTTTTCACAATACGATATTGACGGGAACGGCTATATAGACAACATATTTGTGTATTTTGCAGGGTATAACGAGGCGGAAGGAGGCGGAGACGATACCATTTGGCCTCACAAATGGAGCATATACAACCAGTTAACGGTAGACGGGGTCAAAACGGGCGTATATGCCTGTACCTCGGAATTCAGGGGTGCCCCTTCCGGGCAGGATTATGCGGGGATCGGCACTTTCTGCCATGAATTCGGACACGTGCTGGGACTGCCTGATTTTTACGATACTGATTATGGAAAAAACGGAGATGCCGCTGAACCCGGCCCGTATTCCCTCATGTCCTCAGGCAATTATAACAACCAGGGCAGGACCCCTCCCTATTTCAGCGTTATGGAAAGGTACCTCACCGGATGGATCTCCCGGGATGATATCCTGCCCCTGGAAAAAACAGGTTATTACGAACTTGACCCTGTACATATGAACACAGGCTACCGTTCAGGAACCGTAACCTATACAGATTACCTGCCGGACGGGGAATATTTCCTGTACGAAACCCGCTTGAAAAGCGGATGGGATCGGTACCTGCCCCACGAAGGGCTGCTGATCTATCACGTCGACCGGACCCCCGCTTATATTGACCGATGGGACAACAATGCCATCAACAATTTCAGCAACCATCCCTGCTACCTTATTATGGAAGCCAATCCGTCCGGTCACAAGACCTTCCCGGGACCCACACAAAAAACCGAATTCACCTATGCCACGGATCCCGGATCCCTGGACTGGCTCAACCGTCCCACGGGTTTTGACCTGTACCATATTTCCCTGACCGGAGGCAGGATCACTTGTACTGCCGGGACTACCTCTCCTCCTTCCACGTACGGACTTTACACGAACAGGGGATCTTTCCGGACCGGAGATGTCATAGTGTTGCGCCTTTCGGGCACAGGTCCGGCAATAGCCTCGGAACAATGGTATTTCAACAATGTTTCCAGGCAGGCGGGGTCAAGGGAACTGCTGACAGCGGGCGTTCATACCATCAGGGCCGTTCTTATTTTTACCGACGGCTCGCAGGAAACCATCCTGCAGGAAATTCAGGTGGAATAAGGAAGATATTACAGCAAGGGACTCAGCAGGCGGGTAAGCTGTTCGTAAACCTTCTGCGGGAAAGGCCTTCTGTCCCAGTTCCTGCGTACGATCAATCGTGAATCGTTCAGATATCTGTCAAACTGGGTCTCCAGCTCCATGCTTACCCCTGGATTGTACACGATCGCGCCTACCTCAAAATGGTGGTCCAGACTCCTGTTGTCCAGGTTGGCAGATCCGATGACGCAACATTTTCCGTCAATGCTGATGGTCTTGGAATGGATGAATCCCCTGGTATATAAATAGACCTTCACCCCGGCATCCAGCAATTCGTTGACATAGGAAAGGCTGGCATAATGTACAAAACGACTGTCCGCTTCCTCGGGAAGCATGACACGGACCTCAACTCCGCCCAGGGCGGCAATTTTCAGTGCATTCAGGATCGATTCGTTGGGAATGAAGTAAGGCGTGGTAATGGTGATACGGGTTCTCGCCTCTGTAATGGATGTAAGGTATAGCTGCATGATATCGGCCCAGTCGCTGTCGGGTCCCGAACTGACAATCTGCATGTAACAGGTCTCGGCCACGGCATCCTGTTCTATGTCAGGAAGGCGGTAGCTGTAAGGTTTTCTTCTTCTCAGGTTTTTACGGGTAATGAAATACCAATCCATCAGGAAACTCGATTCAAGCTGCCTGACGGCTTCCCCCCTGATGCGCATCTGTGTGTCTCTCCATTCCAGGCTGGCTCCTCCGTCGTAATACCTGTCAGCTATGTTGATCCCTCCCAAAAATCCCTCCATACCGTCAACAATCAGCAATTTTCGGTGATTCCTGTAATTGATCATAGCCCTGAGCCAGGGGAAACCTACTTTTCCGAAAGGTTCTATGTGCACACCGGCATG
>LFSY01000048.1:0-5778 GCA_001512865.1 Rikenellaceae bacterium DTU002 | reverse complement strand
TAAATGCCAGCTTCCAAAATCATCGTAGATCACACAAACCTCCACCCCTTCCCGTGCTTTTTTGATAAGCATGTTTTTCCAGCGGGTTCCTACCGAATCATTTTCAATGATAAACGACTGAAGATGTATATGGGTCGCGGCCTTTGAAGCACTCTCGTACATGGCTTCGAGGGCATCCTTACCCGTAAAAAAGATCTCGGTGCTGTTATGTTCGGTAACAATGCTCCTGCTGTTGTTAAGAGCCAGCAATATCAGTTTTTTATGAGAGGCCAGATCTGAAGGCAGATTCTCTTTGGCCGCATTCAGCTCTTCCACCTGACGTGCACTCAGCTCTTTCTTCAGACGTTCGTCGTGCAAACCTTTCCGACTGTATATCTTCACTTTGCGAAAATCCCTCCCAAAATAAAAATAAAGGATCAATCCTGCATAGGGAAGCAACAGCATGACGACTATCCACGATAGAGATTTGACCGGATTGTGCTTTTTGAACACCAGATCGTATATAAAATACAGAGCCAGCCCCAGATAAAACAAATAGAGCATAAGACCCAGAATGGAACTGAAATTGTATTCTGTCATCAACTTTTCTTTAAACCTGTAAACAAGACGGCCACTCCGGGCACAAACCTGGTAAATTTAATTTCTTTNNAATCCGGCGGTCTTCATTTCATCACAGATCGCCTGCGGTGCCGGAAAGCCTGCCACTGAATCCCGGAGGTACCGGTAGGCCGCCTTCTCTCCGGTGAACAGCCAGCCTGCCAAAGGCAGCAGACGGTGGATGTAAAAGCGCTGTAATGCCATCATTGCCGAGGTTTCCGCTTTCAGCGAAAACTCAAGCACGAAGATCATTCCTCCCGGTTTGAGCACCCGCAGCGCCTGGCGGAACGCGGCGTCCCTATCGGCAAAATTCCTGATCCCGTAAGAAACGGTGACCACATGGAAGGAATTGTCAGGAAAGGGAAGCGCCTCGGCATACCCCTCCAGAAACGCCACTTGCTCCCCTCCCCCGGGTGATCTTCGCCTGTGCGTCATCCTTTGCCCGGCAACGGCTAACATGTTTACCGAAGGGTCAATTCCGGTTACGCGGGTCCCGGGCAGTCCGGCCAGTTTTCGGGTAAGGGTTCCCGTTCCGCACGCCAGATCCAGGATGGTCGCGTGCGCGACTTGCCTCACACTTGCAACCAGCCTTCTGTGCCACCATTTGTTCAGACCGAACGAGATCAGACAGTTGGTCCTGTCGTACCGGCTGGCAATGGCGTTAAAAAGCCCGTTGGTATGGTCATATCTGGCGGATATTTCCGTAGGACTGGTCATCAATGCGAATATCCCCTTTTGTTACATGGCCCAGTGTCATAACCGTCACCTGGTTATCGAAAAGAAATTGTACAAGTTCCTCATCCTTATCTATGGGAACCGTTACGACAGCACATGTTCCCGGATCCTCAAAAAGGAATTTTTCCTCAGGGATCTCGGAATCCGTTGTGATGTCAAAACCCAGTTCCGCAGGCATGGCAGCCCTGAGCAATGCTTCAAAAACACCTCCTTCGGACACCTCCTGAACACACGAAACCAGGTTCTTACGCATAGCGGAAAGCATTACTTTCTGTATGCGGTAATCTTTATCCAGATCTACCTTTTTGGATTCGGTGTCCCCAACCAGATAGATCATGTCCCCTTTGTGCTTGAACAAACCAAAAGAATCTTCGGGAGCCGGCTTATCCGCTCCCTCACTGCGGAGCCTTGCCGCAATTTCTACAGCCCTGCGTTGAAGTGTTGTGTGTGTGTCCATATTCAAATTTTTACTCAACAAATATAGAAAGAATAAGGAAATTTGTCTTATATTTGCCCCGCAAATTGCCCAGGTGGTGGAATTGGTAGACACGCCACTTTGAGGGGGTGGTGCCGGTTGCGGTGTGCAAGTTCGAGTCTTGTCCTGGGCACGTTTACTAAAACCAAACTATTGAAATTCAGTAGTTTGGTTTTTTAATTCTCTTTTCGCGTCCCCCCAGCGTCCCCTTTTATTGAAATACTTGTACAATAAATTGCAAGATTTGAAACAAAAAAAAGCGCCGAATTTGAAAATTCAACGCTTTCGTTGCTTAAAAATTGTCGTCTGACTCTCGTCATCGGATAATGCAAATTTAAACAATTATTCCATACCCTAAAAGGTTAGTAGATGATAACTCAAACCGATTCCGATGTACGGGACCGGTTGGATGGTGTTTTGTTGGTAAGAGAGGCCGTAGCCGGCCTGGATGCCAATACCCCACCGGCGGGGTTTGGCGGGTTTCTGGCGGATGGTTGTGGAGGTGATGACCTGGTGGGTGTTGCGGAAGATGTGGATGCTGTCCAGGGCGGGTCGGTAGCCGGAGATCCAGGCATGGAAGTTTTCCTCGCGGTAGATCTTTTGTTCCCGGGGAAGGTTGAGGTACAAGGTGTCTTTGATCCGGAGGGTGTCGGTTATGGCAATCCGTAACGTGTCCACGGTTTTGATAAGTTGCGGGATGGGTGTTGCGATGCGGATGGTATCGTGGAGGTATATTGTGTCCACTTGAATGACGGTTTCCGGAAGGAGGTCTTTTTTCCGGTTGCACCGGTCAATGCTGAAAAGGCCGATGACAGCCAACAGGAATACAATGAAAATGCCCCCGATACGGGCGTATAATTTGATGTATTCTGCCGGGATCATAGGATGGCCTTTTTATAGGATGGGTCGTACAAGACCTGGTGCCGTTGGGGACCGTGTGCCTTGAACGAAAGGTGCAGGTGTGATTTGTAAAGGATCATCTGGTCGAAAGGCAGGCAATGCCTGAGGACCACCTGTGCCAGGAACAAGGCTTCCAGGGCATCCTTGCAAAACAAGTCGGCGGCTTCCCCTTTCATGTGCTGGGAACTCATGGAGCCCCCCACTGCCCTGTTCAATGCCTGGCACCGGTACCCGCTTGCCACAACCAGGGGGCGTGTCAGGTGATCCCTCAACGGTTGGAGCAAGTTCAGGACCAGGATCCGCAGGGCAAAACGGATCTTGTCTGAAGTGATGCGGTTGTCTATGGCGAGCTCTTTGGCTTTGCTGCTGCGCTCAAATTCCTCGTATGAAAAGTGATTGGATATGGGTGTGCTCATTGTTTTTCCTTTTTGTCCATAAATTGTTTTACTTCTTCCGTACTGCCGAACGGGGGTACCCGTCTGGTGCATTTGGTGACGTAACAGCGCATCAGTTGGGATACGGCGAAATTGGTGTTCACCGCATCGAGCTGGGTCCGCAGGTCCGTGTTGATGTCATAGAGCTTGTCGATCTTTTCCGTAGCCGCTTCATACTTCTGATTCAACGCCAGGAAATCGCGCTCTTTCTGTGCCACGATCAGTTGCCATTGCTCGTTGACCTTTTCTGTGTTGGCCAGCTGGGCCGCGGCTTTCTTTTCGATGATCAGGAACAGGGCGACTATGCCGCCGGTGCCGAACAGGGCCGAGATCAGTTGGATTATCAGTTCAGGTGTCATACAGGCCTCTTTTAAAGAAATCCCTGCGTTGTATCACTACAAGGCAGGGAGTGGTCAGAATAGGAATTGAAGAAGAAATTGGTTGGTGAAGAATTCAATTTAAACAGACAGTGTGGCCAGGCCCATCATCTCCCCTGATTTTTCGCCGGTAGCGGTATTGACATAAAACCATTTCACGAATACCTTCGGAGCGGATGCGTTCGGAGCCTCATACTTGGCATCGTAATCGGTCTTCAGGTCAATAGCCGTGTCGACGGGGGTCAGCGGTGAGGTAATGATTGTTGCCCTGGCGTAGGCATCGCTGATTCCGTTGGACTGGGGCATGGATGCCTTGACGATCAGCTTGAGGTCGTAAACGTTGTCGGGGAGACTGTCAAGGGTTAGGGTAAAAGCACTGTCAGTAAGTGTCAATGTGGCTTCCGAGGGAGCTTCCACACCACTCAGCATGGGAGGAGTCGTCATGGGATTACCGCCACAAACGACCGCCCAGTGGTTCAGACGGAGGTACAGGTTCAGTCCGGAGATCTTGGCCCTGGAACCGAGGGTGGACCGGCCTTCCTGGGTTTGGGCAAGGGTGTTCCAGGCAGTGATCTGCGCGAAGGTCAACGATTTGAAGCTCTTTGCGAGTTGACGGAAGATGGCTTTGATTTCACTTTGGGAAGCTGAATTGGAAGGGTTGCCGCCTCCCTTGTTGCGGATGTATTTGCGACCGCGGCTTTTGGCTGCGGTCACGCCTTTTGCAGATCCTGCAAATTCATCGAAGGCAATAGACGGGGTGTACTTCATGGGTATAGGGTGTTAAAAGGTTGGGTTTGTTGCAAATATAATAATTTTTTTAATACACATATATTAAAGTATTTAAATGATATTATATAAAGTATTACTTTATCTAATAAATTGAGCCGCGCAAGGCAAAAAAATTGAAAAGAGCTCCCTTTCCACTCAAGTTGACAGCCCCTTCCTGATAGCTGAATGTAAGATTGCCGTTTTCAAAAGAACCGATGGTAATCATGGATCCTTTCTGATCAGGCAGAAGGACCCCATGCACTATTAACGGAATCTCTACCAGGACGTCGGTGGCAAATCCTGACAACAACACAGTAAAAGGACCCTGACCGTAGTTATCATAGTCAGGTAAAGAAGAGAGGCGACCCGTGTAATATACAAAATCAGCAGCATCCACATAACGGGCAAAGCCAATACCGAACTGGTCGGTGTTGAGAACGCTCGGGTAATACAGGGTGGTCGGTAAGAATTCTCCCCTGTAACACCTGGTAACAAAGGCTGCATTGATATAGATCTCATAAGGGCCAAATGTATCCCATAAGGTGAGCTTTTCTATACAAAGCCGGTTGTCCTCGATCCAACATTGCAAAACCGTCCCGTAGCGGTATATGGGAGCATTGGAGACAAGAATGGCGTTGGATATCGCACTTCGAACCATCGTGAAGCCCACGGGAAGATCCAGTTCCAGCCTGGTTGCCGCCATATAGGAGGAATGGGCGGGATCGACGGTGATTTTTCCACTGAGGACACAGAGGGTGCTGCTCTGGAAATCCCTGAGCGTCACGCTCGCTCCTCCGAAATTATTGGTGTCAAGAGTTATCATGATATAAAACCTTTATTTGGTAACACAATAGGTCCCGAATGTGTTAATGTGGTCTGTGTGCATTCCTACACACATGGAAATGTGTATCCTGGTTGAAACAGAGTTCAGAACGATAACACACACATAATGAATTATATAATTTTCTTCTTCTGTTCCCCTGGCGTACTGGAAGGAACGCTCATAATTAAAATCAGATGACAATCCCTTGTGGGGGATATTGCAGCTCTGGGCTGTTTCTCCTTCCAGTCGTTCTGCGACAATTTCATTGGATGTGATCCTTAAATAGTTTGAAAACTCGTAATCGCAACGTTCAGTCTTGGAGTATACGGTACGTGGGATAATATCATCCATGGTAATCTTGGCGCGAGGCCTGTAAGCTGCGTTGCCCAAGATGGAAGTCTCCCGGGCAGTAAATACAAACTGTGAGAAATTTTTGAGGTAACCACATTCCGAGTCTAACCAGCAAATAGTGATGAAGACCTTTTGTCCAATGGCCAAGGGGGCACCGAATTTCTTAATGAATGCACGCGTGATGTCAATATCGCCCCAATTGGTGTCAGGAAAAATGGCTACACAAACAGTCTTGTTCCAGCAACCCGTTTCGGCTGGACTTGGGGCAGGATACATTGCAACATGCAGCACTTCATTGGGATTCTCTCTATTTCCAAT
>LFSY01000024.1:259-689 GCA_001512865.1 Rikenellaceae bacterium DTU002 | reverse complement strand
GCTTCGAGTCCAAGAAAATACTGTCGAGTAGGCCGGAGGAATTGCACCTCCAGCCTCTCACGGAACCGTGCTTGACAGTCTCCCATCACACGGCTCTTCGTATTCAAAACTATTGACATGATCTTTGATACGGTATAAATCCTTGTTTCCAATGATAGAAGAGGGTTCTGTTTTTCTGAGCCACATCAGCAAGCCAGTAAATTGACCTACCTTTGCCAACTTTTAGTCCTTTGAACTTTTTCTTCGCCCAACGGGCAATTGTCTTGTTAAGATAGTTCATGACCTTCAGAAACTCAGTCCTTCCAAACTTTCCATAATAGTTTACCCAGCCAGCAATGATAGGATTTTTCATCTTAGCAATAACAGGCAATTTAAATTGTTGAAAACGATATAAATCCCATGCTTTGATTTTATCTCTCACTTCCTGAGC
>LFSY01000024.1:0-125 GCA_001512865.1 Rikenellaceae bacterium DTU002 | reverse complement strand
CCTACTGGTTTTGCAGTAGACTATTTTTGTTTTCTCTTCATTGAGTTCCAGCTTACATTCTCTCAATCTGGCTCTGACGGATTCCAGGAGTTTCCTAGCTTCTTCTTCTGTTCTACAATGGCAAA
>LFSY01000021.1:644-2694 GCA_001512865.1 Rikenellaceae bacterium DTU002 | reverse complement strand
AGGGCGGAATTTCGCACCAGGTTGTTGGTTTCGGCAGGAAGGTAACGGATCAGGGCTTGGGTAAAAGCATCCCCGGAAAGGTTCCCTGCCAACATGTTCTCGTACAAGGTCATCAATAGGGAAAGCCGGGTCTCTTCCGCTTCAAAACGGGCCAGGTTGTGCAACATGTACTCCATACTCAAACTGTCGGGCAGGAACATACCGTAAGCCAGGCCGTCTGTATTGGGCAGGATGTATTTCATGCCGGGGGGAACGGGCGCCTTTGCCTCGGCAAGTTCCAGCTCAAGGGTAAGGGTCCGGTTCTGCTCCCGGTCAAGCTTCAGATCCTGATCCCGGCCCAGGTTCAGGTCCGGGTCCTGCTCCCCGGTGGTCAGGAGGAAGGTGACTTTTTGCGGCCACAGGAGGTCTCGGCCCAGCGGATCGGTTTGCGTGACTACAAGTGAATCGTTTGAAATACGGGCGTGAATATGTGGCATTCCCCGGCTGTGGATCCACACACGGCTCCAGCTTTCCAGGTCTTCCGACGTTTCCCGGTCCAGGATGGAGATCAAATCTTCCCAGGTGGCGTTTCCGTAAGCGAATTGCTTCAAATAGGTACGGATGCCTTTGCGGAAGGCTTCAGGCCCCATCCGTTCAACCAGCATGTTCATTACAACGGGGGCTTTGTCGTAGATGATATTCCCGTAGATCAGGCCGGCTTTGGCCAGGTTGTCCAGGGGTTGCTTGATGGCGTTGGTACCGGCGGTCCGGTCCACGGCGTAAGCAGTAGCGTAAAAAGCGCGCAGGTCGTTCAGGCGGTGGTTGATACCGGGAAACTGCGGACGGATCATCTGGGAGGCAAAATAATTGGCAAACACTTCTTTGGTCCAGACATCGTCAAACCAGTCCATGGTCACGTAATCCCCAAACCACATGTGTGCTGTTTCGTGGGCTATCAGGGACATGCGGCTTAGTTGCTCCCCGGTGGTGGGGTGTTCTCCCAGGAACATGCGACGGTCGTTGTACAGGGTGGCTCCGGTATGTTCCATGCCCCCGTACTGAAAACCGGGCAGGATAATGAAATCGTATTTGGCAAACGGGTAAGGGATCCCGGTGTATTCCTCCAGCCATTCCAGCGAGGCGTATACCTGGTCAAAGATGATCCCGGTCTGGGCGATCTTCAGCGGATCGGTTTCCCTGTGGTACAGCGATATACTGCGCCCGTTACGGGTCTGTGTCTCCTGTTGGAATTCCCCGGCCACAAAAGAGAACAGGTAAGTGCTCAGGGGCTCGGTGGTCCCGAACCGGATGGTTTTGCGCTTGTTCTCAAGGAATGTTTCATTCGGGGCGGTATTGGACACGGCCACCCAGTGATCGGGGACCTCCAGGGTCAGGGTGTAGGCCGCTTTCAGGTTGGGCTGGTCAAAACAGGGAAACAACGTCCGGGCCCTGTCCGGGACCAGCAGCGTGTACAGGAATTCTTCGTTCCGGTTTAAGGATTGTTCGCCGGCGCGGAAATCAACGGCTATGATGTTGTTATCCTTATTGAAATACCTGCGGGGCAGGACAATATGTTCATTCGTAAAACGGTATTGTGCCGTCCGGCCGTTCACCTGCACCAATGTGACAAAGGCAGGNNTCGCCCGGATGGGAGCCTTCGGATCCTCCGGCAGATTGAAAAAAAGCTCGTACCCGAGTCCGGATATGGCCTCTTTGCGTTCCCGGGCCAGCTGCAGACTCACCCCGGGCTCGGGACCGGAGCAGCCCAGAAAGGTCAGGATCAGTGGGATTATTGTGAATTTGCGCATGTATAAAGGTAAGGAATCTCCGAGATTCTGCGCCACTGGCTGATCAGGAAAAACATAAAGAACAAGATATCAATAGGTTGATGTTTTATCTATGGAATATTGGCGCAGAATCTCGGAGATTCATATCTTTGTTCCATGTCAAAATACGGTACAGTAATATGGGTGGGATTGCTGGCGCTGATCGCTGGTTTCCTGATCTGGCCTCCCACGCACAAGGTGTTTGTGGAGCTTACGGCAAAGGTTCCCTATATTATGGGGTTTGT
>LFSY01000021.1:0-512 GCA_001512865.1 Rikenellaceae bacterium DTU002 | reverse complement strand
CAGGGACTGCTGATCTCCGAATGCAGCGATACCTGCCCGCTTGTGGTGCAGTTCATTTCCAGGTTGCGCCGGGCGTTGTTCATCTCGGCAATCATGAATTTGACGTTCGGGCCGGTGTTCATGGCGATGCACCGCATTACCGATGTGTATATTGACAAGCGCTTTTCTGGGGAAAAGGTGACTTTTGCCGAGGTGATTCCCGGGATTGACTGGGGGCGCTTCATTAAAGAGATCGTGGGAGTGACCATCCCGGTGTTCTGGATTCCTGCGCATACCATCACGTTCCTGCTGCCCGGACAGTACCGGGTCCTGTTTGCCGCCTCGTTGTCCATTGTGCTGGGGCTGATCCTGTCTTTTGCCAAAATGAGGAATCCGAAATCTTCAAATACAAAACCATAAATCATGCGCTGCTTACTGTCAATCATTTTAGTTACTGTCCATCTGGGGCTGTTTGCCCAGAATGTGAACAAACAGAATTTTCCCGAAAAGAAAAACTTCAACCGGGTGGAGAT
>LFSY01000131.1:12467-20248 GCA_001512865.1 Rikenellaceae bacterium DTU002 | reverse complement strand
ATCGAGCCGAGGCTTTCTCAGCAGTGGTTCGTCAGGCTTGACGTGCTGGCAAAAAAGGCGCTCGGGTATGTAGAGGACGGACGCGTGAGGCTCATTCCCGACAAGTACCGCAACACCTACCGCCACTGGATGGAAACTGCCCGGGACTGGTGCATTTCCAGGCAATTGTGGTGGGGACAGCAAATACCGGCCTATTATCTTCCTGACGGAGAAGTGGTGGTAGCCCCGACCCGCGGGGAAGCCCTGCAGCTGGCAAGGAAAAACAATCCCGCTCTGTGCGACGGGGACCTGACGCAGGATCCCGACGTGGTGGACACCTGGTTTTCCTCATGGCTGTGGCCCATCTCGGTATTCGATCCCCAAAAACCCGGTCATCCCGAAAAAGCACCTAATGCGCAGCTGGCCTTTTATTATCCCACTGACGACCTGGTCACGGCTCCGGACATCCTCTTTTTCTGGGTGGCCAGGATGATTATGGCCGGAGACCTGTTTTGCAACGAGAAGCCGTTTTCCAACGTATATCTTACCGGAATGGTGCGCGACAAACAGGGCCGGAAGATGTCCAAATCACTCGGGAATTCACCCGATCCCATAGAACTGATGAACAGGTACGGAGCCGATGGCGTACGTATGGGGCTGATGCTCTGTACTTCTGCCGGGAACGATATCCTCTTTGACGAGACACAGGTAGAGCAGGGACGGAACTTCTGCAATAAAATATGGAATGCCTTCCGCCTTGTCCGTTCCTGGCAACGCGACCCTGACATGAAACAGGAAGAGACCGCAGGGGAAGCCGTACGCTGGTTTGGCCAGTTGCTGGCAGCCGCTCAGGAAGAAGTGGAGGACCTGTTTGGAAAATACCGTCTTTCCGAGGCCCTGATGCTGCTGTACAAGCGTTTTTGGGACGATTTCTGCTCGTGGTACCTGGAAATGATCAAACCCGCAGGGGAATCGAACAAAAGGATTGACGCAAGGACGTACGATAAAACCCTGGAATTTTTTGACATACTGCTGCACCTGCTGCATCCGTTCATGCCTTTCATTACGGAAGAACTCTGGCAAAACCTGAAAGAACGCCGGGAAGGTGAAAGCATCATGGTCTCCCCGGTTCCCCGTACCGGACCCTACGATACCCGGGAACTGGATGATTTTGCCCGTCTTCAGGAATTGATCGTCGCCGTAAGGGGTATCCGCCAGAACAGGCAGATCCCCCGTAAAACGGACCTGAAACTCTTTATCAGGGGAAATTTTCCCTCTCATTTGTACGGAGTGGCCAGACGCATGGGAGGACTGGAAGAAGTGATCCCGGTTGGGGAACCTCCGAAAGAAGGGAATGTGTTTGCTTTCCTGATCGGTACTACCGAATGTTACATACCGCTGGGACACCTTCTGGACTTGGATGAGGAACGCACCAAACTGAAAGGGGAACTGGAATATTTCCGCAGGTTCCTGACAGGGGTTGAGAAAAAACTGTCCAACGAAAGTTTTATGCAACGTGCTCCTGAACAGGTAGTGGAAACAGAGCGCAGGAAACGTTCCGACGCCCTCGCAAAAATTGCCGCTTTGGAGCAGCAATTAGCATTATTACAATGAAATACAGATTTCTAATCCTGGCATTTCTTTCATTATTGCATTTTTCCGGCTGCGTAAACGTCAAGGAGTTGGATGACAATGCAACCGTCGCCTCCTGTACCATTTCCGCCCATTCGCCTGAAGCCGTGATCTTTGGCGAGCCAGTGGTGGAAGAGGGAACCATAATATTGCCCATGGATTACGGAAAGTACGAGTTTCCCGTATCGGTGACCCTCGATATCAGGACCGGGCAGCCCATCGACAAGATCCTGGGCCCGGATGCTGACAATACGCTCATTTTTGAGAATGAAGGAACCGTACGCAGGATCCATTTGATAGCCCTGAGCGGTGTGGTACACACTTACGAGATCCGTATTGAAGTGGCTCCCCGCAGCGAGGAAGCTTCCGTGTTGCAGGCATCCATGACCGGTTACCGGCCTGAGGGTTTTTTACTGTCCCGGGAGCTGATCGTAGATGTGGTGGAAAACGTGATAGGAATATATGCCCTTACGGGAGAAACCCTTCCCCTGACCGTGAGTCTGGCACTGGAACTGAGTCCGGGAGCACGGATTGAAACCACGAAGAATGAACATACATTTGTGCTGGATGCCTACGATACCAAAGTCCCCCTGACACTGGTCGCCGAAAGCGGGAAGAAAGAAACGTGGTATCTCTCCCTGACCGGGGTTACGGTCCTGGACGATGCATCCCAGACAGACGCAGACACCTGGGAACGCATGACACCTCTGTCTCCCTTTGGCATATCGTTCCGGCAGGATGCGTTGCAGACGGTACACATACTTCCCGATCAGGCAGAAAGCCGTTTTACCGTCCTGGTAAAGGACTTCGCCACCCCTTTTCCCTGGAACGCCCGTTTCCTGTACGGCATCCAACCGTATATCCTGCAGATCGGGCTGACGCCTGAAGAAGAATTTTCGGTCAGCCGTTGGGAAGACAACAAGGTGTTTTACCTGGCCGATGTGTTGTCCCTGCAGGCACGTGCCTGGAACGTTTGCTGGGAAAAATGGCTGAACCCGGCCAACGAGGTACTGTCCTTCGGTATTCTGGAGTACACCTCGGCCCGGAACGAAATGGTCCTGGGAGCTGCGCAGGTCGATACGCTCCGTTCCGGGATCCGGATTCCGATGACCGCGGGAAATGACTTTCCGCTGGAGATCAGCGGGTATGAACTGGTCGTTTCTGAAGAAGCGGTAACGGACCTGCAGGGTCCCGTAGTTTTTGAAACTTACAAGAGTAGTGTGCCTTTCCGGGTAACCTCCGAGTCGGGGAATATACGGGAGTGGACTGTGGAACTGGATCCCTGGTTCGAGACGGGATCCGATATTCTGAATTTTTCCGTCGAGGCATTTCATTCGCAGGAAAACCTGGTCAGGCTGGAAAGTCCCCTGGCAGCTATAGATCAACAGAATAAGACCCTTACACTGGTGCTGAAAGCCGGATACGACTTTCCCCTGGTGCTGGAAGACTTTACCCTCGAATTATCGCCGGGGGCTTCATTACAGGAAGACGTAAGCGGGGGCATCACCTTTATGACCATCGGGGATGTGGTTCCGCTGACCGTAAGGGCCGAAAGCGGGGATATTACGGAATGGATGCTGCAGCTGGCCGATGAACGGATCGAAAACCTGGAAGCGCTGGTACTGGATTACCGTATTGAAAGTTACCTGGGCACCTCCCAGACGGCCAACAATATTTCTTTCCTGGAGCAGGGGATAACGGACACGCTCAACAGAACGGTCACCCTGGTCATCAGTGACTGGTCATCCAAAATGCCCGTTACGGTAAACGGAGTAATGAACCTGTCAAAGAACGCCCGCCTGGAAGGGGATATTTCTTCTTTGCAACACAGCCTGGTTTTCTACACCACGGAACAGCAATACCGTTTCTCCGTCACTTCCGAGAGCGGTACCAACGTCACCCACTGGACATTGAAACTGGAAGACCGTTCTCCCGTCAGGCTATCCGGTACGGAAGTAGTGGATTTTGTCACGGGAAGTCCCTCTTCGGGATTTGTTTTCGATCAGAAAACTATTGAACCGGATGTCTCTGCCATCACCCTTTTGGTCAGCACCCGTCCTTCAAAAGAGGCCCTGCTGACCATCAAGCCCAGGATTACGGTGAGTGAAGGGGCCCGGCTTCAGGGAATCACATCGGGCGCCCCGCTTGCCTTATCCTTCAGCGAACCGTTTGTCTTCAGGGTAATGGCCGCAAACGAAAATGTACGGGAATGGCAGATACGGCTTATTTATGCCCCGCAGGTATTCAACAGCGGTTATGAAGAATGGGGGACAGTGGATAATGTGATGAACATCCTGCCCTCCAACGGGAGCGGATGGACTACCGGAAACAACGTTCAGGTGATCGGGACAACGCGTGTACAGGGAAAAGACAGTCCTTATGCCGCCCAGATGCTCACCCAGCTCAAAACGGTCAACCTGGTGGTCATCAAGGTAACCAGCCTGGCAGCCGGGGCCGTGATGCTGGGTAAGTTCAATTTCAGCATGGATGTGGATGCGGTAATGAATCCCACCAGCATGTCCGATTTCGGCATACCTTTTACCACCGATACGAACCCCGTGGGTTTTGAAATAGATTACCAGTACCAATCGGGAGGACAGCGGGTATATACAGAAGCATACAGGGGGGCGTTGGGTATGCCTGCCTTCAGGGATCCCAAAAAGATAGACGGCCCTGACAAAGCAGTCATCGCAACTGAGTTGCATTACAATGCGGGGGGCGCCTGGTCGTATGACCTGAAAAACAGGCCCACCCTGATTGCTGAAAGCGAGATAATCACGGAAGGAACCGCCGGGTGGACACGTGCCCGCCTTGTATTCAGCAAGGTTCCCGGGAAGGAAAACCTGCAGATGACGCACCTGGTAGTGCGGATGTCTTCCTCTTACCAGGGGGATGAGTTCAAAGGTGCCGACGGCAGCCGCCTTACCGTGGACAATTTCAGACTTATCTATTATTTGCCCGGTCCCGGAGCCCGGATATTGGAATGACCATAATGGAACATACTTCAAAGATCACGGTAAGGTATTACGAAACAGACCAAATGGGGGTGGTACACCACTCCAATTACATCCGTTATTTTGAAACGGCACGGGAAGAAATGATGCAGCATTACGGGATCCCTTACTCGGAAACGGAATCACGCGGGATCATCATGCCTGTCCATGCCGTTCACTGTGACTATATCCGGCCGGCCCGTTACGGAGAAGTACTTTCCGTTGTCACACGACTGGAAGAAATGCCCCGCTCACGCATCACCTTTCGCTACCAGATATGCAATCCCTCGGGGATCCTGCTCGCAAAAGGTTACGTCACACTGGCTTTTGTGGACGTTTCACGCGGAGTTCCGGTAAGAGCTCCCGGTTTTCTTACGGAAGTATTGGAAAAATACCTAAATTTGTAAAAATTCAAGACCTGCAATATGACTAAATTGTTGTTGTTCGGCACCCTGGGTGCCACCGAGATCATCATCATTGCTTTGATCGTTCTGCTTCTCTTTGGAGGCCGCAAAATACCTGAACTTATGAAAGGGATCGGAAAAGGCGTTAAGTCTTTCAAAGAAGGCGTCAAGGGCATTGAAGACGATCTTAAAGAAGAGAGCAAAGACCTGGACAAAGATCTTAAGGAGTAACGGTGGCCGGTGCTTCACGGAATAAAGAAGAGATGACCTTCTGGGAACATCTTGATGAGTTCCGCAAAGTGATTTTTCGCTCGGCAATCGTTCTGATTTTACTCATGGTCGTTGTCTTTGTGAACAAGAACTTTGTTTTTGAAACCATCATATTTGCCCCCCGAAGTTCTGATTTTATCCTCTACAGGTGGATGGAATCACTTGCCCTGTTGGCAGGAATACCTTCCCTGGGTCCGAAACCTTTCATGCTCGATCTGCAGAACATAGAACTTGCCGCACAGTTTTTCACACATATAAGCGTTTCTTTCAGCGTGGCTTTTGTAATTGCCACTCCCTTCATACTATACCAGATCTGGCTTTTTGTAAGACCGGCATTGTATCCCAGCGAAAAAAAATCGGTAGTCGGAGCTTTCGGCTGGTGTTCGCTGCTTTTTTTCCTGGGAGTCCTTGTGGGGTATTTTTTTGTATTTCCCCTGACCATCAATTTTCTGGGCAGTTACCAGGTAAGCGAACTGGTTAAAAACCAGATCACCCTGCAATCCTACATACACATGTTCACCTGGCTGGTGATCATTATGGGCATCGTCTTTGAAATGCCCGTTCTTCTGCGTGTCTTGTCCAGAATGGGGATCATATCCAGGGAGATGTTGAAAAAATACAGGAAACACGCAATCCTGATCCTGCTTGTACTGGCAGCCATCATTACACCAAGCGGGGATGCATTCACATTGTTCATAGTAGCATTGCCCTTGTATCTTCTTTACGAGATAAGCATACTGGTAAGTTTCAGTAAATCTGCAGAAGAAGATGAAAAAGCGGAAGCATAGCCTTTTCATATGGATCGCCTCGGGTACGGTGCTGCTGTGCCTGATCCTGTTCCTGGTCCCTTTTTTCTGGGGAGCTCCGGTTTTCATGCTTCTCAAAAGCGATCTTTTCAGCGGGTACACCAAAGCCGGAATCATCCGCCTGTACAGACCTGCTTCTCCACAGATCATACGCGAGCACGTTCACTTGTACAACGGCGGGGTCAGACCCGTGACATTCCGTCCCGGTCCGGTTCTGATTCCGGGAAAAGGATATAACTACACTGATTCCCTTGGGCTGATCCTCTCGAAAGCTTTTTATGAAGAAGCCCGGCCCTTTGACAACGGGCTGGCCCTGGTCATGGAACATTCCCTTTACGGGATGATCAACCGGCGGGGCCATTGGGTGGTCCGTCCCGCTTACGATACGCTCATAACATTTTCCGGCGTCATCATTGGCGTCCGGGGAAATGAGCACGCGGTGACAGACAGAAAAGGGCACATCAAAATCCCCTTGTCACCGGGTAACATTACCTTTATCTATAACGGAAAACGGATTCCCTTCCTGGTACGTTCCCTTCCGGACGATTCATTTGAGGTCATTGACGGAAGAGGAACGCATAAGGGTGGGGGCCCGTACGATACCCTGGTCCTGAGAGACGATTCCTTCTTCGTTCGCCGTAAGGGACTCTGGGGAGCGCTTGACGGCGACGGGACGCTGGTCATTCCGGTGGTGTACGACAGTATCGGCAGATACCAGCCGGATCTTTACACTGTCCGGAAAAACGGTATGGAAGGACTGCATCTGCCGGGCCATACAGAACCATTGATCCCTGTGCGGTACGAAAAAGCTGATGTATGCACTCCCTCAACATACCGTGTGCTTCTTGACGGTCATTACGGTTTGCTCGATAAAAATGCGGGTTCTCTTATTGAACCCGTGTATGACACCATATACTTTCATCACGACAGGGAATGGATCGTGACAGGAGATCACGGCCGTTATGCCCTGAGACACACCAGGAACCTGGAGTATCCTTCGGAATTTTTCGATTACATAGGACCCTGCCGTGAAGGAATGACCATTGTGCGCAACGGCAACGGATACGGTGTGTTGTCAGAAAAAGGAGAGGTAGTGGTCACACCTCAATACGATTCCATCAGGAATTACAGCCACCGTGTGGCCGTCGTGTACCACAACGAACAGTACGGGGTGGTTGACGATAAAGGGGCTTTTACCATTCCCTTTTCACTGAAACTGGTAGAGATCTACGATTTTAGCGATGATATGGCCCTGGCCGCCCAGCTGAACATGATGTCCACGAGGATCAGGAAACAATATGGGTTCATAGATAAGAAAGGCAACACGGTGATCCCATTTGTATATGAGGACGGGCATCGCTTGTTTTCCAACGGACTGGCCGGAGTGAGGTTTAGCGGGAGCTGGGGGTTCATTGACAGGAGTGGGAAAAGGATCATTCCGTTCCTGTACGACACCGTTTCCGTCTTTTCACACGGAAAGTCGCAGGTCGTTTACCATGGTCAGATACTGACCATAGATACACAGGGGAGAAATTTGAAATGATATCTGTATCGGGCTTACAAGTTTCATTCGCACACCGGGAGCTTTTTTCCGATGTAAGTTTTACCGTAAACCAGCGGGACAGGATCGCCCTGGTGGGAAAAAACGGGGCCGGAAAATCTACCCTGCTCAAGATCATGGCCGGGTTGCTGGAACC
>LFSY01000131.1:2788-12306 GCA_001512865.1 Rikenellaceae bacterium DTU002 | reverse complement strand
GTTTGCATATACTTGCTTCGGACAATCCCAGGGGAAATGCAGAGAAAACCCTCGGAGGACTGGGTTTTAAGGCATCTGACCTGGAACGGCCGGCAAGGACTTTTTCCGAGGGATGGAACATGCGCATTGAACTTGCCAAACTGCTCCTTTCCAAACCGGGCGTACTTTTACTGGACGAGCCGACAAACCATCTGGACATTGAAAGTCTTCGCTGGCTGGAGCAATACCTGGAATCGTACACGGGAGCGCTGCTGGTCATATCGCACGACAGGACATTCCTGGACAACGTTACCGAAAGGACCATAGAAATATCCCTGGGGAAGATATACGATTACAAAGCCCCGTATTCCCATTACCTGGAACTCCGCCGCGAACGTGTGGAACAGCAGACGGCAGCTTACGAAAACCAGCAAAAGACCATTGAGAAAACTGAAGAATTCATTGCCCGTTTTCGCTACAAGCCGACCAAGTCCAACCAGGTGCAAAGCCGCATCAAGCAATTGGAGAAGATGGAACGGATAGAGATAGATCCCCTGGACAAAAGCCAGATCAGGATCGCGTTTCCTCCTGTGCAGCGCAGCGGAAAAGTTGTGTTTACATGCCGTGATGTTGCCCTGGGTTACGATAAAGGGCCTATCTTTACAGGAGCCGGGATGGTCATAGAACGTGGGGAAAAGGTGGCTTTTGTAGGCAGGAACGGCGAAGGCAAGACAACTATGATGAAATTGCTGACCGGACAGAAAACCGTTATAGAAGGGACGTTCGAGGCAGGGTACAACGTAAAGACCGGATATTACGCACAAAACCAGGACGAATTGCTCGACAACGGGCTGACCGTCTATCAGACTCTGGACCAGATCGCTGTGGGAGACATGCGCACCAGGTTGCGTGAGATCCTGGCAGCTTTCCTGTTCAGGGGGGAGGACGTAGAGAAAAAAGTGGGTGTGCTGAGTGGCGGGGAACGATCGCGTCTGGCCATGGCCAAACTGATGTTGCAGCCCTACAACGTACTGGCCCTCGATGAACCGACCAACCACATGGACATACGTTCCAGGGAAGTAATGAAGGAAGCCTTGCAGCAGTATCCCGGGACGCTTGTCCTGGTTTCGCACGACAGGACCTTCCTGGACGGGCTGGCTGACAAGATATATGAATTCAGGGACGGCAGGGTGAAGGAACACCTGGGCGGAATCAGGGATTTCATGGAGAGAAGGAAACTGGAAAGTCTCAGGGAACTGGAAAAATGCATTGAAACAAAGGATAACAAAAGTGCTGCCGGACCGGAGAAGGAAACAGATGCCCCGGCTCTTTACCGGCAGAAAAAAGAACGTGACAAGACGTTGAAAAAATTGCAGCAGGCCGTGTTGCGTTGGGAAAACCGCATAGAACAGCACGAAAAAGGCCTCGCCATTATGGATGAAAAATTGCTTGCTCCGCCGGCCGAAGGGTTCAGCACCGCTTTTTACCAGCTGTACGAGAAAGAGAAAAAAGAGCTTGATCATGCCATGAGAGCATGGGAAGAAGCTCATAACCAATTGGATACATTTATTAATAATACAAAAGATGCCTGAAGACCGGATTTACGGGATACATCCCGTCATGGAAGCGCTGCTGGGCGGCAAGAAAATGGAAAAAATACTCCTGCGTAAAGGGATCGACAGTCCTGTGGCCGTACAGATTACAGATCTTGCCAGGCAACAGGACATTCAGGTACAATTCGTTCCCCGGGAAAAGATGGACCACCTGGCAAAAGGGGGGAACCATCAGGGCGTTATCGCCATCCTGGCCCGGCTGGATTACGTCTCGCTGGAAGAGGCTGTGGAAGCTGCCGCGGCCAGACCGGGTTTTCCCACGATACTGTTGCTGGACGGGGTAAGCGATGTCCGCAATTTCGGGGCCATAGCACGTACGTGTGAATGTGCCGGGGTAGGGGCGCTGATCCTTCCGGCCAAAGGAGGTGCTGCGGTGAACCAGGATGCCGTGAAAACCTCGGCAGGGGCCCTGCTGCGCATTCCCGCCTGCAAGGTCCCCAACCTGAGGACGGCCATTTTTTATCTGAAAGCGAGCGGTTACACTGTTACAGGCACCTCGGCAGGCCAGCCCCGGACTATATACCAGGCCGATTTCCGGCGTCCCGTTGCTTTGGTCATGGGAGCGGAGGGAAAAGGGATCTCCCGGGGGATCCTGGAATTGTGCGATGAACTGGTTTCCATCCCGCAACTGGGTGAGATCGGATCGCTGAACGTATCTGCGGCTGCTGCCGTAGTGTTGTATGAAGCCGTAAGACAGCGAATGAACACCTGAGATGATGTTGAAAAATTCTGCCATCAAACGTCTGGCGGGTGAAACCGCTGTTTACGGGATGAGCACCATCCTGGCCAGGGTCCTGAATTTTCTGCTCGTGCCCTTGTACACCAGGGTCCTAACAGACCAGGCGGCCTATGGCGTGGTGGCCGAATTCATGGCCTATATAGCCGTCCTGCAGGTGGTGCTCGTACTGGGTCTGGAGACAGGTTGTTTCCGTTTTGCATCACTGGCCGGACAAAAGAACGACCCTGTGGGAGCGGGACGTGTGTTTTCCACCTCCCTTACAACGGTAACTTTTGTAGCCGGGTTGTTTTTTGCCGCAGTGATCCTTTTCAGAGATCCCATTGCCGGGGCCCTGGGTTACGGCAATGATTCCCGGGCCCTGTTTTACGTGGCCGGGATCCTTTTGCTGGACAGCATTACTGCCATATTGTTCGCACGTCTGCGGTATGAACATAAGGCGTGGCGCTTTGCAGTCTTCAAAACCGTCAAGATCTGCTGCGAACTGGGGTTCAACCTGCTTTTTTTCCTTTGGGCTCCCCGTTTTCTTGCCTCCGCTCCGGAATCGTTCCTGGGGCGTTTTATCCCGGCGGTTCCCGATTTCAATTACGTGCTTTTCTCCATATTCCTGTCCTGCATTGTGGCTTTGCTGCTTTTTCTCCCGGACCTGGTAAAAAGAAGCAGTTTTGCCTTTGACCGGAAACTCTGGACCCGGCTCATGCTGTATTCCCTGCCGTTGATGATCGCCGGATTGCCAGGGATACTGAACGATTTCAGTGACAGGATCCTGTTCCGTTTTCTGATCCCGGAAGACGTTTCCTGGAGGGCACAAATGGGAATCTATCAGGCAGGAATCAAGCTGGCCGTGCTCATAAACCTGTTCATACAGATGTTCCGCTATGCAGCCGAACCTTTCTTTTTCGGACAGTCAGCAGACAAGAAAGCCCCGGGAACGTACGCCCGCGTGCTCGATTATTTCACCGGTTTCTCCATGCTTGTTTACCTGGGGATATTGCTGTATATTGATCTTTTCAGCCTGATCCTGGGAGAAAATTACAGGGAAGGGATCGTGGTGGTTCCCATTATGGCCCTTGCCTACGTATTGCTGGGCATCTATTTCAACATCAGCATCTGGTTCAAATTGTCGGGGAAAACAGGCTATGCGGTACTGATCACCTCGGCCGGCCTGGCAGTGACCCTTTTGGTGAATGTGCTTTTCATGCCCCGTTTCGGCTACATGGCCGCTGCCTGGGGGCATCTGGCCAGTTACCTCACCATGACGGTTGTCTGTGCCCTGATGGGTCGTAAACATTATCCGGTGCCATACAACTGGCGACGAAACGGATTCTACATTTTCTGCGGCATAGGGCTATACTTCTTTTCCCTTCTGTTCAAAGAATTGTCCATAGTCCCAAAACTGGCGGTCAATACCGCCATCATCCTGGGATACGCGGCTATCTGGGCAGGGGTGGAAGGTTTCTTCGGAAAGCTGCGCAGACTACGGCAGCAGCGGTAGCCACATTCAGGGATTCCGAACCTTCACGGTAAGAAGGGATATAGAGCCTGGTCCGGATATGTTCCAGAAGCGGCTCTCCAATACCCTGTGATTCGTTTCCCATGACCACGATCCCTTCAGCAGGGAGGTCAGTGGTATTGATATCCGTTCCGCCCCGCAGCACGGTACCCAGGACCGGCAGGGTACAACGGCTGAGCAGCGTTTCCAGGGAGGTGTAATATACAGGCACCCTCAGAATGGCTCCCATGGTAGATTGGACCGTCTTGGGATTGTACAGTTCCACACAATCGGCCGATGCGTACACAGCCTGGAAATCAAACCAGTCTGCCACGCGCAGTATGGTGCCGAAATTGCCGGGATCACGGATGGCGTCCAGTGCCAGGTACAGGTTCCCCGGTTGCGGACCGGCTACCGGGACCCGGGGGATCTCCACTACCGCCAGAGCGCCCGACGGGGTGGATTGGGACGAGATCCTTTCCATCTCTTTTGCCGAAACGTATTCTGCCAATGGCGCCGGGGCATGTACCGGAACGCCTTCCTGCAGATAGAGCCTTTTGATCCTGAAAGGACTGTCGGCATGCAACAGCTCGGACACCATTTTGGGTCCTTCGATGACAAACTCCCTGAATTCCTGGCGGAATTTCTTCTGCTCCAGGGATTTGATGTGTTTTATGTCTGATATGGCCAACATCGTGTCAATAGCCCAAAACCTTCAACATGGACTTGTATGTCTGTTCCTTGGAAAACAGCTTGGTATAATATTCCCCGTTCTCTTCTCCTATGATCACCATTTTGGGAGCAGGCATCAGGCAATGTTGCACGCCGCCGAAACCGGATATGGATTCCTGGTAGGCCCCGGTATTGAAAAAGCCTATGTAGAGAGGTTCGCCGTTTTCGTTCTTGGGTAAGAAAACTGCATTGGCGTGCGCTTCGGCATTGTAGTAATCCTGTGAATCGCAGGTAAGCCCGCCCAGGAAAACGCGCTGGTAAGGTTCGTTCCATTTGTTGATGGGCAGCAGGATAAAACGGCGCTTGATACCCCAGGTGTCGGGTAAAGTCGTCATGAAGGAAGAGTCTATCATGTACCATCTTTCGCGATCGTTCTGCTGTTTATCTCCCAGGACCTGGTATATGTTGGCGCCGCTTTCACCTACCGTGAACGACCCGAACTCGGTAAAAATGTCGGGTTCCTTGACGTTGCGGCTTGTACAGATACTTTTGATCTGGGCAATGATCTCTTCTGTCATGTACTCGTAATCGTAGTCGAACGACAAAGAGTTACGCACCGGGAAACCTCCGCCCAGGTTCAGAGAATCGAGTTCGGGACAGAAGTTTTTCAGGTCACAATACACGTTCACGCACTTTGCCAGCTCGTTCCAGTAGTAGGCATTGTCCTGTATCCCGGTATTAATGAAGAAATGGAGCATTTTAAGTTTGAACTTGGGATTTCGTTTGATGTATTTGTGATAGAAGGGGACTACGTCGCTGTAGCGGATGCCCAGGCGGCTGGTGTAAAACTCGAATTTTGGTTCTTCTTCCGCCGCTATGCGGATGCCAATTTTACACGTATCGTTAACAGCCTTGTCGAGGGCTTCAATTTCGGGCATGTTGTCCAGAATGGATATCGTATTCTCCCAGCCCGAGTTGATCAGGTTGGCAATGTTGTCAATGTATTGCTGTTTTTTGTATCCGTTGCATATTACGTAAAGGTCCTTTTCAACGATCTTTTGCTCGTGAAGCGCTTCAATAAGGTTGATGTCAAAAGCAGAGGACGTCTCTATGTGGATGTCGTTCCTGAGTGCTTCTTCCATTACAAAGGAAAAATGTGACGATTTGGTACAGTAGCAGTAATGGTATTCCGCGTCGTAATCTACCTTGGCCATGGCTACATTAAACAACCTCTTGGCCTTTTGGATCTGTTTGCTTATCTGAGGTAAATAATAGAATTTCAAGGGCGTTCCGTATTGTTGGATCAAATCCATCACGGGGATGTCGTGAAACAGAAGTTCCCCGTCTTCCACCCTGAACTCTTCCTGCGGAAAGTCAAAACTTTGCTGGATCAAATCGATGTACTTGTTTTTCATTACTGTAATGTAAGTGAGTTACTTTGTTAAAAAAACTTCAATGTAAGTGAATCAGATTGCAAATATAGAGGAATATTTATATGTAGTATGGTATTGGTGCTTTTTTTCTACTTTTGTATTATGCGTAATTACCTGCAGCTCTTCTCCCCGGTCATCGTCCTTACGATCCTCCTGTTACCGGGATGCGCCACTACGCGTTACGTGCCGGAAGGCGAGTTCCTGCTACGAAAGAACACTGTCAAGGTAGTCCCGGATAAGGTAGTGCCACCTTCATCGCTCGAACCGTATATCCGTCAAAAACCCAATACTGCAATAGTCTTCGGATGGAAGGCGTTTCTGAACATATACAGCCTGAGCCCGGACCGGGATACCGGATGGAGCCGCTTCCTGCGCCGTCTGGGCGAACCCCCCGTAGTATTTGATCCGGGACTGATCGGGTTCAGTAAAATGAACATGGACAATTACCTTACTTCCATGGGGTATTACGCCAACACCATTACCGACACAGTTTTCTACGACAACCGTAAAGCCACCGTTCATTATACGGTCATGCCCGGGAAAACATATATGATTGATACCGTAATCCTGGGACAGGCAGACACGGCGCTGTCAGATCTGTATTACAGGTTTGCGAACCGGTCCCTGATAACTCCCGGAAGCCGCCTTTCATCGCTGACCCTGGAACAGGAAGCCGCCCGTATCAGTTCCTACATGAGGAATAACGGCTATTACGGCTTCAACCGCAGCCATGTTTCTTTCCTTGCCGATACGCTGGCCGGGGAAGGGAAAGCTTCCCTGCAGGTACAGTTGCCCGACGACAGTAGCCAGAAACCTTACCGGATCAGACAAATTAACGTATATCCCGGATTTGATCCCATCCAGGCCGTTATGGATTCTTCCTATTACGAATCTATGGAGACCTCTGAATACGACGGGCTGACATTCCATTCCAAAGGAAAATCCGCTTTAAGACCCCGGGTGATCCGAAACATGAGTTTTCTCAGGCAGGGGGAACTGTACGACGAATCCAGGGTAAAGACCACCTACGACAGGTTTTCCCATATACGCCTGCTGAACAGTGTTACGCTTCTGTTTGACCAGGTACCTTCTTCCATGCAATTGGACACCGCCCTGGTCGATTGTACCATTCGCCTGATTCCGGGTAATTCCCAGGGTTACAAGCTGAACCTCGAGGCGTCCAGCAATTCGAACGGACTCATAGGTGTATCTCCGGCCCTGTCGTATTACCACAAAAACATATTCAGGGGAGGGGAGTGGCTTACCCTGGGATTCATGGGAAACTTCCAGTTCAAGCTAAGGGACCCCATCCGGGCTACCGAACTGGGCGCATCGCTCTCCCTCTCGTTTCCGAAAATGCTCTTCCCGGTGAGTCAGGTCCTGTTCCGCAACCGTATTCCACGGACGGACGTCCTGGCAAGTTACAGCTACCAGTCCCGCCCGGAATATACGCGAAACATCGCTTCGACCACCTTCGGCTATACCTGGAGCATGGGGGATAATTTCCATTACACGGTAAATCCGCTCCGGCTCAAACTGGTCAAGCTATACAATATGAGCCCCGGATTCCTGGCTTCCCTGAACGATCCGTTCCTGATTGACACCTACAGGGATCACTTTGATCTGGGGATGTCATCCATATTCTATTACACGAGCGACAACTCAGCGGTACATAAAAGGTCCTGGCATTATGTAAGGGTAGGACTGGAGGCGGCCGGGAATCTGCTGAGTGCCTTTAATTCCCTGATGCGGACCGACACTACCGGAAGTCATACCATCGGGGGGATTGCCTATACCCAGTATATCAAGGCAGACCTGAATGCAGGGTACACCTTGATCAGGCACACACACCAACTGGCGGGCCGGTTTTATGCCGGTGTGGGGGTTCCTTACGGTAATGCGACTTCCTTACCCCTGGAGCAGATGTTCTATGCCGGAGGCGCCAACAGCCTGCGGGCGTGGCAGGCAAGGACGGTGGGACCGGGCTCCATGCCCGTGGACTCGACTTTCAGTATTCCCAACCAGGCGGGAGATATCCGTCTGGAAGTAAACCTGGAATACCGGTTTCCCCTGTTCTGGAAACTGGAGGGTGCGTTGTTTGCCGATGCCGGGAATATCTGGACTTTGCCCCGGGAAGCCGGAGCCGATGCCGGCGTGTTCCGTTTCAGGGACTTCTATAAAAGCATTGCCATGGATGCCGGGGCGGGGATCCGTGTCAACCTGGATTTTGTGATCCTGCGTCTGGACCTGGGCATGATCGTAAGGGATCCCGTCAGGCAGGCATGGATCCCGCTTTCAAGGTGGCTTAAAAAAGACAATTATTCTTTCCAGTTTGGGGTAGGGTACCCGTTTTAGATCTTCATCCCCTGTTTGTACAACCTGAACAATTCTACTGCCTGGTATTCGGCCATGCCCAGCTTGTCGTACAGCACCGCCGTATTGTGGTTCCGCTCCTCGGCCCTTCTCCAGAATTCACGCGGGTCATTCCCGGGAAACATCGCGGGATCCTTCTGGCTTTGGTGGCGGAAAATGGCGTTGCGTTTGATAATGACCTCCTCGGGGCTCAGGGGAACGGCCATATCCACATCGGCCACATCCCACTCCTGCCAGGCCCCGCGGTACAGCCACAGGCGGCAATCCCTGATCCAGGGCTGGTCACTGAGCTTTTCCAGCGCCCCTAAAATGGACATGTAGCAAACACGGTGTGTCCCGTGGGGGTCGCTCAGATCGCCAGCCGCAAATACCTGGTGGGGTTTCACCTCTTCCAGCAGCTTGCAGATGATGTCTATGTCTTCCCCTGACAAAGGATTTTTCTTGACGCCTCCCGTTTCGTAAAAAGGCATTTCCAGAAAATGTACGTTTTCGGGCTGGATTCCCAGGTAGTCACAGGCCGATTTGGCTTCCCCCCGGCGTATCAGCGCCTTTACCCGGCGAATGGCATGCGTGTCGGGTTCTCCCGGTTTCTTTTGCGCCATGTCTTTACGGGCCTGTTCAAATATGGCTTTGGTCTTATCCATGTCCAGCCCGTAAACGGGAGATATTTCGCGCAGAAAATCCAGGAAACGTGTTACTTCATGATCGAATACGGCAATGTTGCCTGAAGTATGGTAGGCAATATGCAAAACATGTCCCTGTTCCGAAAGACGTGCCACCGTCCCTCCCATGGAGATCACATCGTCATCGGGGTGCGGGCTGAATACGATCACACGTTTGGGATAGGGGAGGGCTCTTTCGGGACGGGTAGCATCGTCTGCATTGGGTTTCCCGCCCGGCCATCCGGTAATGGTATGCTGCAGGAAGTTGAACGTGTCTATGTTGATCTTGCTGAAAGGACCGCGCTCGGTGATCAGGTCGCTCATTCCGTTGTCGTTGTAATCCCTTGCGGTTAATTTTAAAATGGGCTTTTCCAGGTGTCGGCAAAGCCAGAAGACGGCCTTGCGTGTAAGTTCTTCGTTCCAGACACAGGGTCCTGTCAGCCAGGGAGTCGCTATCCGGGTCAGATTGGCGGCAGCGGCCCTGTCAATGATCACTTCGGTCTGGGTGTGGTTCTGCAGGTAACTGGACGGATTCGTCTCGTCCACCTTTCCCTCGAC
>LFSY01000131.1:0-2718 GCA_001512865.1 Rikenellaceae bacterium DTU002 | reverse complement strand
GTGATGAGACGGGTCCGGGAGCTGTAAGGCGAGCCGGGCTCATTGGATCCCATTCCCGAAGTGATCAAGACGTCAATTCCTCCGTATGATGCGATCTTTTTTTCAAAATCGGCACAGTGCCGGGCCACCTGGGAACGGGCGACATCTCCGTCCAGACAATGGATCTGGACAGGGGGGATATCCAGTACATCAAAAACGTATTCTTTCAGAAAACGGTAATGCGACTGGATCTCATCCCTGTGAAGCGGATAATATTCATTGATCCCGAATACTACCACATTTTTGAAACTTCTTCCCTGGGAGAAGGCCCTGGCAAACAATTCGTAAACAGGTATCATGGCCGGCCGGGAAGACAATCCCAGAATCAGTTTTTTACCCTGGGACTCTTTAAGGGTCAGAAGTGTCAGTATGTTGTCCACAAGGTACGTCGATGCTTCCACCTGGTCGTCATAAATGAATACCGGCAGGTTCTCGTACCGTCTGCTGAAATCGTGCGTCAGTGTCATTGGGCTGTTTCTTGAATTTCTTTGTTGAGTTTTACATAAGCCTGGCGAAAGGCGACTATCCGGCGGATCATATCATCCATCCGGTCCAGCGGCAGCATATTGCTCCCGTCCGACAACGCTTCCTGCGGCCGGGGATGCGTCTCCACAAATATACCGTCAACGCCTGCCGCCACACCGGCTGCAGCCATGGAGGCTATCAGTCCGGGTTCTCCTCCGGCAACACCTTTCTCCTGATTGGGTAATTGAAGGGAATGGGTAACATCCAGTACCACAGGCACATCCAGCTTCTTCATTTTGGGGATGCTGCGCACATCAAATATCAGATCGCTGTAACCAAACTGCGTACCTCTCTCGGTCAGCATGATCTTGTCCCGGGTCGCCCCGAATTGCAGCAGTTTTTCCACCACGAAGCGCATCTGGCCGGGGGCGAGGAACTGTCCCTTTTTCACGTTCACGGTTTTGCCTGTCTGCGCGGCTGCCTTAAGTAAAGAGGTCTGGCGGCATAGAAAGGCGGGGATCTGTATGATATCAATGCCGTATTCGGCAGCCATAAGGGCTTCATCTGGGGTATGTACGTCNNGGGGTATGTACGTCCGTGGTAACCTGAATCTGGTAGTAATGCTTGATGTTTTGCAACACTTCCAGTCCCTGGCGGTCGCCTATGCCGGTAAAGGAATCCACCCTGGTGCGGTTTTCTTTTCGATAAGAAGCTTTGAATATCAATGGGATATGATACTTCTGGGTCAATTGACAAAGCTTTCCGGCAATTTCCATACAGAGTTTGTCCGACTCAATGACACAGGGGCCAGAGATCAGAAAAAAGTTGTTGAGATCCATAACAGAGCGTATTGAAGTTCAAAGGTACAATTTTTTATTTCCTGCGGCTATACTTCTCGCCCCAGCGGGAAAGAAACTTATCAATTTCCTTTTCGCGCGGATTGTCCTGCGGGGTATAGAAACGGGTACCGCTGATCTCTTGCGGAAGGAATTCCTGGTCTACAAAATTCTGCTGGAAATCGTGCGCATATTTGTAGTCTTTTGCGTACCCCAGTTCCTTCATCAGATCGGTAGGGGCGTTGCGCAAATGCAGGGGAACGCTCAGATCGCCCTTGTCGCGGACCGTTGCCGAGGCTCCCTCTATGGCCTTGTAGGCCGAGTTGCTTTTGGGGCTGGTGGCCAGGTAAATAGCTGTCTGTGACAGGGGAATGCGACCTTCAGGCATCCCGATCTTGTGCACGGCGTCAAAACAGGCATTGGCCATCAGAAAGGCATTGGGATTGGCCAGCCCGATGTCTTCCGAGGACAGAATGACCATCCGCCGGGCAATAAACAGGGGATCNNACGGCCCCATTGGGATCGCTTCCGCGGATACTTTTGATGAATGCCGAGATGATATCGTAGTGCTGTTCCCCGTTTTTGTCATAGAGCACGATGTTTTTCTGCAAACGGCCCTGTACCTCCTCGTTATTGAATAGGATTGTTTCACCTTCACTGTAACTGGAAACTACTATTTCTATAATATTCAATAATTTACGCGCATCCCCGCCTGACAGGCGGAACAACGCCTCGGTTTCTTCCACACGGATATCCAGTGAACGGAGGTAGTCATCTTCTTTAAGTGCACGTTCAAATAAAGTATTCAGATCATTAACCAACAGTGATTTAAGCACATAAACCTGGCACCGGGAAAGCAGGGGAGCGATCACTTCAAAGGAAGGATTTTCCGTGGTGGCGCCAATAAGCACTATCGTACCGTCTTCAACAGCTCCCAGCAGGGCGTCCTGCTGGGATTTGCTGAAGCGGTGGATCTCGTCAATAAAAAGGATGGGACGGTTCTTCTGGAACATCTTGTTGGAACGGGAACGCTCAATCACTTCGCGTACATCCTTAACGCCGGAACTCACTGCGGACAAACTGTAGAAAGTGCGTTCCAGATCCTGCGCAATGATGCGGGCCAGGGTCGTTTTTCCCACACCGGGAGGTCCCCAGAGAATAAAAGAGGACAAGTTCCGGCTTTCAATCATCTTGCGCAGTACGGCCTGGGGAGACACAAGATGTTCCTGGCCCACAAAATTGTCAAAGGTAGTGGGGCGCATCCGTTCGGCCAGGGGGACACTGCTATGCAACATGAAAAAAGCTATTTAACATAATATAAATTGTGTGCCTTTTACGGTATTTACCGCTGACGACGTCTCAGCTGGCGGATGATACG
>LFSY01000050.1:1670-4368 GCA_001512865.1 Rikenellaceae bacterium DTU002 | reverse complement strand
CAGACATTCAGGGGACGGCTGATCGTGGTGAACATCCACCAGCCGTCATCGGACATTTATAAGCTTTTTGACAGGCTCTGGCTCCTGGATAAGGGAGGATACCCGGTCTATGACGGCAACCCCATAGAAGCGATAACGTATTTCAAACAGGCGGCTCATTACGCAGATTCGGAAACCAGCATGTGTTCTTCATGCGGGAACGTGAATCCCGAGATCGTCCTGAATATTGTGGATTCCAAAGCCCTTGACGATACGGGCCGGCTGACGGAGGAGCGCCGCATACAGCCGGAAGAATGGCACCGCAGGTACCTGGGATCCAGGGGGGAACAACAATCCCCGCAAGTCAGGGAGATCCCCCCCTCAAAGCAGAAGAAACCCTCGGCACGGAAACAGTTCCTGATCTTTTTGCAACGAAACGTGCAGACCAAGATCGTCAATACGCAATATTTGCTCATATCATTGCTCGAAGCACCCCTGCTGGCAGCCATTGTGGCCATGCTGACACGATACGCTCCGGAAACGGGCTATACCATCATGGATAACAAAAACCTGGTATCGTTCTTCTTCATGGCTGTGATCGTGGCTATTTTTATGGGGATGAGTGTGAGTGCCGAGGAGATCTTTAAAGACCGTTCGCTGCTCAAGCGGGAACGTTTCCTCCGCCTGAGCCACAGCGGATACATCTGGTCAAAGATCACCTACCTGACTGGCCTGTCGCTGCTCCAGACATTGCTGTTCATCCTGGTGGGTCATGCCATTATGGGGATACACGGCATGCTGGGCATATGGTGGATCATCCTTTTTGCCGCAGCCCTGGTGGCCAACCTGACCGGACTGGTACTTTCCCAGTCGTTGAATTCTATAGTGGCCATATACATAACCATCCCGCTGCTGCTCATTCCCCAGATCCTGCTTTGCGGACTGGTGGTCAAGTTTGACGACCTGAATCCCCGCAGCAAAACAGGGAACGTTCCCGTAATAGGAGAGGTGATCCCTTCCCGCTGGGCTTTCGAAGCCCTGGCAGTCAGCTCTTATATGTACAATCCGTACATGAAGCATTTTTTTGACGACGAGAAAGAAAAGTTCAGGGCACAGTATTACCGTCTGGGATACCTGGAGGAATTGCAGAGCCAGATGGAAACGGCACAGGACGAATATTTGAAAACAGGTGAAGCCGACTTTTCAAGACTGGAAGTAATACGGACCGGATTGCCCGCGCTTACGCGCGTAACGGAAATGGAAACGTTTCCTGTTCCCGTGGATTCCTGGTCCGGGGACCTTTATCAGGCTCTGGACGGGTATTTTAAACAGGCAGACAAAATTTTGTCGCGCAGGTCGTTGCACCACACCCATGCCATTGACCATGTCAACAGGGAACTTTTGGATGAAAAGGGGCGGGAAGGACTGCTTGCCCTGAAGAGGAACAACCACAACCTGTTTTTGCAGGACCTGGTGCTTAATACATCTTCTTCACACATGTACCGGGTAAAGGATCATGTGATTGTCCCAAAGGTTGGGGCCATTTACCTGGAGCCGGTTTCACAAAATGGCAGGGCGCCTTTTTACAGCCACCGGAAAATCCTGGGGAAATGGAAGATTCCTGCGCTTTGGTACAACCTTTCCGTACTGGGCCTGATGGCCGTTTTGACTTCACTGGCCCTGTTTTTTGAAGTACCTGCAAGGTTTCTGCGAAAGAAAGACGTATAATACCGTGTTTTTTTTACATTTGTACGATAATTCCGGAAATATTATTCAACATTCAAAAAAACTGATATGAAAAAAATTGCCATTGCATTATTGTTGACCTCTGCACTAATAGTAAGTGCCTGCGGGAACAATGCTTCAAAAAAGAAAGATGCCGGGACCAAATCCGAGATAAGTCAGCAGGAACAGTATCTGACACAGGATCTGATCATTAAGATAGACTCCCTGATCGCCGGGTTCCAGCGTCTGGGCACCATGCCGCATGTACAGGCTATTCATGAAGGGAACCTGGTACTTACCGACCGGGAAAAGAGGGTAAAGCCCACCTACCTGATGCCGCTTGAAAAAGTAAACGAACTGGTGACACTGAATCAGAAAAACCGGGCGTTAGCTGTTTATTCCGTAGACAGGGAGATCGCACTACTCTATGACATGCCCGTGGAAGCGTATGACAGGATCCTGACCCAGCTGATGGTGGAAACAGACAACGTAGCCCTTATGGACGGCACACAGATCAATGTGGAAGTCAATGCCCTGGACCTGGATTCATGGGTAATCACCATGGGAAACGAACAAATGGAAAAAGAACAGGTACATATGTTCTTTGAAACAATGGCTGCCGGAATTCTGGAGGGACTGTATATCACCAGTCTTGACATTCCCCGTTATATCACTTATTTTGACGACCAGTCAGCCTCCGAAGTGTCCTACAGGTTCCTGCTGGTTGTGGATGGAATAGAATCCCTGATCCCATACCATCCCGAGCTGGAATCCATTCGCAGTATCCTGGAGCCGCTGAAAGTGATCAACGCCATCAATGTAAAACAACTTGAAGAGCAACTGAAACAGCTGGCAGGAGAGATTGAGGCAGCACGTAACAAGCTGCTTGATTAAACACTTGAAACCTAATAGTGTGAAGGTCGCTCCTAGCCGGGCGGCCTTTTTTTTTCAAGATCGCCCTGTTCCTGTCCATGATCATTCAATTGGTCACGGC
>LFSY01000050.1:0-1620 GCA_001512865.1 Rikenellaceae bacterium DTU002 | reverse complement strand
GCTTTTGTGCTAATGGCCCTCGAAAGATTGCCAGTGAAAAACGGATGCTGATGGGGATCATACAGGGTGAGGAACGGGCAAGACGTACTATTGCGGGGGCAATTTTTTATTTAAAGACAAGATATCGTCTGAATGACAATGTTGGCAATTATCAACCGGATCCGGGGAATAATTGACCTGGTTGCAATTACGGCAACGGTACCAGTGATTGTCAATTTCATAATCCCCGCCGCGGATTACAATGCTTTTGCTTTCTATAAAAGCCCGGGCTATGTTTTTGCGGGCTTTGTCGTATAAACGCGTGAAAGTAGGTCGCGAAATATTCATACGTTGTGCGGCCTCTTCCTGTGTGAGATTCTCGTAATCTGCCAGCCTGATGGCCTCATACTCTTCAAACAGCAATTCCACGGATCCGCGGTTCCTCCCGGGAACTCCGTAAGGCCGGTACCCTTCCATAGGCGGAAGGGCTGACATACGACGGTGTCTTTTTCTGTTGGGCATAGCGCAAAGATAGGAAAAGGTGAACGAACTGTGTTTAAAAACCTTTCCACCGTATTATCTTTGTTTCATGAAAAGTAAGCTTAAAGTCTCCCTGCTGTGTCTGTTGTTCATTGGCGCTGTTACGGGCTGCAGCAGGGAAAGTCATGTAATAACAGACCTTTCCATGCTGGAAGGGGGGAAAACATTTGCGGTACCTGCAGGTACTGCGGCGGATCAGATGGTCCTGGACCGTATTCCGGATGCCCGGATCATTTATTTTAACAACGTGTTGCATTGTGCCCTGGCCGTAAAGGAGGGTAAAGCCCATGCCACGGCGTATGACCTGCCTGTTCTGGTAAATATCAAGGCGCATCTTGAAGGGTTGACCATTCTGGACGAGTTTATTATGGATGATCAATACGGTTTTGCGGTACGGCAGGATGATCTGAAGTTGAAGGAGGCCATGGACAGGGTGCTGGCCAGGATCCGGGAGGACGGGACGTACGGGGAAATGCACGACAGGTGGTTTCCCGAACAGGGAGATCCCGGGCCCATGCCGGATATTCCTTCCGGCGGAGAGAACGGGGTGCTGAACTTCGGTACGGCAGCTGTTGCCGAGCCCATGTCTTATGTGNNGCCATTGGTTTTGATATAGAATACGCCGCCTACATAGCACAGGATCTGGGCATGGAGCTCAATATAGTGAACATGGAATTCGGGGCATTGCTTCCGGCTTTGATCTCGGGGAAAGTGGATATGATTGGAGCCGGTTTGTCCATTACCGAGGAGCGTGCCAAAAGCGTTCTTTTTTCCGAGCCGTATTATGAGGGAGGATTGGCCGTTATGGTCCAGGGCGGACCTCAGGACGTGAAAAAAGACAAAGCAAATCCGTCGGAATCTTCCGGCACCAAAACCCTGGCGGTCCTGTTGGGATCTTCTCATGAAAGTTATGCCCGGAAGCACTATGCAGATGACCGGCTGTTGCAATACCAGACGGTGCCGGACTTGTTGCTGGCCCTGAAGCAGGGAAAAACGGACGCGGCCTTTTTTGCCCGGGAAATGTTCAGACACGTGGGGCCCGATAACCCGGAGATCGGCATTTTGGCCGATGATGTGTTTTTTGAACCGCTGGGAATAATT
>LFSY01000114.1 GCA_001512865.1 Rikenellaceae bacterium DTU002 | reverse complement strand
ACCTGAGGCGTTCCCTTGTAAGAAGTTCTCTTGCCCACAATGGTAATCAGGTCACCGGCCTTAAGCCCGGTCTCGGCAACCAACGTCTGGAATTGCCCGCTGGCACCACGCCAACCTGAAAGCAGCCCGTAAACGTATACCTGGCCGGTTTCATCGGAAATATTGAAATTACCGTATTTGCCGGCTCCTGACAAATCTCCGGCAGTCGCAACCAGACAATAATAGGTATCACCGTCTTCTGCGGCCAGAAAAGCTCCGACAGTTGCGTCCACAACCGGAATATGTGCATCAACAGTGGCGTTGACGCCCTGCGGGGTTTCTTTGTATGAACGGCGGGGAGTAATAAGGGTAACAATATCCCCTTCCTTGATGCCCATGTTCTTCCATTGCATTGTTTTCCCTTCAGCGTCCAGGACCCCGTATATGTAAACTTCACCGGTGGCGTCCTTGATGTAGATATTGCCATAATCGCTGCCGGTATCTCTGGTGATGATACCCGACAGGCGGTATTGCGTGGCATCTTCCGCCGCAGCAATAAACTGGGCAACGGTAGCATCAATGATGGCCCCTTTTTGCGAAACGGTTACCTGGATGGTGGAAGACGAGCTGCTTGTGGCAGAGGTCATAGAGACAGTCGCCTCCCGGTCACCTCCGGGATTGGGTTGTGCGACAAAAGCTACGCGTGTAGAATCGTCAGCCCCTTTGATCATAGATCTTACGGAAAGCCACTCGGCATCATACTCAATTTCCAGACCGTTGCCTTTGTACAATACGGCTACTTCAAAAGTGCCTCCTTCTTTGGGTACTTCGACTTCATCCACCTTGGTCTTAATCAGGGAAGGCGTGATCTTGTCAACGGTAACGTCCACCAGCTCAATGGTGGAGCCGTATGTCAGGCGGGGTCCGTGAACCATAACGCGATCTCCCACAGCAAGACCCAAACTCAGGAAGTTCTGGGTATTGCCCTTGGCATCCAACGTTCCGTAAATGTATAAAGTGCCGGTACCGTCGTTGAGGTACCAGTTGCCGTAAGTGGTCTGAACAATGGAGGTTACCTGGCCTTCTACCCAATAGATCTTGCCGTCAACTCCGTTCTCAATCACTTGTTTACAGGTGGAAACCACAATCTCTACGGGTCCGCTTACCTGTTTTACCGTGAGCACCTGTACCTTGCCGGCGCAGTTGATATATACCTCGGAAGAATTATCTGAATCAGCTTCTCCTACGGAAAAAGTCACTTTGGTCCCTTCCAGCGCGGCACTGCCACTGGTTGGACTGACCGTTAACCATTCGGGTATGTTCGTGATATTCCAACTGTCGGTAGTGGTCAGTGTGATCGTTTTTGAACCGGCACTTTCACCAAAACCTATATAGGAAACATCTACTTTAACCTCGGCCAGGGACGGGATCTCAATTACCTCTTTACAACTTGTAAAAAGTGCAGCAAAGGCAAACAATGATAGTAATAAATATTTGTGTTTCATAAGGAAAATTTTAGCTGTTTAGTTGAAAAGATACTTAATACCTATCTGCAGAGACCAGCACTGGCCAATTGAGTGGTTGTAATCCCAGGTCTGCGCGCCGGCCTGTACCCTTGTCTTGAATACAGGGACTCCATCCTGGTTAATGTTGTCCAGCTGAAGGATACGTCCGCTCATAGCCTCGGTAGAGAGAATCTTGCTAACACCCCATGTGCTGTTGAACAGGTTGCCTACGTTCATAAAGTCAAAATTGAGCTGCAGGGCATTCCTGGATTTCCCGATATTGACGACAAAGTCGTGTGAATAACGGAAGTCAAACCGATGCACCCAGGGTGAATAAACACTGTATGCCTCTGCATACTGGCCTTTATGCGTACTCAGATAGGTATCCTGGTCTGCATAGGCCCAGTAACGGTCACGGTCACTTTGAGAAGCAAAGAGGATCTCTGAATCGTCTTTGGGAATGTACATCACATCGTAAGCAATGTTATCTCCGTTAAAGTCGCCGTAATATTGATAGCTGTAGCTTGAACCACCGCGATAACCCTGGTAGAAAAGAGAAAAGTGGTTGTTGGACCTGTCTGAATAGGAAACCGAGCCGATCACACGGTCAGGGGTCACATACTGCGAATTGCTCAGGCCGGCAAAGTTGGGGCCTTCAACAGAAGGAACGTACAGGTAAGCAGATTCGGCATTGGAACCGGGCATGCCGGTAATTTCCTTCATGGCCGTATGGGTGTAGGAGGCCATGATATGCAAATTCTCAACAGGGGTCATTTGTAACATGAAACTGGCTGTCCATCCGTACCCCTTGTTTGTATTGGAAAGTACATAGGCATCGGTGTTGGTAAGCCTGTACTGGGCAGGATATATGTGACGCTTGTCGGGTCCGTTTAACGTGGTAAAACCGGCGTTGTCCTTTATGTTCCAGTTTCTCAGGCAGATCCCGTTGATGGTCTTGTTGAAGATATACTCCCCGGTAATGGAGAAGGGGAACGAGGTGGGGAAGTTGTAATCCAGGGCAATGGAGGTTTTCCATACCTGGGGCATTCTGAAATCGGGATCAATACCATTGATCTGCGAAGGTTTCACACCGTCCTTGGGACTGATGGAGGTGGGAAATTTGGACGGATCCAGACTGTGAAGTTTTGCGATCATTTCGTCAACATCGGTGATCATGTCTCCCTTGAATGCTTCCAGAAGGGGATCGGGATTGGCCACACCGCCGGTGTACCTTGTGGAAATGGCAACGATGTTCTGTACCATACCTGAATTGGTGGGCATGTTGGTGAAGAATACCAGGGGAAGGCGTCCCGAGAACAATCCGGTGCCGCCGTGAATTTTAAGCGAACGGTTCCCAAGCACGTCCCAGTTAAAACCAATGCGAGGAGAAATCTGGAGTTTTGGTTTAGGCCATTTGCCGGTATCAATGCTCTTGCCATCGTATTCAATTTCATAAATGGCGTTGTTCCGCATAAGGTCCTTGTTGTTGAAGATGATCTCATCCAGACGGACCCCGTAAGTCAGTTTAAAGTTATTGCCCACACTCCATTCGTCCTGCAAATACAGACCAAACTGGTTGAAGCGCACGCGGGCGGCAGGATTTTGTTCGCCGTCATATCCGTAAGTAAGGGCAACGGTTTCCGGAGTTGCCCCGCTAAGGAAGTCGTCTAAACTGCGGTAACGGTAGTAACCCGTCCCGTTTCTCATATAAGAGTTGTCGGCCATTTGGTATTCAAAACTCAGACCGGCGGTAATTTTGTGGTTGCCTTTATAAATGGTAATGTCGTCTTTCGCATTTATTACGGTATTGTGAACCCCGTTGTTCCATGTGAACAATTCATAACCGGCCGACATATAAGGTACAATAGCCTGGGTAATCTGCCCGTTACTCACGGAATATCCTTCCAGAATGTCAATGAAGGGAAATTTGGCAGAGGAGGATCCGCGGATGTCGTCCAGCTGGGAATAGGTGATTAAAAGCTGGTTGGAAACATTGTCCCCGAAACGGCTGTTAAGGTCCACGGATACGGAATTCACCAGGTTATCCATAGAGTACATGGAATTGGCAAAAGCCATGGAATACTGGCCAAGGCGGCTTTCGGTCGTACGCTGGATACAGTTGGAAGAAGAGGCATTGGTATTATTCCAGCCCCTGTTCAATGTATAGTTGTAACGTACGGCAAGGTTGTGATTCTGGCTGATATTCCAGTCTAAACGGGCCAATACTTTCATATTGCTTTCGTTGGCCGGATAATCGGTATAGGAACCCGTATCATAGCCGTATTTACTCATCAGGTAATCTGAAGCCCTCTTCATATCGGCCATAGTGGTGCGTGATATGTACAGGTCGGTATTGGCCACACCGTCAACCGAAGGCCTCCACCGATTCACGATGGTGGGAGTCTGGGTGTATTCAAAATTGACAAAGAAGAACAGTTTGTTCTTTACAATGGGACCACCCAGGGTAAGCCCGTAAGTGGTATTCCGGTCTATCCCCCTGTCACCAAGTTCCACGCCGTCAACGGCATTGCCCCGCATGTTTTGATTGCGGTGAAAAGCATAGGCGCTTCCTCTCAACGTGTTGGTTCCCGATTTTGTAATGGCATTGACCCCGCCTCCAATGAAATTGGTCTGACGTACATCAAACGGCGCAATCACCACCTGAACTTCCTCAATGGCGTCAATCGAAATGGGGGTTCCGCCACCCGGGAGGCTTGAACTTAAACCAAAGTTGTTGTTGAAGTTGGCGCCGTCAACGGTAAAGTTGGACGAACGACCATCTCCGCCGGCAAAGCTCATACCATTCCCACCATAGGGAGACAGCTTGGCAACGTCTGTTATGCTCCTGCTTATGGTAGGCAGACTTTGGATGTTCCGGCTGGAAATATTGGTAGATGAGCCAAACTTTTCCCCGGCAAAGGCAGAAGAAGCAGAAGCCACAATCACAATATCCTCCAGCTGAACGGCTTCTTCAGTGAGTTCCGTGCTTAAGTTATAAAGATCTCCAAGTTGAAGGGTAATGTCGGTAAAATTCATAGTCTTGTATCCGACATAGGAAATTTCGACTGTGTAGGGACCACCGGGACGCATACCCTGAATGGTATAGCGACCATCGTTGTTGGTTACGGCGGCATACCTGGTTCCGGATGGCATATGGGTGGCTACCACAGTAACGCCAACAGCAACAGACCCGGACTCATCGGCAATTCTACCTCCAAGCGAGGAAGTGGTTACCTGCGCGTAAGCGCCCACACTCAGAAACAATAACGCCGTAAGAGCCAGAAAACATTGAATTGTTTTTTTCATAAATATTTGTTTAGGTTGTTATAAGTGACAATAAATGGTTCGAAAACTCCGTGCAAATATATTACAATTCACAAAGAGAATAAATTAAATTTTCATTACAATTGCTCAATTCATCCCCCAATCTTTTGGTGTACAAGCTGTTTCAACAGCCGCTGCTATTTCTTCAGGTAAATTACGGAAAAAATCATAGCCGGTTAAAGCTTCAACTTCCCTTATGGTCTTAGCGTCTCCAGCTACCGGATACTCAGCGGAATAGGATCGGTTTTCATACCAGAAGCCAATAGCGGAATAACCTCCGTTTTCTGTCTGATCGGATTTATATTTTAGCAATACCTTGTAATATATCCTGGGTACTGCCACCTGATTGCCATCATTATCATTCACAAATTCAATGGTCTGGTCTTCCGGAGTCCGGATCATAGCGCCGGTAACCACATATAAGGTATCGCACGTCTGCGCCCACCCCCTCACTTTCATTTCCAGTCCGGCCCATAAATTTTGATTGAGTGAGGCATTTTGGGCCGTCAGATTGGTGAAATAAAACGTGCTGGCATTTACATCATACGAATACAGACGATCTGCAGAGGGCAACTGATGTCCCCTGTCATAGGTGGACCCCCCGAACGAATACAACAAAGAAGGCTGGTAACGTTTGGGGACTTTGGGATTGTAATCCCACGCATCGGTCCGGCTGCCGCTGCCCATGATATCCTGGTACAGCGGGTAAGCCACCCAATGGGCCAGACGGTTTTGCGTATCGTACCAGAAAGCGTAATTGCGGACACTTTTCCCCTTCAGGGTGGTCATGTGTGATATATAGGCAAAGTGCTCTTTTTCGTGCACATCGGGCAATTCCATCCAGGTTCGTACAGGATCGGACACCAATGCCTCAAAAGGACTTTGTGTAATATGCAGGGTCAATGTCTGCAGGGAAACCGAAGCATCCGTAGTAGCAAATACAATGTCAGCAGAACGGGGTTCGGACAAGGACGGGTTTTGTGTATAGGTAACTGCAACCGGCGTGGATCCGCTGCCTGAAGATGGTGAAACGGCAAAATTGTCCGGATCTGTGGAACTGACTGTCCATGCCACGTTGGCCGCTATGGAAACGGTAAACTGTCCTGCTTCCCCGGACACTTCTTTTTCCGTTGTGTTCAGGGTGAATGTCGGAGCAGTGTAAAAGCGCTCGCCTGTTAAGCCTTCCCAGTCCGAAACCTGTGCAATCGAGATCTGATAACGTCCGTCGTAAACACTGGCGATCCCTTTGAGCATCCCGCTGCCGGAAGGCACGGTAACATCTTTGAATGAAGCATATCTGGAAGAAAAGATGTCAAACGTTTCACGGGTCTCGGCTATCATTTCAATGGAAGTGTGTGCCGAAGCCACTACAAAGGTTTTATTGAGGTCCTCGTCGGTAACCTGTACAGAAGGTATGGCCACGTACATGGACTCATAATCGCCCGTGAGCAACTGCGCTGCCGAAATTTCCTTTGCTGTCAGTGTCTCTGTACCAACTTTCTTAATGTTGGCCATAGGGATGCCATTCACCTGAAGGGGACCGTTGTTATAAACAGACAGTGTCTGGCCCATGAGCTGGATCTCCACCTTATCTCCCTGTTTGAAATCAACATTGTTTTCTGCACAAAAGAGCTGAATTCCCGCCTCTGCGTCGCTCACCACAATGGCTTTCATTGAAGTGTAATTGTTCAGTCCTCCGTTGTCTGTGTGCATGTAATTGCTTATAACAGTGGCACGTAACACTACTTTGTCAGTAATGGTAATATCGGATCCCTTGTACAGGGCCCGCACCTGGGACACGTTCCGGATAAGGGCCTCCTGTTCTTTCTGGGTAACCGTTATACGAACTTCCTTTTCAGCTGAAAAAATCTTGATGACCCCCGTACGATCGGCCCCGGAATTGGCTTGTACAGAAATGGTCAATGTGCCGTTCCCCTGCCCCGACTGGGGTGTTACGGTACCCCATTTAACGGACCCTTCCCAGTCTTCTGAAACGACCCAGTTGCAATTGGCCGAGATCTGTACAGCCTGTTCCCCCGCCGCGGCATCAAATGTAACCTGTGTCTTGTTTACGGAAAGAGATTGCGGCTCCGGGACAGGCTCCTCACCGCAAGCGGTAAAAAAGAATGCCAGAAGCATGCACACTCCTGTAATTTTGTTATGCCGCATAAGCAGATATATTGGTCAATGCACAAAAGTAGAAAATTATCTGCCGCAACGGATTGACACCTGCACCCTAATGGCCCCGGGAACCGTAACACGCTGTCTTCGTATGAATTAAGTTATCAACAAACGTTCATTTTTTTTTAACAGAAACAAATATGTTTTGACCTGCTGAAAAAACATTATCTTTGTCTCCCAGATTGTAGTACTTGTGGACAGATTTGCCTGCTTGCAACCACATTAAAAATGCTAAAATGAGAACACTCTTCACTTCTGAATCGGTGTCTGAAGGACACCCCGACAAGGTCGCCGACCAAATTGCAGACGCCATCCTCGATGAATTTCTGAAACAGGACCCCGGAGCCAAAGTGGCATGCGAAGTTTTTGTTACCACCGGACTTGTTGTCATAGGCGGAGAAGTCCGCTCCGATGCCTGGGTGGACATCCAGCAGGTGGCCCGCCAGGTGATCGCCGATATCGGGTATACCCGGTCGGAATATAAATTCGAGGCCGAGTCCTGCGGGATTATTTCAGTCATCCATGAACAGTCATCCGATATCATCAGGGGTGTGGTCCGGGAAAATCCCGAAGACCAGGGAGCCGGGGATCAGGGAATGATGTTCGGGTATGCGTGCACCGAGACCGAAGAGCTTATGCCTCTGCCCATTGTCCTGTCTCATGTTACTTTAATGGAACTGGCCGCCATCCGTAAAGAAGGGAAGGAAATGACCTACCTCCGGCCGGATTCCAAATGCCAGTTCACCGTTGAATACGACGAAAACAAAAAAGCACAGCGGATTGACACCCTTGTGTTGTCCACACAGCACGATCCGTTTGCCGGTGACCTGGAAATGCAAGAGCAGATCACCAGAGATGTCCGGGCCGTATTGTTGCCCCGTCTGATTGAAAAGGTCCATCCTTCACGCAAACATCTTTTTGATCACCAGATGCAACTGCTTGTCAATCCAACGGGCAAATTCGTCATAGGCGGACCTCACGGAGACACCGGTCTGACCGGGCGAAAGATCATCGTTGACACTTACGGGGGCCGCGGGGCCCACGGTGGAGGGGCGTTCTCCGGAAAAGACCCCAGCAAGGTGGACCGTTCGGCCTGTTACGCTGCCCGCCATATAGCCAAGAATCTTGTGGCCGCCGGTGCCGCGGAGGAAGTCCTGGTACAACTTGCCTATGCCATAGGTGTGGCACGTCCTGTAAGTGTAAATGTAAATACGTTCGGCACCTCCCGCACAAAGAAGTCCGACGCCGAGATCTCACACATCATCTCACAGGTTTTTGATCTTCGGCCTGCAAGGATCATTGAGGAGTTGAGACTTAAGAACCCCATTTACAGGGCCACTTCCGCCTATGGCCATTTTGGACGTGACCCCTTCAGAAAAGAGGGTATAGAATATTTTTCCTGGGAAAAAATCGATTACGCCGAAGTACTCAGATCCAGGTTATTCTAAAGCACAGACTTTCCAGATTCTTCTTTCCCTGCGCAGGCATATGACCGAACTGCCGGGTTCGGTGAATCCGGAAAACTCCACCCTGAAAGGCATTCGCACGGTATCCCCTTTAATTTCCCCAGGTGCCTCGACCGTGATCTCAACGGCGTTCAGATAATTTTTTACCAATTCACTTTCTCCTTCCGGGAGGGAATCAAGAATGGCCTGGGAGCTGTCCAGCACAGGATACAGCTCCGGAGCGGCATATGTTCTTGCCTTTTGGTATTCGGCAGCAAAAAAAGATTCGAGGAACGTCTGTGCGACCTTATGCGCGTCTTCAGTTCTGTGGCAGGAGCCCAGGGCTGACAGGCAAAGAAGGACTGTAATTGTCTTTTTCATCGGGTATGTTGATTTCTATTCCAAATAAACAACAGTAATACCGGGGCCGCCCCTTTCAACGTGTTCGTCTTCGAAAGACGCCACACCCGGTGCCGTTTTCAGGTAATTCCGGATCTCTTTGCGCAATACCCCGGTGCCAGTCCCGTGGAGGATGTCCACCTGTCCTATTCCCACCATCATGGCATCGTCCAGGAATCGTGTCACCCGGGCTGTCGCTTCATCGGCTCTCATGCCCCTGACATCCAGATGGGGTGAAAAATTGAGCCGGTGTGCGGAAAGGTCTTCGGGGATGCTTCGTGCGGCAGATACGGGGACCCGCAAGTGAGACCTGTATTCGTTCTGGGATATCCGTTCCAGGCTGGAAAGATCTACCCGTGTCACAATCTGTCCCATGCCAACGTTCGCTTTTTTTCCGCTTATCCTGAGGATCTCCCCCACTATCATCCCGTCCCTGGTCCTTACCTTATCTCCTTCCCCCAGGGGTTTTTGATCATCTTCCTTAACGGCATTGGTCCTGCGTGTTCTTTTCTCTTCCCCGGCTGTTCTTTCACGCTTTTGTTTTCTTTTTTCACTCTCCTCCTTTCTTTTTCGTAACTGTTCCATCTTCAGGAAAATCTTTTGTTCTTCCCGGTCCGTGGTCTCCCGTGCCATTTCCTGTCTGAATTGCTGCAGATCGTTTCGTGTGTTTTTTGTTTTTTCCTTTTCCGCCTGGGACTCCCTGATCTCTCTTATGGTGTTTTCCACCTTGCGGTTTGCCTCGTCAACAATACGAAGGGCCTCCGTTCGTGCCTGATCGATCATCTTCTTGCGCAACGAACGTATCTCGGACAGCTCGGTCTGGTATTTATCTGTAATCGTGTCGAGCGTCTTGTCTGTCTGTTTTATCCGGGCCACTTTCTCTTCCCACTTCTTCCGGTTACGGGCAATACTGCGAATATACCTTTCGGTTTCCACAAAACCGGCTCCTGCCTTTTCCTGGGCTTTCCGTATCAGGTCTGAGGGCAGGCCCATTTTGCGCGCCAGTTCAAAAGCGAAAGAGTTTCCGGGAACCCCTGTTTCCAGTTTAAAAAGAGGCTGTATGTGCTGTACATCAAACTGCATGGCTCCGTTCAGTACGCTTTTGCTTGTGGTCGCATAGAATTTCAAATTCGTGTAATGGGTGGTGATCACAGCAAAACATCCGCGTTGTTCCCATTGTTCCAGCAACGCCTCGGCAATGGCGCCCCCGGCGGCAGGTTCGGTTCCTGCCCCGAATTCGTCTATCAGGACCAGGGAATTGCTGTCCGCATGGTCCAGGGTTTCTTTCATGCTCAGTAAATGTGAACTGTAGGTGCTCAGATCGTTGTCCAGTGACTGTTCGTCGCCAATGTCGAGGAACAAAGAGCTGAAGAGGCAGAATTCCGAGGTTTCCGAGGCCGGGACGAGCATCCCGCATTGCAACATGTACTGCAGCAGGCCGACCGTTTTCAGGCAGACCGATTTGCCGCCGGCATTGGGACCGGAAATGAGCAGTATCCTCCTGACCGAATCCAGCTTCAGGGTAAGCGGAACAATGGTTTTCCCTTCCCTGAGCAAAGCTGCTTCCAGCAAGGGATGGCGCGCACGCAGGAGAAAAAGCCCCTGTTCATCGGTCAGAACGGGTTTTCCGGCCTGCATTTTTAACGCAGTCCGTGCCTTTGCCCTCAGAAAGTCTATGGTCCCCAGAAAACCGGCCTGCACAATAAGATCGGGCACGTATGGCCGGAGAAATGCCGCAAAATCCAGTAATATCTTAGTGATCTCGCGTTGTTCGGCAAAACCCAGTTCCCGTATCTGGTTGTTGAGGTTCACCACTTCCATGGGCTCGATGAATACCGTTTTTCCCGTGGCGGATTCGTCACAAATATAGCCCTGTATCTTTTTCTTGTTTCCTGCAGGCACGGGAATGAGCATGCGCCCCTCATGTACTGACACAGAAGCGTCGGGCTCGGTAATCCCCTGTTCGCGGGATTCTTTCAAAACACTCTGAATCTTCTGAATCACCTGCTGTTCTTTCCTTTTCAGGGATTTTCGTATCTCTGCAAGATCCGGTGATGCGTTGTCGCGGATCTCTCCGAATTTGTCCAAAAGACTGTCAAGTCTTTGCGCGATGGCAGGAAAAAAAGTCACCGGTTCACACAATCTTTTCAGCGCAGGATAAGACCCTTCGCGAACCCCCGAAAAAAAAAGCAGCAGGGCTTTTACTGTCTGTACGGAAATCTGTAACCTGACAAGAGAACTCAGGTCGGGGTAATAAGCGGGATTTGACTCCATTTGTCTGAGAAACAACAATGTGTCTTCATACCCGCTTTCAGGGAATTGTTGTTCAAGAAGACATATCCTGTGCATCTCGGCAGTCCGGTCAAGTTCCTCCTCCAGGCTGGCACGGTGTGTCAGAAAGACCATATGCTCCACCAGCTCACGCCCTGCACTGCTCATGCACTGTTGCAAAAGCATTTCCCGTATTCTGTCAAATCCTATTTTTTGCTCAAACCCGGCCGGATAGATCATGGCAACTGTTTACTTATGAAAGGCATTCTCCATGTCAAGACGCAATTCAGCCACCCCGCTCAACGTTTTTATGACCCCGTCCTGCATGGTGGAAATGTTCCCGGTTTCTTCAGAGATAACAATCACAAAGGCATCGGTCTGCTCGCTCAAACCCGCACCGGCCCTGTGTCTCATTCCAAAAAAGGGAGGAATTCCCTGGCTTTCAGACATGGGGAAAGTACACCGGACGGCATGCAGACGTCCGTTGGAAATGATCATGCCTCCGTCATGCAGGGGACTGTTCTTGAAAAAAATGTTTTCCATGAGACGGCTTTGCACGCTTGCATCAATTTTGTCCCCGGTTTCGGCAATGAAATTCAGTGAAGCAGAACGTTCCACTGCGATCAGGGCTCCCGTTTTCCTCTCAGACATACGGCTGCAGGCCTGAATGATCTGTTCCATCTCATTTTTTGAAAGGGTTTCCTGACGGGGACGGAATAATGTTTCCACCAATCCCCTGCGTCTTCCTTCACGTGTGTACCTGGAACCGAGCCTGAGCAGAAAGCGCCGGATCTCCTGCTGAAACACCACGATCAGCGCAAGGACACCCACGCTGATCACCTTGTCCAGGATAGTGGTCAGCAATTCCATATGAAGCGCCTTGACCACCAGCCATATAAAATATACGAAAAGGATCCCGATAAAAATACTGACTGCGGCCGTCCCGCGGATAATCTTATACACCTGGTAGATCAACAGGCCCACCAGGAGTATGTCAAAAACGTCAATGATATCCAAACGCAGAAAGTCAGGCATAGTCTGCAAATATACGTTTTTATTCTACATACGCGAGTGATGCAAGGCTTAGTTCTATACCGGGATTTTTCTCCAGGATAGACAGGGAACAGCTTTCCATGGTGGCTCCCGTTGTGATGACATCGTCAACCAGAAGCAAACGGTCATAAGGGACCGGGTGTGCCACAAATGCGTTTTTCATGTTTTCGCGGCGGCCTTCCTTGTCTTTGGTCGTCTGGCTTTTATTTTCACGTACCCGTTTTACCGCGTACGATGCCATGGTCCATCCCGCAGAAGCAGCAATGCCTGCGGCCAGCCACTCGGCCTGGTTGTACCCTCTCTTTCTCCTTTTCCACGAAGACATAGGCACAGGGACCACTACCGGGGCCCCCTTTTTTTTGTAAGAGCCGTACAATTCCTTCCCGAAGAGCATCCCCATATAAAAGCCGATTTCCGGTTCTCCGCCGTATTTGAACCGGTGCAGTAATTTTCGGTAAGGGCTTCCTTCTCTGAAAAAAAGAAAAGCAGTAGCTCCCGAGAAAGGGAACCTGCCTTCAAATGACGCGGCCATGGGATTGCAGGGGCTTAACCAATGGTATGTGCGGGGAAGATCATGCAGACAAGCCAGGCACAAAACAGTTTCCTGCACGATCAGTTCTCTCCCGCACACGCCGCAATTTCTTGGAAAGCACATATCCCCCAGACAGCCCTTCATCCCTTACCAAAGTTACGAAATATTATTATATTTGCCGACATGAAGTGGAGAAGCCTCTTAAGTATTTTCTTTCTTACATCGCTTCTTGGCTGCGAGAATCCTCGCCTGCATCTGCTTAACGTTTTTAAAAGCATTGATCTGGAAGTCCGGTACAACTCACGGGCATATCCGCTGCTGCAGGACATATGCGGACGGTACGGTCCCAGGATGGCCGGGACAGAAGCGGGCACACGCGTGGAAGAATTGGCTTCGCTGCTTTTTCGGTCTTACGGATTTGACAATGTTTTCTTCCAGCCCTTCACTTTCAACCAGTGGCAGAGAGGCAGTGTCCGCCTGCGCATAGACACATCAGGCACCTTCACAGACTTTCCTGCTTTGGCACTGGCATATACCCCCACGGGAAATATAAACGCCCCGATAGTCGATGCCGGGAACGGACTGCCGGAAGATTACAAGAACATGAACGTGACGGGAAAGATCGTTCTGATCCACCTTGGATTGCTTCCCGGCACTCCGGAAAATGTACGTAATACGCACCGTGCACAAAAATTATCCCTGGCCATAGCCCAGGGAGCGGCCGGGTGTATCGCGGTCAACCCCATTCCGGGAGACCTTCCAACAACGGGCACGGCAACACTCGACGGAGGCATGATCAAAATCCCGGCCGTCAGCATCTCATACGAAAGAGGTATGCAATTGAAACAAAGCCTGTCTAAAAGAAGGTGTACGGCTGTTCTTTTTACCGAAAATTCGAGCGGCCCTGCCATGGCACGCAATGTGGTGGCACGGTTTGAAGGATACGAATTCCCCGCCGAGACGATCGTCGTGGGAGCCCACCTGGATTCCTGGGACATTTCACCGGGTGCGCTGGACAACGCCTCCGGAGCGGTATCCGTACTTGATATGGCCAGGACCTTCAAGGCCCTGAACCTGAAAACCAGGAGATCCATTGACTTTGTTCTTTTCATGGCAGAAGAAGCAGGCCATTACGGCTCGGAACTGTATGTGAGGGAAGCCCGTCACAATAACCGTCTGGAAGGGATCCGCTATATGTTCAACCTTGATATGACTGTCAATACTTACGGATTCAATCTTATGGGCCGCTATGAATCGGAAGATTTCTTCAGGGAAACCGGAGCTACCATCCATCGGACAGATTCTTCCTTTAGCAATACAATAGCACATTTTTCCTACCTGGGAAGCGACCATGCACCCTTCCTTTTTGAAGGGATCCCGACCTTCACACCATTGTGCCGTTACGAAGAATACCACACCTACCATACCAGTGCAGATACACAGGAATACATAACCGCACCAATGCTGACCGACAATGTCCGGATATCGGCGATGATCCTGTATGCCCTGGCAAACACGCCCGAACTTCCTGCCACGCGTTTTACGGACGAGCAGATCCGTCAATATCTTATTGACAATCAGTTGCAGGAAGAACTTGTGATCTCCGGAGACTGGAAATGGGATTGACTAATTATTCACTACTATGAGACGTTTTATTATTGTTTTTGTTCTGACCGCACCGCTTTTCTGGAGCAGCTGCACTCCCCATGACAGCGTGAAAGAGATATCGCCCGAATATTTTGTCGAGGAGCTGGATGTCTGGGACTTCAAGATCGAAGAAGCCCTGACCGCATTGCTGAATGAACTGGACCTGGACACATCAGACCCTACCGTAAGTAAAGTACTGGACCTGATGCAGGGCTATTTAAGTAAGGATATCCGCGCCGTTGCTTTATCTTACCGCACCATAGATCCTCTGGGGAATCCCGTTCTGGCCACGGGCGCCTTTTTTTATCCCCGTGACCTGAAACACCGGGGCATTGTCGAGATTCCTCCCATAGCCCATCTGGACAGAGGAGCCAGTGCGGCAATTTACGTCGGAAGAAAAAGGTTCTATGAAGAGGCCTTTCCCTGCATGCTCAATTACATCACCATCAATCCCGATCTGTTGGGTGTCCTGTATACCCAGGACATGCCGCGACCCTTTCTGCACGATGCCAATACCGGGGTCGTTGCCTTCCATATGCGTAAAGCCGTTGAAGAATACCTGCTGATCACCGAAAATTACCGGTTGGAAAACCGCTGTTCCGTATTTGGGTACTCCCTGGGGGGGACTTCCGCCTTATCTGTGGCCAAGTACTACACCACCAACAATACCGGAATAAAGGTTGATCAGGTTTTTACCGGAGGTGGCGTATACGACGGTCTGGAAGCATTCAGGGCACTTGCCCTTGTTGAAAAAAGCGATTACCTTGCCGTTCCCAGTGTCATCATATCGATGGACACCTATTACAACCTGAACCTGGATTACAGCAAGATCTTCGCAAACGGCATGGAAAATCCGGTTAACTCACCCGATCCTGCAGAAGGGGGGGACGGTTACGCCTACTGGTTTGACGGCACCCACGGTTCAGGAAGTCTTTTCAGGCGCTGGGGAAGTGATCTGCGTAACTATATGCACGAAGACTTCTTTAACCGGGAACCTGTGGGAGAATTCCTGAAACTGCAGGACTGTATGAAGGAAAATTCCATGGTGTACAACTGGACCCCTGGACCTTTGCTGAATATTCGCCTGATCCATAGCAGCGAAGACAACCTGATTCCGGCAGACTGTGCCGACCTTTTATATAATGTGTATAAAAGCAAAGGATGTGCTATCCAGTACATACGGACAACGGGAGATCATTACGAGGCCGGTACCGAGTTCATGTTAACGGCCATGCTATACCTGCTGTTGAAATAACCGGTTTATTCTTATGCGAAAAAAATATCTTTTACTGGTCGCTGCCCTGTTGACCTGTATCCCCTGGGGGGGGTGCACGCCACACGACAACATAAAGGATTTTACCCCGCAATATTTCGTGGAAGAACTGTCGGTGTGGGACTTCAAGATCGAAGAAACCCTGGCGGTTTTGCTGAAGGAACTGGCGCTGGACACATCAAACCCTACCGTCAGTAAAGTGCTGGACCTGCTGCAGGGGTATTTGAAGAAGGACATTCGCGCCGTTGCCCTTTCCTACCGGACCGTTGACCCTTACGGGAACCCGGTTCTGGGGACAGGCGCTTTTTTCTATCCCCGGGACCTGAAACACCGGGGAGTTGTGGAGATCCCTCCCATTGCCTACCTTGAGAACAACGAGTGTGCCGCCCTCTATGTGGGAAGGAAAAAACTCTATAGAGAAGCTTTCCCCTGCATACTCAATTACATTACCATCAATCCTGATTTGCTGGGCGTTGTGTACACCCGGGATATGCCACGGCCTTTTTTACAGGACGCCAACACAGGTATGGTTGCCTACCACATGCGAAAAGCCGTGGAGGAATACCTGCTGATCACTGAAAACCACCGGCTCGAAAACCGGAGTTCCATAGGCGGCTATTCCCTGGGCGGGGCTTCTGCCTTATCCATTGCAAAATATTACAGCACCCACCCCACCGGAATCAAAATTGACCAGGTTTTTACAGGCGGAGGCGTATACGACGGACTGGAAGCTTTCAGGGCCTACGCACGAACTGAAAAAAGCGACTACCCCGCCATTCCCGGCGTAATCATTGCCATGGACACATATTACAACCTGGACCTGGACTACGGCGGAATCTTCGCGAACGGGATGTACAACCCTGTCAATTCTCCCGATCCTGCAGAAGGCGGGGACGGATATGCCTATTGGTTTGACGGCACTCACATGTCCAAAAACATACACAATCGCTGGGGGAGTGATCTGCGTAACTATATGCACGAAGACTTTTTTAACCGGGAACCTGTGGGAGAATTCCTGAAACTGCAGGACTGTATGAAGGAAAATTCCATGGTGTACAACTGGACCCC
>LFSY01000069.1 GCA_001512865.1 Rikenellaceae bacterium DTU002 | reverse complement strand
TAAGGGAATACGGTGTCTTCTTCGTATGCCATGTGGGTATGTACCTGTTCCACGTATTCGTCATAAAACCGAAAAATAGCTTTGACGGCTTTGTCGTTCCGGTCATCCAGTACGGCCAGGAGTTTCTGCCTTATGGAGGGAAGTCGGAAGTCCAGGAAATGGCTGTGTGAATTCTGAAGATACTCCAGCAGACAGGGCAGGGAAGGGTTTGCCGTTGTATCCCTTTTGCTGCTTATCAGCAGGTTCACTACGGCCAGAAAGGTGTTTTCATCCACTTTATTCATGCGGCATACCTGGCTGATGCTTTTTTCTCCGAATCCCGGAGATATCCCAAAGCGGCTCATGACAAAGAGCATGGGATAATTGTCACAGATAAGGTCGCTCATACTGTCAGAAGACGTATATTTCCCCAGTTTATACATGTTCCCTGCGGTTTAATCTATAAAGATAATAAAAAAAAGTCAGGCGAAAAGGATCAGGCTCAGGGCCATGACGGCCATGCCCGAGATCAGGCCGTAAACGGCAATGTGGTGTTCTCCGTACTCGTGGGCTCCGGGCAACAGTTCGTCAATGGAAATGAATACCATGATGCCTGCCACAACGGCAAAGACGCAACCCATGACCACCGGCGTAAGAAACGGCATCAGGATCAGATAGGTCAGCAGGGCGCCCAGGGGTTCTGCCAATCCGGAAAGAAGGGTGATCCCAAAAGCTTTTTTTCGGCTTCCCGTGGCGTAATAGATGGGGATGGAAACAGCGATCCCTTCCGGTATGTTGTGGATGGCAATGGCCGTGGCAATGGCAATGCCCAGGGTGGGATTTTCAAGGGCCGCCATGAACGTGGCGATCCCTTCGGGAAAATTGTGCACGGCAATGGCTACTGCGGTCATAACGCCCATTTTCATCAATCGGGGTTTCTTCATGCAGGTAACTCCTTCGTCCATTTCCTCTACCGAGTGGGCTTCGTGAGGATTCCCGAAGGACGGTACAAAGCGGTCTATCAGGGCAATGATGGCCATCCCCGTGAAAAAGAAGAGTACCGTCAGGAAAAGGCCTTGCTTTTCCCCCAAGCTTTCGGTGAGGACGGAGCGGGCCTCGGCAAATATTTCCACAAAAGCGACGTATACCATCACGCCTGCGGACAATCCCAGGGAAAAAGACAACAATTTGCGGTTGGTGCGCCTGGCAATAAAAGTGATGGCAAAACCTATTAATGTGGCAAGACCTGCGAACAAGGCCAGTAAAAAGGGAAGAAGAATCTTTGAATCCATATGTTCCTACATCTGACAGGGTGCAAAGGTATCCAGGATTTT
>LFSY01000019.1 GCA_001512865.1 Rikenellaceae bacterium DTU002 | reverse complement strand
TGGAGCGGTCCGGACGGGACTCGAACCCGCGACCCCGTGCGTGACAGGCACGTATTCTAACCAGGCTGAACTACCGGACCCTGATTGTTTGGGAGTGCAAATGTAGGGAATGTTTTTGAATATGCAAAAAAACTGAAATGTACGTTTCCGTATTTTTTTTCTTTCATAAAATGCGGCAAACCGGTAAAGGAGCAATGTCCCGGATGTTCCACGATCAGCAGTCCTTCATCTTCCAGGACGCCCGCGTTCAGGATCTTTGAAGGCAGGTCTTCCAGGCCGGGAAGGTCGTAGGGAGGATCGGCAAAGATCACGTCGTATTTTTGGGTGCAGATCTTCAGGAAATCGAACACGTTGTGGTGGACTACCCGGATTTGGGAGGACAGGCCCATTTTTCCGACCGTGTCCCTGATGAACCCGGCATGTGCGGCGTTCATTTCAACACAGGTTGCCGAGGTGCATCCGCGCGAAACGAACTCCAGGGAAATACCGCCGCTGCCGGCAAAAAGGTCGAGCACCGAGACGGAGGTAATGTCCAGACTGTGTTCCAGCATATTGAACAGTCCTTCCTTGGCAAAATCGGTAGTGGGCCTTGCTTTGAAAGATCGTGGCGGAAGAATGTTACGCCCTTTCAGACTCCCGCTTATGATGCGCATACCGGGAAAAAATGAGGTCCGTACTGAAGATTCAGGGCTTCGGTGGGGAAAAGTCCGGTTTCGGAAGTAGCGACCGTAACAGACGGGAAGAACGTGCAGAGTTGTTTGGTGTGGACAGGCTTCAGGGGGCCGCTGACGTAAAGGCTAAGACTTCGCGGGTTGAGTTGCCACTGCTTGAGAACGAAGAAAAGAAAATACAATGCCGTGCTAAAACGATCTATGGCATACGAATTACAAAGCAAGAGCTTCTCTCCCTGCATCAGGACCAGATCTATATGTGCATGCGCATAATGCAGCAGGGCCCTGGAGAACTCCTTCCGTTCCATAATAAAATGGAGCAGGGGGATTACCGAGGCGTAAAACCTGGCTTTGTGCTGGTATTTGAAAACGGTTGCATTGACAGGAGCCGGGAGGGCATAAATACAGGTGGCTTCGAGTGTGCTTATTTCTGAATAATTGACCTCGTCAAGATAAGCGACATCGTACAATTGTTTCAGTACCTCTACGGCCTGTTCGGGCTTAAAGAGAGAAGAAGGGATAAGGGTGTGCCTGTGGGTGTCAATCATTACGTTACACAGGCTGAAACGTTTTTGCAGATAATCTTCCTGTCTGAAAACATTTCCCACCTCCTTGGCCCAGTCGTTGTAATCGTTGCCTGGAAAAGTAAAGGAATAATTCCTCCACAGGAGGCATTCCCGGGTCTGGGTATCCTCTACAACAAAAGAAAGTCCATTCACGCCAATATGAATGGACAATCTGTGGTGTGCCTGCGGTATTTTACTAATCGCAGACATGTTATTATTCCCAGTTACCCGCGTTGTTGTTGGGTTGGTCAATACTGCCTACCTTCAGACCGGGGTAACGGTTGGTGATTTTCCGCTCTTCGTTCAGATTAACAATCAGCTGGCGGTCCATACCCTTAAGGAGGACGTCAAACGGAGTGCATGCTTCAAACAAAGGAACATCTACACCGGAAACTTTCTTTATAGTTGCCCGGAGTTCAAACTCTTCTCCCACAAGGGGTACCCACCGCAGCGAATCGATAACAAAACCCGGACGCTTGAGCAAAGTGTCCTTCACGGCCATGTCCATACTGTCACGGAATACACGCCCCTGAGCCACGGCCAGGGAGTCATCGAATGATCCGATCTGCCTTACGATTGTAATATACCCGTTGTTGTAGAAATTTTCCAGGGTGTCAAAACTGCCGGCGTATTTCCCGAATTCAGTTTTATAGGAAGTCTGGAGGGTACGGATATCTTTTAATCGCTCAACGGCCAATGTTTCACGTATTTTATGCTCTTTTTTGAAATTGATGGGAGCAGTCAGGCTTTTGACGATCAGATAGCCCAAAGCGATGATAATCAAGGGCAAAATAACAATGGTGAATATTTTTTTCATTATTGAGTTATTAAATTATCTAACAGGAGTCCTGCAAAATTAGGAAAAAAAATAACCTCTGCAATAAATCAATTATATTTGCAGCAATATCTTTTTTATGAGGGACCTTTTTCCGCAGGATCTTATCAAACGCTGGGATGACGCATTGAAGCGCTCAGAGAGGATCGTTTTGTCGACCCATATGAACCCTGACGGAGATGCCGTCGGTTCACTGATGGGGCTGGGATTGTTTCTCAGACAGCTGGGATTCCGGGTTTCCATGGTATGCCCCAGTCCGTATCCCGGTTTTCTTAAATTTCTGGATCCGGACCGGGAAATCCTGGTCTTTTCCCGAAACAGGGAAGAGGTGATACAGAAGATAACAGAGGCTGACACGATCATTGCGGTGGATGTGAGCAGTTTTTCCCGTATGGAAGAACTGGGAGAAATACTGGAAGATAAAAAGGCTTTCAGGGTATTGATGGACCATCATATTGACCCGGACAGCGAAGGCTTTGACCTGGTGTTTTCAACCACGAAGATAAGTTCTTCCTGTGAGCTGGTTTACAGGGTCTTAAAATTATGGCGTCCGGAAAGTGTTATTCTTAAGGAGCAGGCCGTGGCTTTTCTTACGGGGATCATAACAGATACGAACCAGTTTGCCAACAGCGTGTATCCCGAAACCTTTAACGTCACATCAGAACTTACGGCATGCGGAGCCAATACGGAAGATATATTCGATAAGGTATACCGGAATTTCTCCTACAACAGGATGCGTCTGATGGGGTACGCCCTTCAAAACATCCGGCTGCTCCCTCAATACAATGCCGGTTATATTGTACTGACACGTGACGTTCTTGAAGAATTCGGCTACAGGAACGGCGATACGGAAGGGTTTGTGAATTTTCCTCTTGCCATAACGGGCATTTCCGTATCAGCTTTTTTCCTGCAGCGTGAGGATCACATTAAGGTTTCCCTGAGGTCTAAAGGAAAGATTGCCGTTAACGGCATAGCAAAAGATTTTTTTAACGGCGGAGGTCATTACAATGCCTCTGCAGGGAAAATGGAAGATGCGGTGGATAAGATCGAGGAATTGCTCAAAAAGGCCCTGGGCACAATAATTGCATAAGTCCTTCTCTGGAATGAAAACGTACATGGTGTTACTTGCCGGATTGCTTTTCACACTGCTGTCCTGCACCAAGGAAGATCGTAAACTGACACTCATCCAGCAGGAAGAGGCGATAGACCAGTTTGTACAAAGTCTGGCCAAAGATACCGTCCTTTATCAAAAGGGAGTGGTCAGGGCTGTACTTGAACCGGGAATATCCGTTGATCCTGCAGATACTTTAGCGGCAGGGGATACTATATATTTCTATTATGCCGGCTACATCTTCTCCAGGGGGAAGGGAGAACTCTTCCACACCAACTCCCTTGCGGTGGCTGAAGCCAACAACAGAACGTTAACCGGGGACGAGGCGGCGGTACATTCCGGCGTTGTGGGGGAAGGAAAGTTCCTCAAAGGCCTGGATTACGGATTTCCCGGAATGGCCCCCGGAGAGCATTCTTATGTGATTTTCAATGCCGATTACGGATACGGGAACACAAAAGTCGGCCTGGTGCCGCCCATGTCGCCTTTGTTGTTTGAGATCTGGGTAGACCGGATTGTGAAAAATTAGATACCTTTGCACAAATGAAAAAACTGATCTTTCCGATAGCCGTGATCATTGCCGTTACAACGGGATCTTTCATTTCCTGTGCCCGTCAGTCTGCAGAATCGGTAAGGGAATTGCACGAAAGTATGCTGGCCGCTCATGTGAAAATCATACATCACGACACGTTACAGAAAACCGAATCGGGTCTCTATTACACGGTGGTACGCCAGGGGTCGGGAGCCCGTCCAACGGATTCTTCTGCCGTTTTCGTCAGGGAAACTATTTTTGACCTCAATTATAACATCCAGGCAAGTACCGAAGAGGATGTGGCCAGAAGGCTGGGAACTTTCAGTTATGCCGATGCCTATATCCCGCAGTTGTGGTATATGGGACGCTACACCATCATGATGGGACTGGAGGAAATGTTGTCGCAAATGCGCGAAGGAGAAGTCCGGAGGGTATGGCTCCCTTACTGGCTTTCTTCATACTACGAAAATGGCACTTCCGAAAATTCCACGTCTATGGTTTACGACCTGGAACTGGTTAAGGTCGTTAACGATTTTGACAAATATGAAATTGATACCCTGGAGGCTTTCCGGAACAGGCATTATCCCGGACTGGATTCACTGGAAAGGGGTTTTTACAAAATGACACTCGTCCCCGGTACGGGAGATTCACTGGAACATGCTACGACGGTAGGGGCCTATTATATCGGAAAATTTTTAAACGGACATGTTTTTGATACCAACGTGGCCGATACGGCTATGAAACACCGTATATACAATTCTTCCAGCGACTATAGCGTTTTGAAGGTTTCTCTTCCGGATAAGGAAGAGTCGGAAGAATCCGAAGAACAACAGGAGGGGTCGGTCGTGAAGGGATTCAGTAAATGTATGCTCGACATGAAATATGGGGAAGTGGCCATATGTTTTTTCCATTCCGATCTGGGTTACGAATATGAAGGCAAGCAGGCTGCTTCTTCGGGCACCTATCTGGGAGGGGGAATTCCGGGTCACATGCCTTTGTTTTTCTGGATTTACGTGCCACCAAAGGATTGACATTTTTATCAGTAAAAAGATGCAGGTGCATGCAACGTTTTTGTGTGCACCTGCATCTATTAATTGGTTTTAGGTTTATAGGTTTCAACGGTAGAGGTTGGTTCGGTTCTCGGACCATCCTCTTGTTGTATCAGTCGTCTTCTATCCAGAATATTTCCTTAAGGTTTTCCAGCCCCGGCTGGCCAAAATACAAGTCCTTCGTTTTCCCTTTCAGACACACTTTACGATAAAGATTTCCGGGATTGGTTTTCAGGTTCAGTTCATCTCTGATGCTGCCGAGAGGGATGCTGACAGACAAAGTCTTGTTAATATCCATTTCAAGAACATCATCAGCCAGTGCCAGGTTGGTTTCACTTTCCAATCCTCCGGGCAAAAAATTGGCAGGGGTTGTGTAATGTCCCACAATATATCCGCACACCCAGATATCCGGGATCCCCACGTCCAGTGCACGTGCAGCAGCTACCGAATAGGCTGTTTCTTTGGTGGTGCCGTCTCCGGATAGTCCCGTATCATCCCAGGCGCAGGACACCCAGGTATGCGTGGTATCTACAGAAAGTGTAAAGACGGGTTCTACGTTCTCTTGTGAATTTCCGGAACTTTCCACCAGAAACGTGTACATATAACGGGCTTCTATTGATCTGTCAACCGAACCTGCCGGGCTCCCCTCCGTGTTCAGGGTAAGGGTGACCTGACCCGGGAAAAAATATCCCCAGAGATTCTCCGAGCTGCCGTCAAAATCAAGTGAACCCCCCGTACCGGAAACATTCATGCCGTAATTTTCATACATCGTTTCAAAATCTTCCGAGAACACCACCCTGATCCCGGTGTTTTCCTGTACACAGGTCAGCCCGACTTCACATGATTCCCCTGCAATGATCTCTGCCGTTTCACTCCCGTAATAATATGGTTTCCCAAATGCGGGAGCGTCAAAATCCTCATTAAAGACCACAATGGAATAAATGCCTTCCTCCAGCGACAGCGGGGTTCCTGTGATCTCGCCCACTGTGTTGCGATGCAGCGTATCTCCTCCCTGATCGATTAACAGAAACACAAATGAATTCAGATCAACGCTTTTTGTCCTGACCCCAAAAGGTGTTTCCAGGGCCACGTTTACCATAAGCTTCCCTTCCGGACCCGGAACGATCCTGAGCCCGTTGCAGCTCCATACTGCGGCAAGGAGTATACATCCCGCCGTACCAAAAATAATGCTCCTCATAACTCCTGATTTTATTAAATATGTGATGTGAAATTAAAAGTTTGAAGAAGCAAAAAAGTTACAAATCGTATAAATCTGGGAAAACATTCCTAAATTTGTAATTCGTTTTCAAGAACTCAGTGCATGTCATCTATAAAGAAACATCCCATTCTCCCCATTCCGGAAGAGGATAAAATTGCATTTTCTTTTGAAGGTCAAACAGTCTATGGTCAAAAAGGTTTTACGATTGCCGCGGCTTTGCATCAGGCCGGTTTGCTGGTCCACAAGCACAGCCTGGAACACAGAAACAGGAGTCTCTCCTGTGGTATCGGGAAGTGCGGTGCCTGTGAAATGCTTGTTGACGGTAAGGTGCGCAGGATCTGCATCACTAAAGTAGACCGGGTAAAGGAGGTAAGAAGGATCCCCGACGGCTTCCTTTCTCAGGAAGAAGCCATACCGCAACCGGGTGCCATAACCGTTTATAAAACCGTTGTGGCGATCGTTGGAGCAGGACCCGCAGGACTGGCCGTCCGGGAGGAACTGGACCGGGCCGGGATCCCCAATCTGGTCATTGACAACAATACCCGAATTGGAGGTCAGTTCAATATGCAGACCCACCAGTTTTTTTTCTTTGAGAAAGAAAAACGTTTTGGAGGGATGAGGGGGTTCGAGATCGCAGCAAGCCTTGCCGGTCAGAACCACACGGGGATATTGCTCAACAGTACGGTCTGGGATGTTTTTGACAACAAGAGACTGGCCGTTAAAAACATTGAAACCCAGGAGATTTTTTATGTTGATGCCGAATACCTGGTAATAGCCGCCGGAGCCGTTCCTTTTATGCCTGCATTCAGGAACGATGACGTACCCGGGGTGTATACTGCGGCCGTGTTTCAAAGAATGATGAACAGTGAGCTCACGTTGCTTGGCAAGAATATTCTGACCATAGGTGCCGGTAATATCGGATACCTCACTTCTTATCAGGCCGTGCAGGCGGGAGCCAGGGTGAAAGCCATCATTGAGGCCATGCCCGTAGAGGGCGGATTTCCCGTACAGGCAAACCGCGTAAGACGGCTGGGGATTCCCATCATAACATCCCACATGCTTTTGGAAGCGATACCCAACAGCGACAATACGGGCATTACAGGTGCCGTGATCGCGGCATGCGAAAATTTCAAAGTCATCCCGGGAACGGAGAAACGACTGGAGGGCATAGACACCATCAATATATGCACCGGTCTGATTCCGGATGACCAATTGTTGCTCAAGGGTCGGGAAGTGTTCGGGTTCAGATGCCACGGAGTGGGGGATGCCATACGCATAGGAGAAGGGACCTCGGCGGTTCTGAGAGGAAAACAATGTGCCTGTGAGATCATGCAGCAAATGGGATTGCGGGTGAAATACGATGATTATCTTGCCGTATCTAAAGAATATATAGATTCACAGCAACACCCGGTGAGGATCCTGGACACCCCCGCTTTGCCCGCCGAGGCCAGGATGAAAGATAAACCTTTTGTCCTGATCGACTGCCTGTACGGATTTGCGTGCAACCCCTGCACCTTCGCCTGTAAATACGGGGCCATTTCCAAAACATCCACCTCTGCTGTGCCCTGTGTGGATTATGACAAGTGTATAGGCTGTATGGCCTGTGTGAGCCAGTGTCCCGGCCTGGCCATTTTCGGATATGATCCGGCCCGTAACTTCCTGTTCCTTCCGGTCGAGTATGAAGTCAGGGAAGGGGCCGAAGTTTTCCTGGTGGACAATTCCGGACAAAAGAGAGCGGAGGGGATCCTGGATAAACTTTTAAAAAGGCCCAACAAGACGAATGTGGCCAGGATACAGGTAACGGGAGGCACCCTCGCCGAAATGACCGAATTGAGAGGCTTTATTGTTAAGGAGGATTATCCTGCGCCGGTTCAGATGAAAGAGACGCTGACGTCGGAAAAGGGAAAAACATTTCTGTGTCATTGTGAAGATGTGTCACTGGAGGATATCCTAAGGCTTATCGGCGACAGGACATCCATTACCGCAGATGAGCTCAAGCATATCTCACGTATGGGAATGGGTGCCTGCAGGGGCTCCAGGTGTATGCCCAGAGCGGTACAGACCCTGAAGAATTACGGCATACAGGTGATCTCGGAACTTACCCCCCGCGGACCGATGGCCAACCTGGTGCAAATGGGGGAAATGTATCCTTCCGCCCAGAGACAGGTAACTGTATTGCCCGAGGGGGTGAAAAGCGGTGCCGGGAGTGAGGAAACCGGAGCCTTCATCGCAGGTGGGGGAATTGCCGGAAGTGCCCTGTTCAGATATCTTGCAGGGGAAGGTTTCAGGCCCGTCATGGCCAACAACGACAGGGGCAGTTCCTGGAGGAACATCGCGGGGGGCCGTCCGGCATTCAGCCTGCCCGCCCTTGCCGATATATCTTCCCGGAACCTGGAGATCTTCCGGGAACTGGACAGTATCGGCAACATTGACTTTCATCCCTCACGTTATGTCAATTTTGTACACGATGACCTTACGTACCGCTCGCTGGAGGCATCTAAAGCGTGGTCCGATGCAAGTATGGTCGATGCCAGGGATTTCCGGAAGGAGGTATCACCGGCGTTCAACGAGCACGCGGCTGTGTACTCGCATGCCCTGATCACCAACAACTGCTGGCAGGCCAATCCGGGAAAAACGCTGGATCTGCTAAGGCACCTGGGAACGATCCGCGGTGGGCGCATTCTGGAACAGACACGCGTCATGGATGTGGAAAAACAGGGAGACACCTATTATGTTCTGGTGCTGGACGACAAAAACAGGTACAGGATGTTCCGGACAAAACTTTTCATAAACGCCCTCGGGCACAACGGGGAGGAATTTGCCCGGAAACTCGGGTTTATAACGGGGATTTACCCCGTAAGACACCAGGCTTTCATTACTAAAAGAATGCCATTGCTAGGCAAGGACGGGAAAGCCCTGGACATGCTCATTGACCGTCGAAAATACAAAGGTTTTTCGGCCGTTTACGGACAGCAGCTGGCCGATACCGGACAGATCATAGGGTGTGCATCGCCTCTTACCGATATGCAGGAGGCAGGAAAAAATCTGAAAGTCAATACGGAAGATTTTCTGAATATTGTATCGGAAGTCTTTATTCAATGGATACCGCGGCTTGCCAGCGTAGGATTCCAGGCATTCTGGAGCGGTTATTATACGGAACCCAGGTACATAGTAGATCCTGCCAGGGGTTTATTCCTGGGAATGCGCGGACACGGATTCATGCTGTCGCAGTATCTGGCCAAATTGTATGTGGATCAGTTGCAGGGAAGAAAAGTCCCGGACTATTTCGGGCAGCTGGCCCTGGACGGTCCGGGATTGAGCGAAATGGCCTTTAAGTAAGATGCCGGTTTATCCGCCGCAACATT